>NZ_JBEOPL010000009.1:0-185479 GCF_040310065.1 Shewanella sp. TB7-MNA-CIBAN-0143
TGAGCTCTCATTGACCGCCCCCTCTATTTAATTATTGGATGATTTTAAGGGGTGACAACAATCCTGACACAGGGGGGCCCAAGGACTAATACGGTGTCAAGTCATTCCAATCTGCTCAATACTACTCTTCATCAATACCAATTCGATCTCATTAGCTCAACCAGTGAAGCTGAAGAGCTAAAAAAGCTGCTCAATAAACTACCCAATATGGAGCAAAAAATTTACCCACGAATTGTCGAAGCTCGAAATCAATGTTATATGTTTATAGGAAAGATTAAAGCGGTAGAGGCTTGTTTAAGCGCCTTAAAGAATGATGGGCGGCACTAGTTCTGAATGGCTTATTTACTCAGTAACTTAGTTAAGGTAACCGGGACTGAAAATAGCCTTGCAGATAGCATCTCGTTACTTGCTAATGCGTTTTGATTGTAAGTGGAATATCGTGTTATTTCAGATATTTTGATTTGCTCTATCGGCAGAGTGAATGGATTATCTTTCAACTGTATTAGCTCATTACTGACGTCATCAAATAAGCACAATTTATTGAATGCTGCTACTAAATATTGATTATCCAGAGTTATAGCATTATCCATTAAAGCTATTTTTAATGATTCAGTTAATAGGTGTTTTAACGCTCTATTTTCACCCCTACATGCAGCAAATAATGCGACTGTGGTATGTGTAGCTTCAAGTTTTGGCGGTTCGTTAAATGGCATGTATTTCGCCAATCCCATAAGATATTGACGAAAATACTTACTGTCCTTTTGAAGGCTAAAATATTCAAGTTTTCTTCGGCGTATTAACCGAGATGACCATTGCGGCTCTTCTGCAATTTGCACTGCCCATGGCATACCCACTAACACAATAGGCACCTTGGCTTCTTCGCTTATATACTTCAATGCATTGGCAATTAATTGCCGTTCTTGAACGGTTTTAAACTCTATCAACTCTTGAAACTCATTGATGATAAGCAGCTCAACCTCTGCCCTAACCAAACTACCGACAAGTTTTTTGGTCAAGTCAGTCTCATAACCACGCTTTTTTCTTTGGTGACTACCAAACAACTCAAGATCCATTAATATTTGAGTTAAGGTTGCATCTAACCCTTTTCCACTGGATATACGGCTCACTAATACAGGAATGGATTGACGACTGTAATTCTGGCTAGCGAAGACACGTTTTTTGTAGTGATTTATCAGATGGCTTTTGCCTACACCGGTATCACCCGTTAATAGCATGCATTGTTGATCAGATTGAAAATGACGATTTAATCTTAACTCATCAAAATCGTTAAAAATGGTTTTAACTTGTGGATGAAGCACAATGCAGTCACTAAATATTTGTAATTGCTCAATCTGAGCAGAACTCAAGGTCTTCATTCAAAAGCCTCTAAATCATCATCCCAATTATCGAAAACATTGATTTGTTTAGTTTCTGATTTATTAGGTAAAAATAAGTTTAGTTCCTCTGTATTTAAATTAATCGTCCCTTGACCTGTATTGCTGATATCGGCTAACTGAGCCTGTTTTTTTACTGCTGAAATTTTAGCTTTTGTTTTGGATGCAATAAATGCTTCTTGCTCTTGCTTAACACGGGCATGAATTGCCATACGGGCTTTAGCTAGCCCCAAATTATCTTTGCCTTCCCGAATAACCTCACGATTAATTTGCTTAATCACCTTATGCTCATGGAGGCTCAAGCCATTGGTGTAACCACTATTGTCAGTACAGGGTACTTTAAGATAACCACCTAACTCCTCTAGATAAACATGAATACTTGAGAGGTCATCAGGGTCGATTTTAATCAGTTTTTTTATTGTGTCTTTAGTTTGTGAGTAGCGTTTACGATAATCAGCCAATGCCGTTGAGTCATACATTAGATCTTCAAATTTAAAGCCATTTCTCGTTAAAGTTCGCTCATCTGAAATGCCCATTAAAACAGTGAATCGCTGTTCGTCCTCTGTACTCATTTTTAATGGCGGGTAAATATCAAAGCCATGTTGCCACTGTTTGATGGGGATACGCGTTTCGCGTGAGTTTGAATCTTGATGATATATATCCACAATCCAACGATGGAATTCTTCAACAAAGGTAGAGAAGCGCATAATGGCGTCTTTTTCAGGTTTATAGTCCTCTTTTGCAAGGATATTCGAGAAAGTCTTACCAGGTAACTCAGTTAAAAAGCATTCGTTTATCATCCCGAAGAAACGCTCTACAAATGGCTTCAACCAAGGTTTGCGAACGGGGTTATATTGAATGTTTATACCGGCTTCTTTACAGGCATGCTCTAAACTTTTTGACCAAAATTCAGCTCCATTATCCACAACGAGGTTTTCAAATTTACCAAAGCAAGGCCATTCATTTTGAAGTTCGATATTAAGACCTTCAAATGATTTTGGTTGTATTGCATGCACGATTGCTTTGGCTGCTGAAACATATGAGGGCGAGCGATAACTTAAGTGGAACCCCAAAACACAACCACTAAAAACATCGACGATTAAGGTTAAATAAGGCCTGCCTAGTGGGATAGATAACTCATCATCAAGCAGGATTAGATCAAGTGGTGTGTGATCAATTTCTACACGCTCTAATATTCGCGTTGGGGGTATATGTGATGAGCAATAAGCAAACCATTGATCTGCTTTAAATTTACCATGCCGCGCCACGGCAACAGGATAAGGAGGTAGTGACTTTATTCTTTGATTAAAGCTTTTGTAAGAAATGATAGGAATTTGTCCATCAACAATGTTTTCATTCTCAATGGTTATCGCGTCTTTATAGTATTGATATGCTGTAGATACTTTAGGTCTTTTTGCATCTAAAAAACGAGTTAGTGCTTGCTCAAAAAATGCTTCATCACCCTGAACTCGACTTGTTCTGTTGCCCATTTTATGGCGTTTAGCGACTAATGATGCAAGATCGCCGTTACTGTCAATGTAGCTTTTACGCCAACGGACTAACGTTCGCCAGTTAGGTCGCTTGTCCATGTTTGCAGTGAAAAGTGCATCAAGGATTGGGTCTAGATTTTTTTTAGTCCATCCACCAGTAATTGTCTCTTCGATTAAAGCAATGAGCTGGTATTTACCGAGTGCTTTGTCTCTTAAGAATTCAGGGAAGGTATCTAAATCTCGCCTCACTAACCCTACATCGTCTAATTTCACATATTGAATATGGGTATCGGGCTTTTTAACTAATTCAGACTCACTGAATTCATCCTCGAAGTCCATCACTCAATGCACCATACAGAAGGGTTACAAGTAAGATCATCCTGGTTTAAGTTGGTCTTGATTAATCCTTTATGTATCAGAGAATAAAGATATGACCTAGCCTCACCTAATGACAATGACTGTTTTATTGCGACATCATTTACACTTATTTTCCCTGTTCTTTTTATAAGCTTAAGCAATTCAATTTGAATAGTATTTAAGCCATATATTCCCGAATATCGGTGCAATATTTTAAGGTTGTTTAGAATAGGATTTACGCGGATTTGACGTTCTGTTACCAAGATAAGATCTGCTCCCAAGGCCTGAGCAGCAGCTTTCTTGGCTACAAATTTAGCTCTAAAGATTGGATCGAATGTTTTACTATAAGGTTTATATTCATGAAACTTTACCGTCCCATCGATAAAGTGAACTATCGTATCAGGTGTATAGGGCAATCTTTTGCCCTCAAAATCGTAATAAAACCCTTCAGGCTGGCTACCAAACACCTCTATACAATCATTGTATTCATGATGAAAGCACGCATCAAACTCCAATGAACTCTCACACATTATTGTTTCGCTAACTTTAGAGCTAGCAAATTTAAATACGTTTTTGTTAGGAGATGGTTTACGTAAGCTTCTTATATACATGAGTTAAATTCGCACGAATAGAGTATGTTTAGTGTACTAATATGCGAAAACTTGTCAATGTATGGGTTATTAATTACTCAAGGCATTGATATTAAAGAAAATGGATTTTGTAATATAAATACAAAAGCCATTTTTATGTCATTGAATGGGTTAAATTTGTCAAACTATGGGTACATTATGTCAATGTATGGGTTCAGCGACATACTTATTGTCGCGAATATAAGACACCAAACCCACCGTTATTTCATCGCGGATTTTACATAGACATCAAAGCGGTTTTTTTTCTGCGCTAACACCATACTCGGTTTAACACCATTCAAGTCTTCTGCGTAATCAGGACGCTTTACTACCACGCGCTTAGTGGCGAGTGCCATAGCGGGTGCTAACAGTCCATCTGCATCTAAGTCTGCGCCGACCAGAGTTTGAAACACGCGCATTTCTTTTTTAACCAGTGCTGATTTTTCGCGGTGTGGGTACATAGGGTCAAGATAAACAACATCGATCTCGGTGCCAGACGACTTCGCGGCGTCGGCTAACGCACTGATACTTGAGCCGTGAAATAAGCTCATCAAATCGCGCATCCACTCGCCTATTTCAGCGTCTTCATAAGCGCGGCGTAAACCATCTTCAAGCAATGCCGCCACTACAGGATGACGTTCAACCATAATCACTTTACAGCCTAGGCTTGCCAGTACAAAAGCATCTCGACCAAGCCCTGCGGTGCCATCAACTACGATGGGCGTTACGCCTTGCTTTAGCCCGACAGCTTTAGCAATCGATTGACCGCGTCCACCACCAAACTTACGTCGATGCGCCACAGCACCAGACACAAAGTCAACGCTAATGCCGTCAAGCTTAGGCTCATCTCGCTTATGTAAACTCAAGCAGTTTTGCTCGAAACGCAATTCAAAAGCGGCGTCTTTGTCCCACACCAACTGCCAGCGCTGGGCTATATCGACTAATGAGGGATACTGCTGATTAAAGAAGATAGGTGTCTGCAACAAGATGATTACCATGCCAATGTAAGAAACTACGCCATTATGCCAAAAGCCATCACCAGTGAACACCTATACCTCGCGCGCTAGAAAACTTATAATGTCGCTATTACACAGTTTTTGCTGTCTCATTTAGTAAATGGAAATGCCCATGCTCAGTTATCGCCACGGTTATCATGCAGGCAATTATGCCGATGTACTTAAGCACTCTATGCTTATTCAAGTATTAAAAGCCATGCAGAAAAAAGATAAACCTTATGTGTATATCGATACTCATGCAGGCGCTGGTGCCTACTCATTAACCGATGAGTTCGCCCAAAAAACCGGAGAGTATCTAGAGGGTGTTGCCAAGCTATGGGACCACGCTAATTTACCCACCGCATTGGCCAACTATGTTGAAACTGTGCAGCACTTTAACGCTGAGTTTGATGGCGAGTTAACCGTGTACCCTGGCTCACCCGCTATTGTAGATGTTGAGCTTCGTCCGCAAGATCGTATGGTGTTACACGAACTCCACGGTACTGACCATGAGTTACTAGCAGATTATTTTGTTGAAGACAAACAAGTCAAAGTCATTAAAGGTGATGGTTTACAGGGATTAATTGCCGCGGTACCGCCATTAGAACGTCGTGGAGTGATATTAATCGACCCAAGTTATGAAATGAAAACCGACTATCAAGATGTTGCTCAAGCCATCATTAAAGCCCACAAACGCTTTGCAACTGGGACATTTCTTTTATGGTATCCAGTGGTCAAACGTGAGCAAACAGAAGCAATGTTAACGCTACTAAAAAATAGTGGCATTAAGAGACAACTGCGTATTGAACAAGCGGTGAGTGCTGACAGTGACGAGTTTGGTATGACGGCCGCGGGTTTATGGGTAATAAACCCACCTTGGCAATTGGATGTATTGGCTAAAGAGGCGTTAGATTATTTGACGCCACTATTAGGCCGTGCTGACGGTCATACTACTGTGAAGTGGGAAGTGGACGAATAATTTACCCTCTGCAGGGTTTATGTTGCTGTGCTATGTGAAGAATGATTGCTGATTATTGATTATATAAAAATGCCCAAACCGCAAAATGCCCAAACCGCTGCAACGGTTTGGGCATTTTTGTTGGTTATCTTTAATTGCTGTTACAGAGCGTTATTTAAAGAATGCACCTGCTGCACCCGGAAACACCACCGGGCTAACATTGCCATTCGCGGCAACACTCGCAACACCATACAAATAATTGTCGATAACCATATTATCTAACGTGAACTGATTAACCTTGCCGACATAGCGGCTATGAGTCCATTCCGCTACCGTTGTTGAGCGCCAATATACGCGATAACCGACAACGGTTTTATCGTCACTACTGGCCCAACTTAAGGTGGTACTCGGCGATACTTGCCCTGCAATGGTCACCTTGGTTGGTGGCGCGGGTGCCCATGCTTGTGACGCTAAACTTAGCGCATTAAGTGCGGTCAGTTTGGCGGTAAATCCAAAATCAACACCTTCAATCACATCACCATACGCAATACCATTTTCTACCCGTATATCTTGATGCTGACGATTATAGTTCTCGTTGGTTTCCATAATCCGCACGGCAGGCAAACCAGCCTGATTAAACGGTAAATGATGCCCACCACGACCAAAACGGTCGAGTCGATACACCAACATCACCTCTAAATTAGTCATGTACTGGTCGGCTAGCGATTTAATTTTACGAGCTAAATTGCGTGAAGCAGAATCATTTTCGCCGCCACTAAAATAGCGTTCTTTGGCTTCATCTGCGGTTTCGGCAAAACGTACGCCTTCAGAAAACACCCGTACACTGCTGTTATTCACCACGCCATTAATGCCAGATATATTGCCAATCATGTCATTATTTAATACTGCTTGAACCTGCCAATTTTGCGCTTTAGCATAATCAGCTAAAATATTGCCGCCATACAAACCTTGCTCTTCGCCCGACAATGCAGCATAAACGATAGTGCCGTTAAATTGATATTTTGATAATACTCGTGCAGCTTCTAGCGCCCCTGCCACACCCGATGCATTGTCGTTAGCACCAGGAGAAATTGAGGTAGCATCCAACACATCGCTAACGCGAGAATCAATGTCGCCACTCATCATCACCACACGCTTAGGATCCGTTTTACCACGCTGAATCGCGATAACGTTAACCACTTCGGTTGGATTTTCGATTCGTTTACCTTGAACAGTGTCACTAACCGTTACCACTTCTAAACAGCCACCACACTCTTTGGATATACGATTAAACTCAGCTTCAATCCAGCGCCTAGCGGCACCAATACCTTGAGTGTCAGATGTGGTATTAGACAAAGTGTGCCGAGTACCGAAGCCAACTAAGGTACGAATATCTTGTTCAATCCGCTTAGCTTGTGGTGCGGTAGCAATGTCGTATAAACGCACATCTTCTTGTGATGGGGCTACAAACGTTGATTTGTCGGCAGCAAATGCTGGCACGGTTACAGCACCCAATATCAGCAACCCGGCCATACCCGCTAAACAATAACCGTTGTTACGACTGAGTTTGACCCGCTTAGGTTGTACTTTATGAATTACATGGTTCATTAATAAATACCTTAAATTAACTGGCTAATGCTTTTTGGTAGCGTTTTAATAATATTTTTACGCGCTTCACATAAGCTTGTGTTTCAGGATAGGGCGGTATACCGCGGTATTGCATCACCGTCGTTGGGCCGGCATTGTATGCCGCACACGCAAGGTCAATGTCGCCGTTAAATTGGCTTAATAGCTGCGCAAGATAACGACTGCCACCACGAATATTCTGTTGAGCATTGAAAGGATCATCGACGTCCATATCGCTAGCAGTACCTGGCATTAATTGCATTAATCCTTTGGCACCTGCTTTGGATAATGCGCCAATTTTAAACGCTGATTCTGCATGGATCACTGCTCGAATAAGTGCAGGGTCAAGCTGATACTGCCGCGCGGCTAAAGCGACGTCGGCGGCGAAATGTGAGGTAAATAATGGGATCTTATACCAATCGATAACCGAATCGACCCGGCATGCAAAACATTCATACAATAACACTTGATAGTCTGCATCCAGCGGTTGTTGGTCGCTAAACACCATTACCCCATTGGTTTGTTTGTATTGAAACACTTTACGCTTTTCAACGCCTAAATCACTGACAATACCATTTTCGGAGTAACTGGCTTTAACACGAGGCTTACTCGATACTGTGCCCGCTTTCGTTAACGCATAATTATTGGTTAAGGTACGCGGTTTCTGTTTGTTTCCTACATAGCCTGCATTCAACGACAGCTGATCATTAATTGATTGCTCATCGACAGACTTAGCGTTGCGTCGACTCAATACGTTATATGTTTCTATAGTCGGCACGGAGTGGTTTTCAGCAGTGGTAGTTTGAGATTGTTGTAACGATAACTGTTTTTTTACTGCGGCTTGCTGAGGAATATACTTAGCTTTGATTTGCGGCTTTTCAACGTCTTCCACGGCAGGGAAAACCACTTGCTTGGCTTGTACCTGCACAGGTATGCAAACACAAGCCAACAAGGTAGCGATACCCAATAGCGTCTGCCGATTACGCCATGTCATGTGACTATTCCTGCACTTGATCGAATATAGGCATCGGCGCGATACGGGCGAATTTTGCCACCGCCGAACCTGGGAAAATTTTAACCCCACTGTTTAACTCATCTACGGCTTTACGGTAAAAGTCTTCTGCGTGCACAAAGTCGAGCTCTAGCTGTATATATTCAGCGAGCTGATCCGCACTCAGTTTGTCTTTATTCACTGTAGCTAATAGCGCTTCTAAACCTTGATCAATCTGCTGCCAAGCGGCTATCGATACCGACAAAGAGCCACCAGCCATATTTGACTCTTCAATCGGTTGTTCCCAATCATGTTCGGGCTGTAACAGTTTTAGTTGCTCCAACTGGGCTTGTTGGTCATCTGTTAAAGGGCGTGGATAAGATGGTTTTTCCTGACATAGCTCGGTAAACAATGTCAGTCTTTTATCAATTTTTGAGTCGATCACTTTCAGCGCTTCAATGGCTGAAGTGCGTTTTTTAAGTAAACTGGCATACCAAAGATAAGCCAGAATAGCGGCTAAAGTGAGGCTTATAAACAGCGCCTGCATGGTGACATCCTTTATTATTGTTATTCACTATCATAATCATTATTTAATCAAAAGTTCATCTTTATTGGCGATACCTTTGCTAAAAATAAACCACAAAAGAGTAAGCCAAACACCAATAGATGTTAATAAACTGTTTTGATTCAGATCTTAACTATAACACAAAAAACAGTACTAGCACGGTTGAATACTATACAGTTAAAATTTTAATCTTTAGTTTTATCAACTACCTAAAAGCATTCGCACAAGAGTGTTTTTTAAACACATTTACAGTTTCCCCTGCACAAATAATCAAAATATCGTTTAATAATGCTGACTTAACACCATTAAGGTTATTTATTAGCAGCTGCATCTATAGAGAAACAATAGTCACAAAAAAGCCCAGCAAAACTGGGCTTTTAACAATCAATAATGTAAAAAATTAAATATCTTTTCTATCATTATCCACTTTTTCATTTTCCTCTTCAGTGGGTTTTTCACGCTTACTGAAAATGCGTTCAACCACCACAAAGAATAACGGCACAAAGAAGATACCTAAGAAGGTGGAGGTCATCATACCGCCCAAGACCGCAGTACCGATGGCATTTTGGCTACCAGAGCCTACTCCTGAGCTAATCGCTAATGGCACAACACCTAGACCAAATGCTAAAGAGGTCATTAGAATTGGGCGTAAACGTACTCTAACAGCATGCAAGGTTGCCTCAATTAAGCCTGAGCCTTTCTCGTAGTATTCCTTAGCAAACTCGACAATTAGAATGGCATTTTTAGTCGCTAAGCCCACCGTGGTTAGCAAGCCTACTTGGAAAAATACGTCATTAGGCAGACCACGAGCACTCATTGCCAGTAAGGCACCAATAATTCCGAGTGGAACAACTAAAATGACCGATAATGGTACCGACCAGCTTTCATACAATGCCGCTAACACTAAAAATACGATTAAAATAGATAACGCATATAAGCTAGGCGCTTGGTTACCCGATAAACGCTCTTCGTACGACAAACCATTCCACTCTAAGCCATAGCCAGGTGGAAGCTTCTCAGCCATTTTTTCAAGTGCATCCATCGCCGCACCGGTACTGTAGCCCGGGACTGTAGCGCCCTGAATGTTAACCGCAGGCACACCGTTAAAACGTTGTAACTGAGGTGAACCAAACTCCCAGGAACCTGATGCGAATGCCGAAAACGGCACCATTTCACCATTATTGTTACGCACATACCAAGAGTCTAAGTCGCCAGGTTGCATACGGTATTTAGCCTCACCCTGAACATAAACTTTCTTAACTCGGCCACGGTCGATAAAGTCATTCACATACGACCCACCCCACGCGGTACCCAAGACACTGTTCACACTATTAATATCAATGTCTAAAGCACGTAATTTGGCGTGATTAACATTAATTTTATAGATAGGCGCATCTTCTTGTCCATTTGGACGAACCCCTACAAGATTAGCGTTTTGCGCAGCCATGCCCAATAATTGATTACGCGCCTCAATTAACTTGGCATGTCCTTGACCGTTTAAGTCTTTTAAGTAAACGTCAAAACCATTTGCGGTACCAAGTTCAATCACTGATGGCGGCACAAAGGCAAACACTAAGGCTTCTTTAATTTGCATAAAGCGACCCATAGCTCGACCCGCTAACGACTTAACATCTTCACCCGGCGCTTCACGTGTGGACCAATCTTTTAGGCTCACAAACGCAATACCCATGTTTTGACCAGAACCCGCAAAACTAAAGCCCGCCACAGTAAACACTGAATTTACGAGTTCTTTCTCTTCGGTAAGGTAATAGTCGGATACCTCTTTTAAGACCTTAACCGTGCTTTCTTGGGTTGAATTGGTTGGCAAAATAGCTTGGGTAAACAAGATACCTTGGTCTTCATCGGGTAAAAATGCAGTTGGCATGCGTAAGAAAATCCAGGCCACTGCGATAACCAAACCAACGTAGATCAACATGACACGGAATGAACGCTTTAAAATACTGCCAACACTTGATTCATAACGTGATGTCATGGCATCAAATTTACGGTTAAACCAACCGAAGAAACCGGTATCTGCATGAGTATGGCCTTTTTTAACAGGCTTTAGCATGGTGGCACATAACGCAGGCGTTAGTACAATTGCCACAAACACCGACAAGGCCATAGCCGATACAATGGTGATCGAGAACTGACGATAAATAACCCCTGTCGACCCAGACATAAATGCCATTGGTACAAATACAGCTGACAGGGTCAAACCAATACCCACTAACGCACTGGTAATTTGGTCCATCGATTTACGGGTGGCTTCCAGCGGACTTAAGCCTTCTTCCGACATCACGCGTTCGACGTTTTCCACCACCACAATAGCATCGTCCACCAGCAAACCAATGGCCAACACCATGGCAAACATGGTTAAGGTGTTGATGGTGAAACCTGCTGCTGATAGCACCGCAAACGTACCTAGCAATACTACTGGTACAGCGATGGTAGGAATAAGCGTTGCTCTAAAATTTTGTAAGAACAGATACATAATCAAGAATACCAACACAATGGCTTCTATCAATGTGTGCACTACACCTTCTATCGATTGCTCTACGAATGGCGTTGTATCATAGGGATAAACGACTTCAAGTCCCTGAGGAAAAAACTCTTTCATCTCATTAACTTTGGCTTTAATGCCTTCTGCCGTGTCTAACGCATTCGCGCCTGTAGCCAGCTTGAATGCAAGGCCCGATGCTGGTTTACCATTGTAATATGAGTCTACTGCGTAGCTTTCTGCACCTAACTCAACTCTGGCGACATCGCCTAAATAAACATTGGCACCTGATGAGTCAGATTTAACAATGATTTGCTTAAATTGCTCTGGGGTTTGTAAGCGGCTCTGTGCTGATACGGTCGCGTTAAGTTCTTGACCCGCAACCGAAGGGGCACCACCTAATTGTCCTGCTGATATCTGGGCATTTTGCTCACGTATTGCCGCAATAATATCAATACTGGTTAATTTGTATTGAGTTAACTTAAACGGGTCTAACCAAATACGCATCGCATACTGCGCACCAAAAAGCGTGAGTTCACCCACACCAGGTACACGGCTCATTGGGTCTTGAACGTTGGCAGCAACATAATCAGAAATATCGCTTTTGCCCATCGAACCGTCAGAAGACACAAAACCAAGTACCATTAAAAATCCAGAACTGGACTTGTTAACTTGTACACCTTGCTGTTGAACTTCAGTAGGCAACAATGGCGTAGCCGCTTGCAGCTTATTCTGAACTTGTACTTGAGCAATATCTGGATCAGCCTCAGCATTAAACGTTAGGGTAATCTTCGCATTACCAAAACTGTCACTGGTTGAAGAAATATAGCGTAAGTGATCAAGCCCAGTCATGCGCTGCTCAATCACCTGAGTGACTGTGTCTTCCATGGTTTTGGCAGACGCACCTGGATAGAAAGCACTGATCACTACGGTTGGAGGTGCAATACTTGGATACTGTGCAATGGGTAAGCCTCTGATGGCTAACACACCTGCAAGCATAATTAATAGTGCAATCACCCACGCAAAAATAGGGCGATCAATAAAAAAACGAGCCATAATGATTCCCTACTTTTGTGGTTGGTCAGCCGTTAACACCTGTGCAGAAACCGGTGCACCAGGGCGGATTTTTTGTAATCCTTCGACAATTAACTTATCGCCAACAGACAAACCATCGACAATACGCCATTGATGACCAATCACTTCAGCGGTTTGTACCACGCGCATTTCAACATTACTGTCTTGGTTTACTATCATTGCAACCGCTTGGCCTTTGGAATTACGGGTAATAGCACGTTGAGGCACTAAAATAGCTTGTGGGTCTTGGCCAGCATTTAATAGCGCACGCACATACATACCGGGTAACAAGGTACCGTCAGGGTTAGGGAACTCGGCACGTAACGTCACTGAACCGGTAGTTTCGTCTACATTCACTTCAGCAAATTGTAATATACCTTGTTGATCGTATGTTCTGCCGTCTTCAAGAATTAAGGTCACTTTAGCATTGTCACTTTTCAATAACTGGCCTGAACGTAAATTGGCTTTTAAACGCAATAATTGTGCACTTGACTGAACGATGTCGATGTTAATCGGATCAAGCTGTTGAATTGTCGCTAAGGTATTACTTTGATTAGCGGTCACTAACGCGCCAGCAGTAACAGATGACTTACCAATACGACCAGAGATCGGTGCTTTAACTTCAGTATATTCGGTGTTGATGGTCGCGGTATTAATAGCGGCTTTCGCTACCGCTACTGAAGCTTGTGCTTCTTTAAATAACGCTTCCGTCTCGTCAAAATCTTGCTTACTGACTGCATTGGTTTTGACTAATTTGGCATAACGCGCCGCTTTGGCTTTTGCTGAGGCTAAACCCGCATTTGCGCTAGCAAGATCGGCTTCTGCACTCACTAATGCCGCTTTATAAGTGGCTGCATCAATTTGATACAGAGATTGACCTTGTTTAACTTCGGTGCCTTCGGTAAAAGCACGCTTAGTGATAATACCTGACACTTGTGGACGCACTTCAGCTTCTAAAAAGGCACGGCTTCGACCCGGTAATTCAACCTTAATCGCTTGCGAAATTGCTTCAACTGTCATCACGCCAACGGGTGTAGGTGGTCGCGGTTGCTGTGACTGGGCATTTTCATCCCCTTGACCACATGCGGTAATCCATAATGCAGCAGAAATAACTGCGGCGACTTTCAATGCTTTGTGCATGAGTGCTCCTACTCCAATTTATTTTCAATATGACACCTCAGTCTTGAGGAATTTCATTTGAAAATAGCTAAAATTAAACTGTTAAATTTTCTGTGTACTTTATCGCATAGGTATAAAATTCAAACAACTAAGCTAATGCGAATAAATTGTAAATAAATAATAAGTTTCAGTTAAATATATTGAATATGTTATCAAACTGTAATCGATACGCAGGTAATCAAACAAACATTACCTATTAAGTCATTAAATACACTACCTGGTAACATGCTGGTAAAGTCAATTTATGGATTAACTATCCATGCCTACGTACACTGTTAATACATTAACTTAGTTATTGTTGATGACAACCTTATTTAATTCATCTGTTTTTTGTGGCTCAAGCATAATGGCACGCCACCACAACTCGCTAGCTTGCGGATTGGCTAACATCACCGCTTGACCAAATTTTGGCGTTAACAAGGTGACATTTTGCTGTTTAGCTAACAGGTTGATACGTTCAAAAGGCTCAAACCAATCATGTAACGCTAAATCAAAAGTGCCATTGTGTACTGGCATCATTGCCTTTGCTTTAACATCAATATGCGCCTGTAGGCTTTGCTCTGGCAACATATGAATATCACTCCACAATTCATTATAGGCGCCCGTTTCAATCATGCTGAGATCAAATGGCCCATAACGCTCACCAATTTCTTTAAATCCATTAAAATAGCCGCTGTCTCCGCTAAAAAACACCTTATGTTGTAAACCTTGAATAACCCAACTCGCCCATAAGGTTTGGTTCCGATCAAGCAAGCCACGGCCTGAAAAATGTTGCGCTGGTGTCGCGGTAATACTCAAGCCATTTAATTCAACAGACTGCCACCATTCCAGTTCGGTCACTTGAATAGGATCAACGCCCCAAGCCGTTAAGTACTTACCCACTTTAAGTGGGGTAACAAAATGTTGCACCTTGGTAGCCAATTGCTCAATGGCAGCGCTATCGAGGTGATCGTAATGATCATGGCTAATAATCACCGCCTTTATTGCCGGTAAATCAGCAATACTGATTGGCGATTGATGAAAACGTTTCGGTCCTGCCCACTGCACCGGTGATGCTCGCTCGCTAAATACCGGATCAATCAATAAATATTCGCCATCAAGACGCATCAATAACGTCGAATGACCTAAACGATAAACGGTATCTTGTGTCGATTGAGCCAATATCTCTGGGGTTAATGTTTCTAAAGGGATCACACCTTGGGGAATGGGCGCTTGACGCTTTGTCGACCAATAGGCTTTGGCAATTGGCCATAAGCTGCTAATACCCGCTTGATAGACTTTATCGGTATTGCTGAAGATTTGTGTCTTATTTCCACGCGATTCAGTCCAATATTTATTGATCAAAATAATCACAATCAATGCACCAAGCGCGACTAAAAGACTCATTAATATTTTCATCTATCGCTTCCAAAAGTAAACTACACGGTGTAGTTTAATAATCCCTTGTTGAAAAGTAAACTACTCAGTGTAAAATATTATAATAAGATTGATTAGATGAAACCAATGAACACAGAAAAGCAAACACGCAGCCAGATTAAACGCGCCGCGATTATTGAAGCAGCTAGAACAACCTTTAAAGAATTAGGGGTTGCGGCAACGAGTATGGATAAATTAGCCGAAGTAGCTGGAGTGTCTAAGCGAACAGTGTACAACCACTTTGCCACCAAAGAAGCTTTGGTGATGACCTTGATGACTGATTTATGGCAACAAGCATTATCTCAACCCTCTGTGGTATATGACTCACATCAACCTTTGGCTGAACAACTGCAACAGTTGGTGCGTTTTGATATGGATTATATTCAATCAGAAGAGCACGTTGAAGTATCACGAATGGTGATTGGCCATCTGTTTTATACCACTGAAATGCAAGAAGAATTACAAAAGGTAATTAAAGAAGAAACGGCTATTTTGCGCTGGATAAAAGCAGCAACGCTGGACGGACGCTTAGCAGTGAAAAATGTGGAACGGGCCCAAACAGAAGTGCAAAGCTTGATTAAAGGCCAATGTTTTTGGCCATTAATATTTCAAGTCGAAGAGCCATTAAACGAACAACAAAAAGATGACATTGCCGCAAGCATCGTTACCATGTTTTTATGCCGTTATCAGGCATAAGCACATTGTTGGCTACTCTACACTCGGTTATCACCCACACCGAATGAAATAATACGGCTGATATGCGCTAAACTCATGCCAGATTCTTGTTGCCAATGATTGAATGCAGCTTGGGTTTGGCGTAAAGCGGTTTGCGATGTAAAGCCAGCATCAACGACGTTATGAGCAGTTAAATATGACTGCACATCTTGGCTTAATAAAAAGGTATCTTTACCTATTGCACGTAAAAAATAAGGCCCAGTATTGCCACCTAAACGGGTGCCGCGCTTTTTAAGCACTTGCCACAAACCAGTAATGTCATCGCTTGGCCAATGAGCAATAAATTCCCCAAAACTGCCGTGTTCAGCATTAATCTGCTGGATCATATAAGCGTTATCAACAATCGCCTGGGTTTTCTTTTGATGCCGAATAAGCACTGGGTCGGTTGCCCGCTGTTGAATTTGATCGGGTGACAGCATCAGCACCTTCATTGGTTCAAAGTCAAAAAAGGCTTTTTCATAAGCTGGCCATTTGTTATCAACCACTCGCCACACAAAGCCACTTTGAAACACGCGTTTACTCATAACAGACAATAACTGCGCATCAGTATATTCGCCGATTTCATCGGCATCGAGAGTGTCAGGCAGCAATGACTTAACTGCCGCAGGTCCGCCTTTACGCTCACAGGCTCGCGCCCAAATATCACTGAACTTTTCTAATGCCACCGCGTAGCTCCTTTAACCCAAGCAATAATCTGCCAATACGGCAGATAAAGGCTTGTTGATCTTTAAACATTAACATTGATACCAAAAACAACTAACGCTATATATTACGTTCTTTTTTAAGTTGTAAAAACTGTTTCCATTTAACCACTTCAGCAGGCATTTCAGGTGTGTCACCTGTGTAACTGGCAGCAGCAATTAAGGTTTCAATAGGCACTTGTTTACCTCGACATACAAACACACCACGAACATGCGCAATGCAATGTAAACCACGGGCGGTAACCATACGATGCTCAATATAAAAGTATTTTTCGTCCCAACCAACGATTTTAGTTTCAATGGTAAACTTTTCAAACGGCTTAATATCGCGGATATAAGTAAACTCTGCCGCATTCACTATCGGTAACCATTTGTTTTTTAGAAACTGTTTCATCAAACCCATTTCGGCAATCAAATAGGTGCGCGCTAAATCCATAAAAGCAGGATAACGCGAGTTAGTTAAATGCATATTGATATCGCAATCTAACGGTAAAGCACGATAATCAATTCGGCTAGTGCCTAAAAAACCAATACTTTTACAATGACCTATTCGCCATAAAAACAACAAAATAATACGAAAATACAGATTCATGCACGGTTACTCCTAATGTAAGCGCGACAGGCTAACAAAGGTCATACCAGCGAGCAAGCGGCTTTAGCTGTATTTGGTAGCACAAAATTGGCATTACACTTTATTTGTTACTCTTTTTGAGACTTATCCCCCTTTTCATCTGTGGCTTAACTGATTAACATAGCGAGGCGTTTTGATTAAATTGGCAGTGAGTTAACTGAGTTTCACGTAACTTACTAACAATAACGCCGTAGTCGTTGAGTCGATTACAGCCAAATCAGCGCAAACACATTGTTTATAATTCTCAGGGCGGGGCGCAATTCCCCACCGGCGGTAAACTTGAAAAAGTGAGCCCGCGAGCGCTCGATTCGTCGAGGTCAGCAGATCTGGTGACTTAGGTATTTACTCATGAGTAATGTCTAACAGTCCAGAGCCGACGGTTACAGTCCGGATGAGAGAGAATAGAGATACATCAATTAGCCTCGGCTTGTTGATGCAATTTGTTTTGGATTTATATCCCTCTTTACAAGCCCTGATTCTGGTCATTTTAGGAGTACAACCATGAATCAGTTATCACTACTTGCCGAATTTGGCGATCCAATCACCCGTGTAGAAAACGCATTAGCGGCGCTTAGAGAAGGCCGAGGCGTATTACTACTCGATGATGAAGATCGTGAAAATGAAGGCGACATTATTTATTCTGTCGAGCATTTAACCACAGCCCAAATGGCATTAATGATCCGCGAATGCAGCGGTATTGTGTGTTTATGCTTAACCGACGAACACGCCAACAAATTACAATTGCCGCCGATGGTTATTAATAACAACAGCGCCAATCAAACTGCGTTTACCATCTCCATTGAAGCAAAGCACGGTGTTACCACTGGCGTTTCCGCTCAAGATCGCGTGACCACCATTAAAACTGCCGCAAACCGCGATGCCAAAGCATCTGACTTGGCTCATCCTGGACACGTATTCCCATTACGTGCTCGCGCTGGCGGAGTGATGTCTCGTCGCGGTCATACCGAAGGCACTGTCGACTTAATGCAAATGGCAGGCTTAATGCCCGCTGGCGTATTATGCGAACTGGCCAACGAAGATGGCAGCATGGCCAAAACACCAGAAATTATCGCCTTTGGCCTTAAGCACAACATGCCTGTACTCACCATCGAAGACATGGTGATGTACCGTAACCAGTACGACTTAAAGCTGGCGTAATATGTTACTAATACGTCATTTATAACCAGCCACTTATCTGCTGTGAATGAATATGAGATAACACGATTAAGAGGTGCAAAGCACCTCTTTTTTATGCTTGAAATCATACTGGTTGTAGACAATAAAACCATGCGAGTTAACACTTGTTTGACTCGCTATTCGCCATCCATAACCGCCCTGTTGCCCCTGTCACTCTCCAGGAGTCATCGCTGCACCACCTCTAATTTGAACTCAACGAGTATGCTTAGGGCATGCAACACTTTACATTACAGACTAAAAAAAGCAGGATAAATAACCTCCATAGATTTGCCTCACGGATTCCCTTGAGAATTAGTCAACATGAAGTAAAGGACGATTATGAGTAAATGGAATACGACTAGCACACTATCTCTTTACTTAACGCTAATTTGCTCCAGTGCAGTCGCCAGTTTGCTGAAATATTCTTTGGAAGATAGCTTCACTGGTTTATCGGACTTACCGGGTATTGTTGATATCGGTATTTATGCCGCCTTAATGACAGCCCTTTATTATTTTTTTGCTCAATTTTTTAACTGGTTGTACCCTGAAGTTCAAAAAAATAGCGACAGAAATTCAACTGAGGATAATAAATTGGGCAAATAACATTGAATAATTTTACCAAAAACATCACCCCATACGTGCAAGAGCAGTTATCTGAAGCAGATCGATCCGACCGTTTAGGTAATGTTGCAGATTCATTTGTATACCTTGAGAATGCTCACGTGCTTGGGCAGGAATCAACCTATTGGCATGTAAAAGTGCATTATTTAATGCTGCGTTGGGCGATAAAACAGCGTGATATTAACGAAGCCATCGGTCAAATTATTCGTATCATTGGGGCGGCTTTATTAACTGCAATAAAAGGCGTGCCAACGGGAAATACTGGCGGTAGCAATGTTAGCCCAGTAAAAGTTATGCCCATTAAGCCAGAGCATGCCGTAATTATAGCGAAAGTAAAAAACGATATATCAACGAGCTAGAAAGAGTTACAGATGCCTTAGTTGAATCATCCGGTATAACGACCTAAAGAATGTTAAATCCATCACTAGTTTTCAGCTTTAAACATGATATATGGAGGTTCACATGAATCGAGTCACGGGTATCGGCGGCATATTTTTTAAAGCAAAAGATGCACCTGCATTGCAGACTTGGTACAAGCGTCATCTCGGCATTGATGTTCAAGAATGGGGCGGCGCGGCTTTTTCTTGGAGCGACTCAAATAACAAGCCCGTAGGTGGAACCACTATCTGGGCGGTGAGTTCAGAGAAAAGCGACCAATTCTCCCCAAGCCAAGCCTCATTTATGATCAACTACCGCGTTGAAGACCTTCACGCTGTCGTCGCCGCCCTCAAAGCAGAAGGCTGTAATGTACTCGATAAAATAGATGAATCTGAATACGGCAAGTTTGCGTGGGTCATCGATCCTGAAGGTAATAAAGTCGAGCTATGGCAGCCGCCTTTAGGTCAATAGCAACTATTGTGGCTTAATGAATCTGTTCACATCCATGTGAAATTAATTTGGAGACAAACTAAATCACAATGCAGTAATAAACGTTTGATACTGACTCATGGTATTGGCATCGTCTAACATGCCTTGATGGCCAACGTTGGGCACCATAATTAACTGCTTATTGGCTGACTGACTAGCGACAAACAGTTTTTCAGACAGTTCAGGCGGGACTTCTTCATCATCTTCTGCCGCAATCACCAATAATGGCCCTTGATAATATTGCGCGACCACTTGCTTATTATCTGTTTTACGAAAATCTTCTGACATTTCCAAAGTCATAAACGGTGCCATATACCACGGTGTTTTTTCATCAACCCAGTCGTCGGCATTAGTTGCTGAACCGTGTAAAACCAGCGCATCTATTTTATTATTTTTTGCTAAATCAGCGGCAATAAAACTGCCTAGTGAGTAACCGTGCAATATCACTTTTTCAGGCTGATATTGCTGATGTAAATAATCCAGTTGTTGCTGTGCATCTGCAATAATATTGTTAATGCTTGGTTGGCCTTCACTTGCCCCTAATCCACGACGATCCATTACTAAAATATCGGTATTGAGCGTTGATAATGTGGTCAGTACCGACAGGCCATGTGGTTCGATTTTCATGCCGTTGCCTTGATAAAAGACCAAGGTTGTAAGGCTATTGGGGTTATCGATATAAAAACCATTTAACTTAACGTGATCAATTGACTCTAAGCTGACTGGGGTAATCAAATGATTAGGCATCGCCTGCTGTAATTGTTGAGTAAACTCAGCGGTAAAGGCTGTGGGGACTTCATCGCTGGCAATAAAGGTGCTTTCACTTAGGCGCATAGTACACCCTGAAGTAACCAGCATTGTGGTGCCTAACATTGCTACTGTGGTTATTTTTTTAAGCAAATTTTGCATATTATTGTCCTTAATTTATTCATCGTCCTTGTGGACTAAAATGTCACCTGGCGAGCATTGTAAATGCTGGCAAATAGCGTCTAGTGTCGAAAATCGAATCGCTTTTGCGCGGCCACTTCTAAGCACCGACAAATTTTGAGGGGTTATACCTATCAATTCAGCTAGTTCAGTGGACTTCATTTTTCGCCTTGCCAACATCACATCCAGCTCAATAATTATGGCCATTAAATTGTCAACTCCGCCTCTTCTTGAAGCTCAGTTGCATGCTTCATTACCCATGCCACACAGTAAAAAATCATTCCGAAAAGTGCATACTTTAATTCTTGACTGCCAAGGCTAAAATAAACAGGTACCGCACTAGATGTACCACTAAAGTGCAATGTAAATGCGATGATCATCGGGTAGAAAAGGCTGAGTAAAATCCAGACTAAAAATACTAAGGCAATACGGCTCAAGCAGCGGAAGTTACGTGGAGTAAACACATGACCTTGCTGATACAGACCAAAAAGTTGGTAGAGAAAAGAGTAAATAAACAGGTAAGGTAGAATTTCAACACTGCCCAGAATGATCCCAGGATGAAATCCCGCATCATAAAGGCTTTGAGCGAGTGCTTGCCAAGGTGTACCAAAGTCGACGGCTAGATAGCTGCTAAACCAACCCCACCAATCAATGGTTAACACATATTCACCCGCTTGGAATTCTCCGAACACCATAGTGCCGCTATAACTAGTGACTTGTAATAAAGCTAAAAATACAATCAGCAATTTAATCCATTTACTTAACGAGACAATTCTATCCATGATCATTCTAAGCTGGTTAATGTTAAACTGAAGTTAACACACAAACCTTTTATCAGCAATAAATTATCGATAAACGATACTTTTAATGTATTAAAGCTAATGTACCTATTAGCCAGAATGCCAAATCACCCGTTTGAATCACAATAAATGACTATCGAAATAAATGATTAAAGTGCCTATGCTATTAACTCGAGATAGATGACATAATTTTGTTGATAATGCTCAACAACTTTTACTTGATAGCTTTGTTTTACATCTATAACACATGAGGTATTGTTAATAACTGATTGTATTATAAAGGTTTAACAGAAAAAAAGCCCATTAACTCAGGAGTAAAGTGATGAATATGAAAGCATTTTCGACGTTAGCCGGATTATCTTCATATACGCTGCGTTATTATGAAAAAGTCGGTTTACTCAACAACATTCAACGAAATAGCAGTGGCCATCGAGTCTACACAGCCAAAGACTTAGAATGGATTAATTTTGTCAAACGCCTTAAAGACACGGGGATGGCTTTAACCAAAATTCAGCAATATGCCCAATTGCGATCATTAGGGCCAGGTACTGTGTTAGACCGCCAACAACTACTTGAGTGTCACAAAGACCAGTTACAGGCTCACATTGAACTTCAGCAAAATCATTTACTGGCGTTAGAAAACAAAATTAGTTTGTATGAAGCCAATAAAGTCCGTTGACTTAGAGTTAACTCTAACTTGTAAGGTATGGCTTCTACTTATCGATAGGAGTACATCAATGCCAAACTCAAGATTCACTTTAGGTCTGGAACAGTTGTCAAAAATTGACGGCGAAGC
The DNA here is from genome assembly GCF_040310065.1 of Shewanella sp. TB7-MNA-CIBAN-0143. Lineage (NCBI taxonomy): Bacteria > Pseudomonadati > Pseudomonadota > Gammaproteobacteria > Alteromonadales > Shewanellaceae > Shewanella > Shewanella sp. TB7-MNA-CIBAN-0143. Next base: position 22,429 of record NZ_JBEOPL010000009.1, read on the forward strand.
AGGTCATAATGTTATCGAAAGCCTGCAAGATATCTGCCCTGACTTAGCCCGATTTACCATTGAATATCCGTTTGGCGATATCTATACCCGACCCGCCTTAGATGTAAAGTCGCGAGAAATAGCCACTGTTGCGGCACTAACCGCTTTGGGCAATTGTAGGCCTCAGCTCAAAGTCCATCTAAATGCCGCTTTGAATGTTGGTTGCAGCGAAGAAGAAGTAAAAGAAGTGCTGTTACAAATGTCTATTTATGCCGGTTTTCCAGCAGCGTTAAATGGCATGTTCGCGTTTAAAGAAGTCCTTCAAGAACGAAAGGCATAACAAATGACCGATAGTATTTAATACCGCCAATTAATAACTGTAAGAATTAAATAAGTGTAGATTTTCAACATGATTATTACAATTATTTTTCATATTTATCGATTAACACAAAACTAAATCAATAAATGTAAAATTCAAATTAATAAATTACTGGTATACAACCTATAGATGTTTTAGTTAGACACTTAAGGTCGATTTTTAAACAGCATGGGCTATGTTATGGAATGATCAACTCTTACAAAAAACCTATTAACGAATTATTTCTTTGGTATTTTTCGTTATAACTCAATGAAAAGCTGATTCAATAGATCCTTAATTTGCAAATCATTTTCTTCAAATTGAATACCCACATTGACTTTCCCACTTTCAAAACGGCTATTACACACCTTTGCCGGAATGGTTATTTCTTTATCACTAGGAGAACGTATGATAATGAAGATATCTTTTTGATTCACTTTGATTTTTGGGTTATCCGTTTTAAATACAAACCCACAGCCTTTGGCTGATATGTCCGAAATCATACCCTTTAATTGAGCGGCTTTTTTAACATCTTGATTTTCTTTTGCAACAATTGATGCAGGTAAATGAGTAATGAAACGTTGATGAGTTCTAAGCTGGCGATTTTCAATTTTATCTGGGTAGCGTAAAAAGATAAATTTTTCAGGGATCTTTGTGATATTCCTAATTGTCGATTTAAACGCATAACACTCGCCTTGCTGACCTTCTAATAGGTATCGAACGACGACAACATTACCATCAACAAATACATCGCCATAGTTACTCATATTATGCGGCGCTGGATGCTTTAAGATAATATATTGACCGAGATCATACCCAACTAACATCGCTTTTATGCGAAGCTTAACGGGGTGGTCGATCTGTAAATCAACAATTTTCCCGGGTGTTAGTTCGAAAAAGATAGGGCTTGGGATGGCTGACAATGTTAAGAATCCATTCAAGTGTAATTATAAGTTTTCAACCATAAATGTATGGCGTTAATATCACTAAGGCAATAGATATATATCTTTTAAAAGTAAAAAGTGTCACCAACTTTAATTAATGTACGTTTATCGAACGTTTATGGTTAAATAATATGCAGCTGATATAAAAAGAGGAGACACTTATTCAGCGCCTCCTCTTCCTTTAATGAATCCTATTAAACAGCAATACCACAGTGACGCAATAAAGCATCTGTATTGGGTTCACGGCCCATGAAGCGTTTAAATAGCTCCATTGGCTCTTCACTTCCCCCCATTTCAAGAATGTTATTTAAGAAGCTTTTACCTGTTTCAGCATTAAAAATACCTTCGGCTTCAAAACGCGAGAACGCATCTGCCGATAATACTTCGGCCCATTTATAGCTGTAATAACCTGCGGCATAACCACCCGCAAAAATGTGCGCAAAACCGTGTTGAAAACGGTTAAAGCTTGGCGGGGTTAATACCGCAATTTGGCTGCGAACTTGGTCTAAAATGCCTTGAATATCGACGCCTTTAGCGGGGTCAAACTCGTGGTGCATTCTAAAATCGAACAGTGAAAACTCAAGTTGGCGCACCATCATCATGCCCGACTGGAAGTTTTTGGCCGCTAGCATTTTATCTAACAATACTTTGGGTAATGGTTCGCCCGTTTCATAGTGACCAGATATTTCCGCTAACGCTTCTTCTTGCCAGCACCAGTTTTCCATAAACTGACTTGGTAGCTCTACCGCATCCCAAGGTACACCATTGATACCCGACACTCCGCCCACATCCACTTTGGTTAACATGTGGTGAATGCCGTGGCCAAACTCATGGAACATGGTGGTGACTTCGTCATGGGTAAACAATGCCGGTTTGCCATCGACAGGACCATTAAAGTTACAGGTTAAATACGCTACCGGCTTTTGCAAACCAGTAGAGGTAACCCGGCGACCACGACAATCGTCCATCCATGCGCCGCCACGTTTACCGCTACGAGCATACAAATCTAGGTAGAAGCTGCCACGGTGTACTTTATCGGCGTCATGAATATGGAAGAAACGAACATCCTTATGCCAAGTGTCTACGCCTTTTTGTTCGCTAATGGTTAAACCAAATAAGCGATTAACGGTATAGAACAAGCCTGACAAGACTTTGTCTTCTGGGAAATACGGACGCAATATTTCTTGCGACACTTCGTACTTGTGTTGCTGCAGTTTTTCAGCGTAAAAACTCAAATCCCATGAGGCCATTTCGGTCACGTTGTAATGATCTTTGGCAAAGGCACGCAGTTCGGCTAATTCTGTTGACGCTTGGTCTTTAGACCGTTCGCCTAACTCGTTTAAAAAGCCCAATACTTGTGCTGGATTTTCTGCCATTTTGGTGGCTAACGATTTATCTGCGTAGCTGGCAAAACCGAGTAAATTGGCTAACTCATGACGCAATGCCACAATTTCATTCATGTTATTGGTGTTATCAAACTCACCGGCATTCGGGCCCTGGTCAGATGCGCGAGTCACAAATGCACGGTAACACTCTTCGCGTAACTCACGGTTTTCGCTATAGGTCATTACGGGTAAATAAGACGGAAAGTCTAAGGTGAATAACCAACCTTTTTGCTCTTTAGCGTCGGCCATAGCTTTAGCTGCGGCGATGGCTGACTCAGGTAAACCCGCTAAATCTGCTTCGTCGGTAATAAGCTTAGTCCACGCTTCGGTGGCATCTAACAGTTGATTAGAAAAGTTGCTGGTGAGTTCAGATAAGCGTTTAACCATTTCGCCATAGCGCGCTTTTTGACTGTCATCCAAACCGATACCCGACAATTCAAAATCACGTAAGCTCTGCTCTATCACCATTTTTTGCGCTTGAGTTAACAGGGCAAAGTCTGTCGATTCATGAATCGATTTATACGCCTCGTACAAACCTTGATGCTGGCCAACATAGGTGCCGTAATCTGACAACAACGGCAAACAAGCATCGTGAGCATCACGTAATTTATCACTACTGATCACCGAGTTCATGTGCGACACAGGCGACCACATTTTGCTTAACTCATCGTCAACATCTTCAAGAGGCTCAATGAGATTGTCCCAAGTGTATTGGCTATTTTTTGCTAATAGTACTTCAATAGTCTCACGACATTTGGCAATGGCTTGCTCAACTGCAGGCTGAATGTGTTCAGGTTTAATTTTTGAAAATTCTGGTAATTCTGCGCTACTTAGCAATGGATTGCTCATAAAGATTCCTCGAAATATGTCGCGTGAGTATTTAGCCTATATTGGGTTAAATGTTACCGTTTTCAAGCGTAAAAACAATTTATCCTAATAAATATAACCTCGGTTTCGAGGCGACAATCTGACCTTCTTATCGCCAAACTTGACCATATTATTGTTGATTTAATGTATAACCAGCTCTACTACCTAGCTGGTTTATTCAATAAATAGAGTGACTCAGGTCCCAATTTAACTTTACACTTCATTTACACAATCAATATTGACAGGCAGCTCCCAAACGAGACTGATTATCATTTATTTTCACGTTAAAAGGACTACCATTCGCTTTATTAAAAGCACTGTTCCATTTTTCTATTATGAGTTCAATAAACATGACCTTTGATTTTTGCCTATCAAGCCGTAACCATTGTAGCCGCGCCTTTTATCGCACAATGGCTATTATGATGTGTTTACTGACAACCTCGTCAGCATTCGCCACGGCAGAATACCAGCCGACTGCGGGGTTTGATGTTGCTTGGGAAAATAATTACGTCACTCAAGGTCGTGACAATTTAGATCATGGCGGTATTGCATGGGCAGTGGCCAATATTGAACAAAACGACCTAGCGGTTTATGCCATTGTAGGTCGAGCAGACCAGGTGAACTATGTGGAATGGAACCTAGGGTTAGAATATACCTTACATCTGACTAATAATATTGATGCCACAGTAGGCTATCAGCGCTTAGAATTTTATGGTGATGAGCGCTGTTCTGATAATGAATTTTTCGGCGCGTTAACGGTTAATGGATTAACGTGGTTTGTACCCGCGGTTAACTACACTTATGCAACCGAAGCTGGCGGCTATTTCATTGAACTGAGCATACATAGTCCATGGGAAATCACTCAACACTTCACTTTGACACCTTACATTGTTCAGGGGTTTGATTTTCAATACAGCAGTGAAGAACACAACGGTGCTAACCATTTCCAATTTGGACTAGAAGCCGAACAGAAACTTAATGATTCAATGGCATTGTCTGCGCACATTAGCCACAGCATCGCTCAAGGAGACATTAAGCAACAAGCCAGTGCCGACGATATTCAAGGCAGCTTAGATCAAACCTATGCAGGGGTGCATTTCAAACTGAGTTTTTAAGCTTTGCTAGCATTTTAGCAATCCAAGACTAGACTAAAGGGGCTACTGGATGCCACCTTTACTCAAGCAAGGAAGCTTATGTTAACTCGACTTATCAATATGCTATTTGTATTATTCGCCGCGGTGATGATGTTATTCAGTACCTCATTACTTGCCAGCGAGCTCACCAAACTGATTATCAAAGAGCCCGATAAACGCCCCCCATTAACCAATGACAATGCCAACTCACTCCCGTCGCAATACGCGACCGATCATCAAGGTAATGTGATTATTATCCCCACAGAGCAACGCTCAGCGTTAGAATATCGAGCCGACGATATTTACCTTAAACCAAGCCACAAAAAACCAACAACCAAACAAAACAACACGCGCTCATCAATCTCAAAGCACTCCACCATAACCAACACGGCTATAGCCAGTAAAACAATCGCCAATGATCCAAGTTGTCGCTGGCTCAATAACCGCATAAAACATCTTCAGAAAAAACAACGTCAGACCCAAAACAGTCAATTTAGTCATTATCAAGATGAAATTGATATTAGGGAAAGCGAGTGGACCTGTCTTAAGTGCGCAACCAGCGGCCCTAATAACGTTGACCGTGGTGAATGCCAACATAAACGTTAACAATGCATTGGTTTAACGACTAGATTGCAAACACAATCCCCCCTACAATGGATACATTAAACTAGTGGAGATCATCATGGCTCAACATTTTGACTATATCGCGCTTGGCGCAGGCAGTGGCGGCATCGCCTCAGCAAACCGTGCAGCAATGCGTGGCGCAAAAGTATTAATTATTGAAGCAAAACACGTTGGCGGCACTTGCGTTAACGTCGGCTGTGTCCCTAAGAAAGTCATGTGGTATGGCGCTCATGTCGCTGAAGCGCTGAACCTCTACGCTAAAGACTATGGTTTTGATGTTACCGTCAATAAATTCGATTGGAGTACACTCGTCGACAATCGTGAAGCCTACATTAGTCGCATTCATGATGCTTATAGCCGTGGATTTGCGAGCAATAAAGTCACTTTATTAAATGGCTATGGTCGCTTTATTAATAACAACACCATTGAAGTTGATGGCGAGCACTACACTGCCGACCATATTGTGGTTGCCACTGGCGGAGCACCAACAATTCCTAACATTCCTGGTGCACAATACGGTATCGACTCAGACGGTTTCTTCGCATTACGTGAACAACCTAAGCGTGTAGCCGTTGTGGGTGCCGGTTATATAGCTGTTGAAGTGGCGGGTGTATTACATGCACTAGGCAGCGAAACGCATTTATTAGTACGTAAGCATGCACCACTACGTAACTTTGACCCAATTTTGACCGACGCATTAGTTGATGCTATGGCCGCCGATGGCCCAACGCTTCATACTCACAGCGTACCTAAATCGGTCACCAAAAATGCTGATGGTAGTCTGACGTTACTATTAGAAAATGACCAAAGCTTAACGATTGACTGCCTAATTTGGGCTATTGGTCGTTCACCATCAACGGGCAATATCGGCTTAGAAAATACCGATGTGCAGTTAGATGCTAAAGGCTATGTCATTACTGATGAGCAGCAAAATACCACCGCGAAAGGTGTTTATTGTGTTGGCGACATTATGGCGGGCGGTGTTGAATTAACTCCCGTCGCGATTAAAGCGGGTCGTTTATTGTCAGAACGTTTATTCGGCAACATACCTGATGCCAAAATGGATTATAGCTTAATTCCGACAGTGGTATTTAGCCATCCACCCATCGGCACCATGGGCTTAACTGAACCAGAAGCCGCTGAAAAGTATGGCCAAGACAATATTAAGGTTTACGCCTCAACGTTTACCTCTATGTACTCAGCTGTTACAGCACATCGCCAAGCCTGCAAAATGAAACTGGTTTGTGCGGGTGATAATGAAGTGGTTGTCGGTATTCACGGTATCGGTTTTGGCATGGATGAAATACTGCAAGGTTTTGGCGTGGCAATGAAAATGGGCGCAACCAAAGCAGACTTTGACTCAGTTGTTGCGATACATCCTACTGGCGCAGAAGAGTTTGTTACTATGCGTTAAGTTACTAATAGTTAATAAAAAGCCGTGTTATTAAACACGGCTTTTTTATGCCTCTTTGTCAGCCAACCACTGTACAAACACCTTAATATTAGGTGGACGCTTTTGTGAATGCCCCATAAGTTGCGTCATAGCAAAACTATGTTGATAGTACATTTCTGCATCGTTATAGTGCTTTTGCGCATCATCACTATTGATCATCGCACCGCGTAAATAGTCACACAGTAACTCACTACGGTTAAAACCACTGACCTCACCAATTTCCGTTAAGGTTTGTGCATTCCACTGTTTATATTGCTCAAGCACGCGATCAAAGCGCTCACGATAGTAATCACTCGCTTGTGATAAAACGGCCTCGTTAGGAACCACTCGGGCAATGACAAATGCTTGCTCAGACAAAATACGATACAAACGTTGGCAATGATGAAAAATAAACCGTAAATAAGGATCGCTATACTGCTGCGTGTCTTGTTCAGCTTGCATCAGCCAATTACGGTAGTCCGCACAGGCAACAGCAATAATTAAGTCGGCCTCTGAGGTAAAATGATTGTAGATGGTGCCTTTAGATATCTGGCTAGCTTGAACTAAATGCGAGCGGCATAAATCAAAGGTTTTATGCCCTTTTAAACAACGTTGTGATACTTCTATCAGATAGTTGCCACGTTGTTCCCAGCTGCTCATTTCGGGCCTCATCTTATTTGGGTTAATAAAGCGTTAACAGTTCACATTTACACTATAGCAAGCTTTGTGGATACCCTTTATTGAGTAATACTGATACCACTATGAACTTATTCAATAGCCCATGTTAAAAATAGAATTATTAGAAAGTTTTATTGCTGTTGCTGAATGTGGCAACTTGTCTAAAGCAGCCGATAAAATTTGCCGAACCCAATCAACACTTAGCCTACAAGTTAAAAAACTTGAAGAAAGTGTCGGCCAAACCTTGCTGATTAGAGACAACAAAGGCGTGACCTTGACCGAGTCTGGTGAAACGCTGCTTAACTACGCCTATAAAATGATGCAACTTAATTCACAAGCTATTGATGAGTTAAAAGATTGCCAAAACCGTGAAGTGATCCGCCTTGGTGTACCCACCGACTTTATAAAGTGCTACTTAAGCAGCTGCTTATTAGAATTTATCCGCGAATTTACTAACATAGAGCTTGTTATCGACACTGACGTAAGTGGTAACTTATACAAACGCTTACACCAAGGGGAATTTGACGTCATTGTCGCAACCCATTGGCAACTACCGACTAACGGCGAATTACTCTTTACTCGTCGCTTTAAGTGGGTTGCGGCGGTCGAAGGCAACGCTCATAAGCGCAAGACGATCCTGATGGGTTTGTATCCAGAAAATTGCCCGATTAGAGCGCAAGTGTTTGCTAACCATCGACTCTCGATGCGGCCCATTAATGTATTGCTGTCGACCCCATCACCACAAGCCTTATGCATGGCTGTCGAGAACGACTTAGTGATTGCGCCAATAGCCGAATTTAGAATCACCGACCAAATGCAGGTGCTAGACCCGATTGAACATGGATTACCTATACTGCCCATGTTTAATGAATCGCTTTATCTCAACCCAGATACGCAAACCTACGCTACGTTACAGCTGATTAATTTGATTAAAGCCAATGTCGAGCACAAGGGCTATCAACTCGACTAGCCAGTTCTCACATCAACCAGCTCTGCCTGCTCTACTATCTACATATCTACATATCTACATATCTACTCTCGTTTCCACTATGCCTTACAGCATTAGGCTGCCAAACAAAAAGGCCAATAACACACTCGACGTAATTGTCACCACGCCAGGAATCAAAAATGGGTGGTTAAAAACCGCCTTGCCAATCCGCGTTGAGCCAGTGTCATCCATCTCTACGGCAGCCAACAGCGTTGGGTAAGTAGGTAATACAAATAACGCGCTAACCGCTGCAAATGAGGCTATTGCCGTTAATGGACTCACTCCAATCGCCAATGCAGCAGGCATTAACGCTTTAGTGGTTGCCCCTTGTGAATACAACAACATTGAGGCAAAAAATAACGCTACCGATAACAGCCAAGGCTGACTTTGAAGTAAGGTTCCTGCAACGTTTTTAATTTCGTCAATATGATTAGACACAAAAGTGTCACCCAACCAGGCTACACCCAGCACACAAATACACGCCGACATGCCAGACTTAAATGTTGATGCGTTAGAAATTTTACTGGCATCTAAACGGCAAAACCACGTGATTGCTGCTGCGGCAGAGAGCATAAACAACATAATCGCTACATCGCGTGACAGTACTGGGTGCGTAATTAAGCCGACCTTGTCAGAGATTGCGGTGGCGTAAGACATCACCGCCACTATCGCAATTAAGAATATGCCTACCGATCGCTTAGCGCCCGGTAATAACGTGACTTGAGTTTCGCCACGGGTTTTCACCAATCCGCTGGCTAAACGCTGTTGATAGATAGGATCTTGTGCTAACGGTTTGCCGAGTATCGACGCAACTGCTGCACCCATTAAACAAGCAATAAACGTCGATGGAATACACACAGCCAACAACACTAAATAATCCACCCCAAACGGCTCTAAAATACCCGAGAAAAATACCACGGCAGCAGAAATAGGCGATGCAGTAATCGCCACTTGTGATGCCACTACGGCAATAGATAACGGCCGAGATGGTCGTATGCCTTGCTCTTTAGCCACTTCGGCAATCACAGGCAGCGTCGAAAATGCTGTATGACCAGTTCCGGCAAATAAGGTCATAGTGTAAGTCACTATTGGTGCTAAAAAAGTAATGTGTTTCGGGTGCTTACGCAGTAATTTTTCAGCAATAGATACCAAATAGTCCATGCCACCCGCTTCTTGCATCGCAGCTATGGCGGTAATAACCGACATAATAATCAGCATTACATCGATGGGGATAGCACCTGGCGTTAACCCTAATCCAACGGTAAGAATTAATACCCCTACACCTCCAGCAAAACCTATCCCTATACTGCCCATTCTTGCGCCGAGGTAAATCGCCCCAAGCACAATAATTATTTCTAATATCATCATAGTGTTAACTCTATTTAAAACCTAAATGTCTTGAATGAAATAGCAGGGATTACTGCTTTAGAGATCGTGATAGTACTCTGTTGGGATTTTACGAATGTAGACGTGGATCAATTAACTGCATTGCAAGCCAAAAGAGGTGTTTTGTCTGCAGGTTTATTGGCCAGTTAACTTGCAATGATGTAATTTCGCTTAGATGCTAATGTGGGTAGAAATATAAAAATGCCAATCAATGATTGGCATTTAAGGGGAGATAAAAGTGAAACGTAACTATCGATGAAAACCAGCGATTAGAAATAGTAACCAAAATTGATATTGATGCGGTGGTCCCAGCTATCAGCCATTTCAGGTAAGCCAACATGACCATTATCACGCGTAGAGGCATACATATTTTTACCCATAATAAAATCAATCATGGTGTATGTTGGTCCTGAAGATAACGCAACACCAGTAACATTTTGATAGCTGTTGTCATAGTCTTCATTGTCAACATCGGGGGTTACCACGCCGAAGTCATTATAGATTTTTGCACTGCCCCAGCTGGTAGTGATCGTTTTAGCAATGTTTATGCTATAAGCTTGCGCTTTAGACGCAATTTCGTACTGCCAATCGTAAGCCGATACCGCAAGCTTGTTATCGTCTAACGCATCAGCAGCATTGTACTCATATTGCATTGCCTGTAACTGCAGCGCCCAACCTTTATAACTACTGTCGAGATGTAACGCGACGGCATATCGGTCACCATTATTGCCAGTATTACTATTATAAATCTGCCCTACCTCGACCGAAGCACCCACCACGGTTTTACCGCCTTCATACTCCATCGCATAGGTTTGGCGTAAATTTAATTGGTTAGTTTCTTCATTGTAATAGTCAGTGCCGTTGACTTGGCCAGAATATAAGTCTGTTGAATATCGTTCATTACGACTGGCACCATATTCAGCGCCTTTATAAAACGCAAACTCAGTTCCCCAACCATTATTTGAATAAACCGTTTTAATACCTGCATCATAATCATCTTCAAAACCTAAATAATACGGTACGCCAAACCAAAAACTATTTGAAATAAAACCCGGGTTACCAAATGGTACTTGATTTATACCAAATTGAATTTGCAATTGTTCTGAGTAATCATAAAAGGCATAACCATAACGTAGTGCTTCCCATCCATCATAAAAACGATATTCAGAAGATAAACCCCAATTATCTAATTTACCGTTGAATTTAACGGATGCCATCTCAAAGGTTAAATCACCTGATTTATCTTTAGAACTATCACTATATTGCTTATATGAATAATTAGCTCTTAAGGTACCGGATACGTTAATTCCATCTTCAACATCTTGTGCTGTAGAGTAAAAAGACACCATGCATAGCGATACTAAAGTAGATAATAAAGATAACTTTAATAATTTCATTTTATTGTATTTCCCAATTCGATAATTAATAACTTGGCCGTTACCATTTGATTTTTGTTAAGTCACATTGAATAACTTCATCTTTATGAGCAGGTGTACCGGGGTTTTTAGCTGACTCACAAAGCAATGTGGTGCCATAGTCATTACGCTTGTCGTTGGCATTACTTCTTGCCCAAACAGACACGATAGCGCGCTCTTCTGGCTTAGCTTCGCAGCTGCCATCGACTTCAAAGGCATGGATAGTATTTTGATGAAAATACATTAGCGGATCGATATCAGCACTGCTCGACAGCCACATAGTCTGCCCATTGTGTTGACCTGCATCAAACTGAACTTGTCTAACGTTGTCGTCGTCTTTAACGGTGTTAATTAACGGTGAATCTTCACGCACGGCAAAGCTCTTAAACTCATTCGCACACGCAGGCACGCGCATGTTGTAATAAATTTCAGATATTGCATGGTTATGATAGGGATATAAGGTATCGACTGATTGCACTGTCATACCGACTTCTGCACCAACCTTTTCTCCGTTAATTTCGTCTATGCGTAATAGTCCCCAGTGACCAAAAATTTCGGCATAGGCATAACCACCACGAATATTGTTGAAGTTTTTATCATTGCGTTTACTTTCTTCGGCATACATTGGGTACCAACCTGCTGCAGCCCATAAGTTAGGTAATGCGTTGGCACTAATATCTGTTGGGAAAGCTGAGGGCATTTTCACTTCATCGCCCGTTACCATTTTAGTAAAGTTTTTAGTAAACTCTTTGCCGAGTTTACGCACGTCTTTATTAGTGACTTTTGTGTCAAAAAAGGAATCGAATGTTGCACGTTTAAGCCATTTAGCTACTGGGGATTTTTCAGCTAATTGACCACCAGGGCTGTAAATCCAATCGACGTCTTGGCGTGCACCAAAACACTTTTTCGCTTTATCTGGATTATTAATAACTTGATAAATGTTTTTAACTAATAGCTTCATGTCTCTGCGATCCATGATGCACATATTCTTACCACCTTCGGTAGAATCGTACATTGCTTGGTCTGAATTTAAACATGGACCATTTTCACTATTGGTTAATGCTACCGCGTAAGATTGTAAATATTGCAGTGTTTCATTCCATAAAATATCGACATATTTTTGATCATTTTTATCGTACTGAGATTCAGCTCCTAAACAAGTGAACTCAGCATTATCGACATCGTTCTTATCTAAAAAACTAGGTATTTCACTCGCCATAGCAGAACTAGATAACAACATCATAACTAACAAGGCATTATATTTCATATCATCCATCTTTCTTTATTATTTAAGACGGATGGATATTACCCTTGGAATTAATTCCAAAAAATTACATTCAACATACTTACAACAAATATAAAAACAAAAATACAATTAATACCTAAAAAGTGATTAAAAAACTGTAGGCGTTCAACCTTATATTTCTAATAATTAAAAACCTAATAATTAAAAACCTAATAACTTAACACCTAATAATTTAAAATCTAAATTAATAATGAATAATGAATAATGAATAATGAATAACATATAATATAAAATCCGCATATTAATACATTAATATGCGGCTTTTAAAACTAATATCAATTTAAAATAGTTTACCCTTTATGCTTATCAAACTTAAACGTATGACAATTGCTGCATAATGGTTGTTTGGTTTTATGTTCGCTGTGACACTCTTGGCAAGGTACATCTTTACCATAGTGAAGGTTATTGTGTGGGTTCTGCCACTTGTCTTCTTCACTTCTGGCGGTTTTCTTTGCTAAGTCATCAACATCATGACACTGCAAACAGGACTGATCAGATGGAAACTGCTTGATGCCATTATCATGACAAGTTTTACAGTCTTTACCGATAACCTCTTTATGGTAGTCACGGATCTCTGCTGACTGTACTGATAAGCTGGTTAATCCAAGTAGTACCAGCCCAAGTATAATATTAAAGTTTTTCATTAATGATTCCTCTTGTTCACTGGTCTGGTTAAACGTTCATGAGACTTCTAGCAGCAGTCATGCCCATCACCATACATTCTGGGATAGAACAACTGCCTAAACGGCTAACGCCATGAATACCACCACACACTTCACCCGCGGCATAAAGACCAGTAATAGACTTACCAGTAAAGCTATCTGTTACTTCGGCTTTGGTATTAACTTTTACACCACCTTGGCAGTAATGCACTTTTGGCCACAAGCGAACGACAGTAAATGGCGCTTCGATCATTTTGTTTTTCGCCAACGTCATATCTTTGCCAAACTGCTTATCTTCGCCAGATTTTACATAGCCATTGTATTCAGCGATTTGTGCTTTTAACCCAGCTAGAGGGACACCAAAGTGTGTTGCCAACTCCTCAAGACTTTCAAACTTCCAACCGACATTGTACTTAATCACTTTTTCGGTATTTGGATGTGCTTTAGAGTCTTTAAAGCTTGAAATCAACAGTGGTGGTACAGGATTGCCTTTTTCATCACGGTTACTTAATTCAGCATCAGCACGTGTTTTACGATCGGCAATTTCATTCATGAAACGCTTACCGGTTGTGCGGCTAACCGCAATTGAATGAGGTAAGTTGAAAATTGAATAGTTAGACACATAACCAAAGCCACCTTCATCAGGTGAAGCCCAAGGGCCTGATTGAATGTGAGCCAAATGCACAGGAATAGCTCCTAAACGGAACATTTCGAACATACCCTCGCCTGTTGCACCTGGTGCGTTGGTACAACCAACGTCTGCAGTTAAGGTTGGATCTTGCGCCATACGTAAATCAACGTTTTGCGCAAAGCCACCGGTAGCCATAATCACACCACGTTTGGCGCGAATATTGAGGACTTTACCAGGCTGGTCTTCGCCAAAGTGATAATTTTGACGCATTTTAACACCAACAACTTCGCCTTTATTACCAACGAGGAATCCTTCAAATTTTGAACGATTGTGGGTGTTTACACCAATACGTTTACACTCTTTGTACAATGGTTGGGTGATACCAGCACCACAACTTACTGAGGTTTGGTAAGTACGTGCAACCGAGTGACCACCTAGTTGTTGTAAGTAAGGATGGTATTCAGAACCTGCATCTAAGGTCATTTGTAACGCTTCAACCGCATGAGATGCGACATGACGCAATAACCCTTCATCGGCAATGCCACGGCCAGACAATAATTGGTCATTAACCATTCTGTCTACCGAGTCTTCAACACCTTCTTTCTTTTGCATCGGCGTGCCTGGTGCGGCAAAAAGCCCACCGTTAATCGCCGAGTTACCACCAAAATAGGACATTTTTTCAAATATATGAACGTCTTTTGCACCATGTTTGGTGGCTTCGATTGCGGCAGCTAACCCCGCAAAACCAGAACCAATAATGACGATTTCAACTTCTTTGTCCCATTTAACACCATCTGCCTTTTCAGACACTGCCATTGCTGGTGCTACCATCGCTGCACCAGCAGCAATACCTAGACCTGCAATAAACTTACGGCGCCCTAATAGATCTATATTGCTCATAGGTTATCACCCCTTTTTATATTATTGACGCTTCATCATAGCGATGGAATCAATTCCAAAACGGGAACTATTGTTAATGTTTGGTGAAAATAACAGCCAATATCGACTAATCAATTATAGGTAGGACTTTCAATAAAGTTACTGCATAGGTTTGCTTTTGGAACTGAATCCATATTGTGAGTTACCCTGCATAACAACTGGTTAATTATATATTTAATCGATATGATTAATCCTTTGAGGACGACCTCAGCCTGACATGCACCACATTTCATCGACAGGTATTCACATCGGGGACGGCCCCATCTGCCATCTACACAGAAGAGCCGCTAAATATGTTACTAAATAGCTATAACACCACACTGGTTACGCCATTATTCATGCATCGCTTTTACCATGATTTGTATCGGGGTTTACTGGCCATCTTGATACTACTTCCGCTCACCGCCAATGCGACACAAATTGATACCTCATCGAATAGCCCTAGCCCGGTAACGCCACAAGTTCGGGTTGGACTGCACGGCATGCTGTTGTTTGGCAGTGAATATGGTTTATTTGCCTCGCATTTACCGATGTTTCACACTCCACATAATGCCCAAGTCGTGTTACAGCTAACCTTTGATGATCCTCAAATCAACACTGCAGTAATCAACGGCTTAACGTTATCAGCAGCTAGCGGATATCCGATTTGGACCATAGTGCCGCAACAATTTGACCTATCAATGCTATCTCCCGCTCACCCAAACCATATCAATCATTTAAGCGTTGATATTGTTAAAGGCCATTTTGAACGCGGCGGTGAAACACAATGGAAAAACCAAGGGCTAACCGTGGCGAGGGTGTTAGTATTCAATGAATTAGATACCCAGTTTGAGCTACAAAAAACCAGCAACAATACTTACCTTAAGGTTAATAATACCCCTGACGATAAGGTGCAGTTTCTTGTTAAACGCCTGACGACTCGACCTGATGCCGATCACATTGTACGCCTCGATAATGTCGGCAATAGCTTACCCGCAGAAATTGTAATTCCTATTGATGCGGCAAACTTATTTAATGATGAAGCCCAACTGCATGCAGCTTTGCCTGATACTGCACCTAAAAACACGACTTTATCAGCCGCAAGCACAAAGCTAAAAACCACTAGTCCAATGACTACGGTTTCAAGAGTGTATATAGAGTTGGATGAACTGAAATGATCCACAAAACTATTGCAGTATTTCAGCATCACCCTGCCGAAGGCGTCGGTAGAATGGCACTGTGGGCTAAACAACACAGTATCGAACTTGAGTGTTTTTATGCACCAGAATCTTTGCCCGAAAATCTCGATGCTTACCGAGGATTAATTATTTTAGGTGGGCCGATGAATGTGGTGGATAACCCTGTTTGGATGCAAACCGAGTCAAGATTAATTAAACAGGCATTAACTCAACAAGTCCCTTTATTGGCCATTTGTTTGGGCGCGCAGTTATTGGCAATTGAACTTGGTGGCCAAGTCATTGATATGCCTAATCCTGAACTGGGTTGGCATGAGGTAACCTTTGCTGATGGTACGATAATGGCTGTGCCGCAGTGGCATTATCAAGCCATTAACTTACCTGACAGTATTGTGTCGCTGGCTCGTTCAGCACAGTGTAATGTGCAAATGTATCATCACCAACAGGCTATTGGTTTGCAGTTTCATCCTGAATGGAATTCCGCGCAAATAGGGCAACTCGTCAGTCATTTTGGTGATGAGTGCCCTGTAACTAACACACCGCACACTCACGCTATGCAAGATACTCTCGAACCGTTCTTTTTTAAGCTACTTACTGAGCACTTTTGTTGAAAATTAGGTGTAATCTATAGCGCAATATATGGCGCCCAGAACTGCATAAAAATTATCAATGCGCCGTAATGGTTCACAAAAGTATTTGATGAAAGTACCTCCGTAAGTGCTTAACGAAATGGTTTACCTATATGTCTTAGTCTAATAACTTAGCCAAACGCTATCGCTAAAAAATAACCGAAAAAAGTCGCTCTATACTTAGCCCTATGTTTGGGCTAAGTATTGCTCGGCACTATATGACTACAGCAAGTTTCACTATTGGATCAGGAGTCCACATGAAACCATTAGTCATCACACCAGTAACCCGTCATGCCCCAAGTAGCAGCAATACACCGCAACATGGTTGGCTCAACAAAGTGCCCGAAATCACGTTGATTTTTTGGGTCATAAAAATGATGTCGACCACCGTTGGTGAAACCGCTGCAGATTATCTTAGCTTCCATCTTCACGTAGGCATGATTAATACCAGCATCATCATGGGAGTATTTTTACTTTTCGCCTTATGGGTGCAACTTAAACAAAGCCAATATCGCCCAGGTGCATATTGGAGTGTTGTGGTGCTTATCAGTATTTTTGGCACCTTAGTCACCGACATTCTCACAGACAAACTCGATGTGCCTCTACCGGTATCGACAGCGGTGTTTAGCGCATTATTAGCGGCAACATTTGCATACTGGTTCAGTAAAGAACGCACCTTATCCATCCACTCCATTGTCACGCTTAAACGTGAGCTATTTTATTGGTTGGCCATTCTATTTACCTTCGCACTTGGTACTGCGGTGGGCGATTGGGTGTCGGAAGATATGAATGTAGGTTATGGCATGTCGGCAATCGTATTTGGTGGGTTAATTACGCTGATAAGCCTAGCCTTTTATCGCTTCAAGGCGAATGCCGTATTGTGCTTTTGGCTGGCTTATATATTAACTCGTCCACTCGGTGCATCTATCGGCGACTTACTGTCACAACCCATTCGTAAAGGCGGCCTAGGGTTTGGCACCACCAGCACCAGCATTGTGTTTTTAGTGATTATTATTGCACTTGTGGCATACCTATCCGTTCGCGCCAAACAGCAAAAAAGCCAATAATCTATCAACATAAGTGAGCATCGATATGGACACACTACAAAAGCAGGCGCTGACTAAAGTGCCACAAGTCACCTTAATATTTTGGTTGGTAAAAATACTGGCCACCACCTTAGGCGAAACGGCAGGAGATGCTTTATCGATGTCGCTTAACCTCGGCTACTTAGTTAGCTCAGTTATTTTTATCGGTTTATTCGCGATAGCGGTAGCAATACAAATTCGCAGTAAACAGTATTCTTCGAGTATTTATTGGGCCACCATTATCGCTACAACAACGGCTGGCACAACGATGGCTGATTTTGCCGACCGCTCATTAGGCATAGGTTATACCGGCGGCACATTGTTACTGGTGAGCTTGTTGTGTATGTCATTTTCAATTTGGTACGTCAGTGCAGGTAGCCTGTCTAATCAGTCGATAA
This sequence comes from Shewanella sp. TB7-MNA-CIBAN-0143, assembly GCF_040310065.1. NCBI lineage: Bacteria > Pseudomonadati > Pseudomonadota > Gammaproteobacteria > Alteromonadales > Shewanellaceae > Shewanella > Shewanella sp. TB7-MNA-CIBAN-0143. Next base: position 40,443 of record NZ_JBEOPL010000009.1, read on the forward strand.
ACAATACCAAAACCGAATGCTTTTATTGGGTGACGATTTTACTGTCACAAACCTTAGGTACAGCGCTAGGCGACTGGACAGTAGACAGTGCAGGCCTTGGTTATGATGTCAGTGCGTTAATCTTTGGTAGCCTGTTATTAGTGTTATTAGCTGCCTATTTTTGGAGCTCTATATCTCGCACTCTGTTATTTTGGCTAAGCTTTATTTTAACCAGACCTTTAGGTGCCGTAGTGGGTGACTTTTTAGATAAACCCATTAGTCATGGTGGATTAGAATTTAGTCGCTTTAGTGCGTCGGCCGCATTACTCTTTGGTATGGTGTTGTGTTTAATGCTATTTAAACAGCAAGCCGCGACAACACATCATTAATCAAGACTTTTCATTTTGTGTCATTTTGTCCGATTGAGGTGCTATGCGTATTTTATTAGTAGAAGACGATAAAATGATTGGCGATGCCATGCAAAGCGCCTTAAAAGATGTCGCCTACGCGGTCGATTGGATATGCGATGGCGAAGCAGCCTTACACAGTTTACGTTGCCAGCAATACGATGTGGTGTTGCTCGACCTTGGCTTACCTAAACTGGATGGTTTACAAGTAATGCAATATATTCGAGCTCAGCATCCCGCACTGGCGGTGATCATTATTACCGCCAGAGACAGCCTAGAAGACCGAGTCAAAGGGCTCGATTTAGGTGCCGATGATTATGTCGTTAAGCCCTTCGATATAACCGAACTACTGGCACGCATTCGTGCAGTGACAAGGCGCAATGCCAACCAACATACATCAGAATTAACCAATAATATTGTTTGGCTAAATCCAGCCACACATGAAGCCAAAACCCTCACTCAAGATAATATTTTACTGTCTAACCGCGAGTTCGCCTTACTGCAAACATTGCTTATTCGACCCGGCTCGATTCATTCAAAAAGTGATTTAGAAGAACGAATTTATGGCTGGGGTGAAGAGGTAGAAAGTAATGCGGTAGAGTTTTTAATTCATTGTTTACGTAAAAAATTAGGTACAGAAACCATAAAAAATGTCAGAGGTGTAGGATGGATGGTGTCGAAAAACGCCCCAGTAACTCGTTAAAAACACGCTTATCTTATTGGATTTCAGCAGCCATTTTGTCTGTTGCGATCATAGCCGCCAGCTTTACCTTTAGCAGTGCCTTTGAAGAAGCCTATGAGCTCCAAGATGATGTATTGCAACAAATGGCCGTGCTGTTTGACCATTACTCGCTTACGCTAAACAACGGAACACTCACCCCGTTAAGCCAAGATCAGTTGGAGTTTCAGGTTTCAGTGCAGTTATTGGGTAGCAACTCAGCAAGTAATGCCTTAGCCCAAAATACCCTAGCCTTGCCGAGCAATTTAACCGATGGATTTCATACGGTTAATTTAGCCACCCAATCTTGGCGAGTGTTTGTTCGCACCTTGTCATCCACTCAACGTATCGCCATCGCCCAAGATACTGCTATTCGTGACGATATTGCGTTTGAAACCGCGCTGCATACTCTGATGCCATTGTTAGTATTAATTCCGCTTTTACTGTTATTACTGGGGTATATTCTAGGTAAAATTCTTGGCCCGATTAGTATTTTAGCCCACGAAGTTGACCGTCAAACTGAGCATGACCTACAGCTAATTCCCACCACTCAATTGCCGAGTGAAATTGTGCCCTTTGTTGAGGCAATTAATCGTTTACTCAGCAAAAATAGCCAGGTTATTGCTAGCCAAAAGCGTTTTATTACCGATGCCGCCCATGAATTAAGATCGCCCATAACTGCACTGTCGTTACAGGCACAACGTCTTCAGCAAACAGAGTTAACGGACGATGCGCGCCAGAAGCTTAATGCACTACAAGCCGGAATAGGTCGCAGTATTCATCTGCTAGAACAACTATTGTCGATGGCGCGTCAACAAGATAACAGCGTCCAACAACCTCAAACAATATCGTTAAAAATGATGTTCGTTGAGGTGATTGAAGATCTATACCCACTGGCAGAAGCGAAAGAGATTGATTTGGGCTTTAGCCAAGATAACGACGCCGAACTCAATGCCAATCCCGTTCGTTTAAAAACCTTAATTCACAACCTTATCGACAATGCGATTCGTTACACCCCAAATGGCGGTAAAATTGATTTAAGCATTACTAAAACAGATCAATACATTGAGATGACCATCAAAGACACTGGTCCTGGTATCGCCACAGATGAAGCTCTAAAAGTGTTTGAACCCTTTTATCGAGTCTTGGGCAGTAACGAATATGGCTCAGGGTTGGGATTAGCGATTGTGGCGAGTATTGTGCAGCAAATGGATGCAAAAATTAGCTTAGCGCCAACCGATGCCGTCAATAACTGCGGGCTTTGCATTACAGTGCAGTTTGCTCTTTAACAGGATTGAGGTGCCGTTTAATCACGCCTGTTATACCGCATCAACTTATGCAGATGCGGCATAAACAAAGGTCAACTTAGCCTTGATCTCCCTCGCATAAATTACGCCCTGCGGCATAACAGCTTGGCTGACGTGGGCACACTGCTCCACGCGAGCAAATTAGCTGTGCATCTTTTTTAATCCCGCGCTCAATCCAGTTAATATTAAGGATTTTCGCCACACTGATAAGATCCTTTTGGATATGTTTGGGGATAATGATTGAGCCGCCGCCCGTTGAGCAAGCTTGTTTTAATTCATGTGCAATCGACTGCGCATCTTTGCCTTGCGCTTCAATCGCCGGATTTAAATCAATACCCGCACATAACACATGCGGATTACCTGCCGAGTCATCAACCTTAATCGATTCACAGCAATAAATACGCGGTTCATTACCGACATTTAAAATTGATATTTGCGCAGACGTGCCTGCGACTGGCTCGTTAATCATTCTAAACACAGCCCAGTGCTGACAAGGATCCTCTACCAGGCGCATGTTACCCCAAGGCAAAGGAATGCCATTACCACGATAAACCGCTTTTAGCTTACCCGGTGCGTAGGCATCAAAGTAATGCCAGTGCGGATAAGGCGACACTACCGTCATGCGGCGCATAGCAACAGACGCTGACACTTGCAGTTGTTTATGCACGCTAATCTCATAGCCATGTCGGTCAAGTAACTGCCGATACGGCACTTTAGGACACAGCAAAGCACCCGCAAAAAAGCTTGATTCAAAATCACGCCACGCATGCAAAATATCTTGTGCATTCAAGGTGTTTGACTGAGGGACCAGCGCATCATCAAAGTCATCACGGCGACCAGACATCATCACACTTTTTAAGCCGTCTTTATTGTGCAACACACAATGACCTATGTGCACGGCCAAGTCATATCTCAATCTGCTGGGTCTATTTTTCAGAATATTACTGATATAAATGGTTCCCGGTGGCTCAAAAAATGAGGTAACCAACTGCTTAGAACTCAAGCCCATTTCGTTGATAACTTCTTTAGGCGCACGGTCGATCCATTTAATTTTTAAGCCCATGCCTTTGGCAATATCGATAATATCTTCGGTGGCAAGCGGCATACGTTTTAAGCCGACTTCTTCGGCGGCACGCTCTAAATCAGGAAAATGGTTTTGATGATGCTCTTGGTGCGCGCGGATCAGTAAATGAGCAAATTGGCGACCACTGGTGCCAGTTTGCGACAACATTTCAGGAATGGCAATTTGCAAAATGTCATTGGAGAACAAAAAACTCGGCTCAAGCGGCATACCACTAATGCCGCCTTTATTGCCTTTTTCAGGCGTAATCGCTTCATCTTCTGGCACATCATCAAGAAACCATTCCACTTCTTTTTGAAAAACCACTGCAATTACCGCCAACATATCAGCGCTTGGAACACGTTTTCCGCGCTCGATCATTGACAAGTATGACACTGACGGCGAGTTACCTGAGTCAACACGCATACAACGAGCAGACAAGTCTTCCATGGTTAAGTTATTGCGTTTACGCAAGTTTCTTATCTTTGTGCCCAAAAAATGGGTCTTTCGCATTAAGCTTTTATCATTTCTCATTTTGTATAATTCACACTGTAAAATTTTTATTGTGAAATTGTTTGTAAAAATAGCATAGACTAAAAATCAAGCTGCGAACAAGGCTTAATGATAAACAATACTGAAAAAGGTTTTGTGACCTACAACAATACGAAGAGGAATAAGGCGATGAATATGTCTACTCAAGCAAGCGCAACAGCCACCCAAAACCTTAACCGCTTCATTGGTGAGCAATTTGTGGCAACGACGAATCAACAGGATCGCACCACAAACGCCAAAGACTTTTTGGATGCACAATTTCCATTAACTGAAGGCTCGCACCAAGATGTCAGCAGCTATGTAGTTTACTACACGCACTTATTGGCATTTTTAAAAGACGGCTCTCAGTGTGGTTTACAAAATCCATGTCAATTTGTGGCACTGACTGGTCACAAAAGTGAACCAACATCTGTTGTATTAAAGAATAATGATACCCATGTTGAGATTTGTTTCGACCGCCAAGGACAAATGGGCACCACAGACCAGGCTAATATTGAAGACATTCAGGTTGCGATTCCAATTAAGAATTTGCCGACGCCATACAAGCAGTGGATTAGCTTAATCCACACAGGCTGTCAGCCAACTGAAGGCAACTGTAAAGTGTTTACCGCTAAAGATGGTAGCGACTACGCGTTACATCAGCGTTAATGGCTTATCGCGATTACACTGCGAACGTTTAGCAAAAAAGGCTTGTCCCATTAATAATGCGACAAGCCTTTTTGTTACTTAACCATTTTGCTGCGTAGTATCCAATAATGTCGACACGCGTTTATGCCGTCATACTGAGATACTCAGATACTGAGATACTCAGATACTGAGATACTGAGATTACGGCCAAAAGAAGCGTGATGTTTGCGAGATCTCATTAGCAGGTTCCGTTGGCGTTGGATTTTCCAAACTTTGAATTTGGGTCACCTTAAATTGCACTGTTTGTTGGGTGCTATCACTCGTGCGGTTACTCAGGCGGCCACTGAGGGTCAACGGATAATCCAGTTGTTCTGCAGGTTTTATCGCAATCAAGCTGTCGGTGACTATTTGCAATGTTTGCTTTTGGGGATCGTCATTGCTGATACTGATTTGATAAAAAGCCATTTGTTGAGTTTTATTGCGAATTTTAAGTTGATAACTGTTTTCAACTTTATCGATACCCACTTGACGATACAAGGTTTGGCGGTCGCGGATCACATTGAGCTGTATATGACTTAAGTGACTTAAATCGCTAATAATCAACACAATCATGATCAGTAATGCACTGGCGTAACCAAGCGATTTTAGCGACAACAGGCTGGCTTTTGGTTGTCCTTTTAAGGCATTTTCGCTGGTAAAGCTGATTAAATTGGGTGCATAGCCAAACTTTTCCATGGTTTGATTACATGCATCAACACAGGCACCGCAGTTAATACATTCGTATTGCAAGCCATTACGAATATCAATCCCAGTAGGGCAAACATCAACACATAAATTACAGTCTACACAGTCACCTAGTTCCGTTTTTTGTGAGCGCTTACGTGGCCCGCGGGATTCCCCTCGATCAGCATCATAGCTCACTGTTTTAGTGTTGGCGTCAAACATCACCGCTTGAAAACGCGAGTAAGGACAGCAATGCAAACACATCATTTCACGCATCCAGCCGGCATTTAAATAAGTGCATATGGCAAAAAACCACACCCAGGTGCCAGTCCAAAAACCACTACTCATGCTAAAAATATCAACATACAACTCGCGTGCAGGCATAAAATAACCAATAAACCCGCAGCCAGTTAGCAAGGCAAACACCATCCACACCGCATGCTTAGTCACTCGTTTACGCACTTTACTCAGTGACCATGGCGCTTTGTCTAATGCCGCTCGATGATGATGATTGCCCTCTACCTTGGCTTCTACCCACATATATATAAAGGTCCATGCGGTTTGCGGACACAAAAAGCCACACCAAACTCGGCCCCAATAAACGGTGACAAAAAATAATGCAAAAGCAGCAGCCATAAAAAACCACGCTAATACGGTAAAATCTTGTGGCCAAAGGGTGATATTGAAGAAAAAGAATTGCTGTTCGGTGACATCAAACAGAATGGCTTGTCGGCCTTGATAATTGATAAATGGGATCATGAAAAAAATCGCAATCAGTAACGTATTACTGTGCTGACGCAGCCGTTGAAATACACCCTTCTGTTCTCGAACCTGAATTTTTGTCGACGGCGTAGCAATTTGCACCACTGGAATCCGTTGTGAAACAGCAACTTTATCAACTGGCACAGTCGCTGCCGGAGTTTGAGATGATGATTTGGGCATAAATGTATTCCTATAACACAATATTGCCCTGTTATAGCAAAGACTAAGCCAACTTAGATATAATTGTAATTATTTGATTTAAAAAGATTAAAATAAAATACTTATAGAATAATGTCACGATATATCACTTTTTACACGATATATCGCGACCTAATAAAACCAATCATCAAAATTAACGTGTAATGGCTAACTTTTTCATTCGAGATCGTAAGGTACTCGCCGGCATATCTAGCATTGCAGCAGCACCAAACGGGCCAGAAATACGCCAGTGGCTAGCATTTAATACCGCAATAATATGTGCGGCTTCGGCTTGTGCCATGGTTAGCGTGCTGGTAGCTAACGGTGTGGCAACCGCTACAGGTAAAGTATTAAACAGTAAATGGCCACTTTGCGATAAAATCATTTCTCGCTCGATTAGGTTTTGCAACTCACGCACGTTACCAGGCCAAGCATATTGCTGTAAGTTCTTCAGTCCTTTAGCACTCACCTTAGTGATTTTTTTACCGAGTTTTTTGCTCAGTGATGCGACTAAATCACTGACTAATTGCGGAATATCTTCGCGGCGCTCTCGTAACGGCGGCACGGTAATTGGAAATACGTTCAAGCGGTAATATAAGTCCATGCGAAACAAGCCTTGCTCTACTCGCGCGGTTAAATCGTGATGGGTGGCAGCCACTAAGCGAATATTGACCTTAATGGTTTCACTACTGCCAACGCGCTCGAAGCTTTGCTCTTGAATCACCCGTAACAATTTAGATTGTGCCGATAAGCTCAACTCGGCAATTTCATCTAAAAATAAGGTGCCATTATTGGCCAATTCAAATCTGCCTTTGCGACGCGCTGTAGCACCAGTAAATGCGCCTTTTTCATGACCAAACAGCTCACTTTCCAGCAATGCGGTCGAAAATGCGGCGCAGTTAACACTCACCATCGGCTGGTCTTTACGATGACTTAGCCTGTGTAAGTTACGCGCAACTAACTCTTTGCCGGTGCCGTTTTCACCGCAAATGAGTACGGTACTGTCGGTATTAGCGACCAAGTGAATCTGTTGCATGAGTTGATTGATAGGTTGGCTGTTACCCGATATTCCTGACGCGCCTTGCTGACCTTGTAGCTCAGTGAGTAAGTATTGATTTTCTGATGCTAACCGTTCTGACAAAGCCTGCACTTGCGCTAATGCTTGTCTCAATGATTGCTCGGTATGTTTTTGCATGCTTACATCACGAAATATCGCGATAACACCGACGAGTTGTTGCTGATCATATACTGGGGTTGAGCTGTAATACACCGGAAAGCTGCTGCCATCTTTGCGCCAAAATACATCTTCGTTCACTTGCCGAGGAATAGCATCTTGTAAGGTGCGATAAATGGGGCAGTCATGTTGAGGATAATGACTACCATCTGCATGACTATGATGATGGCAGTCGTGAATATTTCGGCCAATTAATTCAGCACTTTTCCAGCCTGTCATTTGCTCTGCTGCGGGGTTAATGAACACCGCATTACCAGCTAAATCAAAACCATACACGCCCTCTGTCATGGCATTAAGCAACAGAGTATTTTTAGGCAAAAAATGATCGGAGCCAATATATTCAGGGATTGTAGAGTCAGTCATAGCCAATCTTAAGGTTACTAGTACATAGACTCATTATAACCATTGTAAAACATAAGTCGCGAAATATCGCGACTTCGATTACCCATAACCATAATATCTTGTTATCGTGATTCCCATGAATCATCAAAATAATAAGCTGATTTAAGCCTTTTTTACGTTAACGTCGAATTTCAATGTCGCCAGCTCACAAGTCTAGCGGCCTCGGCTGTCTATATTAGCGAGAGGCATTCTGCGACTTTTGCGTTTGTGTCATATCGATCATCATCTGGCTGGCGATTGAAAAAATACAGTAGCCTAAAAAATAATAGAAACCGATTTCAAACTGAGATTGAGTCTTAAGCATGTCGCCCATTCCAGCTGACGCATTACCTGCCATGTAAGTCACAATAATTGCGACCACAAAAACATCGGCCATAGACCATTTGCCGATACCACTGATCATTTTGCTCAATCTTTGCTTAATTAAGGGTGGCACTGGCAGTAGTAATATGAGCATGGTGATTAACTTAACGGCAGGGATCACAATACTGAATAACCCGACCAACATGGCAACGACGAAATGATGTGATTGGTATAGTGCTGAAATGGTATCAATGATACTGCGGCTATTACGAAAAACCTCCACTTCGCCTTCTAGCGTATCTAGCCCTAACATACTGGCGGCAATATCCAATATTCCACGGGTATTAGCACGAGAGTCTTCCGTTAAATCTTGGATTAACATATCCTTACCCGTATCCACTAACTGCGACTTTTCAATGGTGCCTGTTATCGTTAACATCGGTTCTGTCACGCCGGGAATAAGCAGGATTAACGATATCAGTACTAAACTGATGGATACATACATTTTCATGAACACCTCGTTTGCTGATGTATACCGAAACAAATAGTCGCATTAAGCTGTGATGATGCTGTATTTTGATTCTTGTAGGTTATGATGCCATATTACGTAGACCATTAACCACTACGCGGCACTCTTGCTACACTCTTAATAATGAGGCCAATACATGCCAATAAATCCATTTACGACATGTTTGTTGTGTTTAACGTATTTTTTTTCAGCGGCAGTGACTGCGGCTACTTTGACGATTAATGTTACCGATGCGCAAGGCGTGATGCTAAGCGATAGCGTGGTAGAGTTAATTTCTATGTCACCATCTAATACAACGCCATCGACCTTAGCTCCTTACCAAATGCGCCAACAAAATCGAGTGTTCTCACCTTTTGTATTGGCAGTGCCGCAAGGTGCCAAGGTTGATTTTCCTAATTTAGATCGCACTCGGCACCATGTTTATTCTTTTTCTGAAGCCAAACAATTTGAGTTAAAATTGTATGTAGGCACAACTGAAGACCCGATTACATTTGATAAACCTGGTTTAGTTGCCATAGGCTGCAATATTCATGATTACATGCAGGCCTTTATTTATGTGGCCAGCAGTCCTTATTTTTCGGTGAGTGATACACAAGGTAAACTCCAATTAACAGATTTACCTGCAGGCGAATACCAGGTCAACATTTGGCATCCTTGGCAAATAACGGCAACACCTTCATCTTTGGTCATTGTAAGCAATGACGATAATCAGTTAACGTTTAGCATTGATGTTGAACACCAAGATAAACCATCGTCGCCACCTAGCGGCTTTGGTAGTTACCCTCAAGCAAGCGATGTCACGGGATAGCATGCCTACTAGTTTTCGCAACCGGCTGATAATAGCTTTTCTATTAATACTGACCTTAATGCAGTTAACCACTGCCTTGTTTGTATTAAGCGCAACTCAGCGAGATTTTCGCCAACAGCAAACTCAAAACCTTAATATTGGTTCCAATATTTTTGTCGAAATGTTATCGAACCGAAGCGATCAGCTAAATCAAAGTTTGTCGTTACTCAGTGCGGACTTTGGTTTTAAACGCGCCGTTGCCACTGGCGAGCAAGATACAATATCGTCAGTGTTAGCCAACCATGGCAGGCGCATTAATGCTGACGCTGCTATTTTATTATCTCCACAGGGAAAACTACTGTCATCAAGCTTGCAAGGGCTCACTGCAGCTAATGTAGATGAGTTATTTGCATTAACCAAGAATCGCTCAACCACGTTCGAAATTTTCAATTATGACCACAGTAGTTACCAATTTGTGTTGCAACCCGTCAAAGCGCCAACATTAATAGCTTGGGTCGGCATGGGCTTCACCATGGACAAGAATGTCGCAGACCAAGCCAAAACCATTACCGGAATTGATATCAGTTTTATCAACCAGTCCGCTGGCAGAATAGAAATTGTCTCGACCCTAGCCCAAGCTCAACAACAAGATGTTTTAGCGCGTATTAACCTATTAGCAAAAACAGTGGATAAGGTCAGCGATGACATACCATCAGATTATTTATCTACCACCATTGCGTTAGATAAAAATAGCGGTCATCAGTGGGCTGTATTACATCAGTCAAATGTTAAGTGGCAGCAAAATTTCGATGCCCTGCGCAATAACATGTTAATTATATTCGCGATAACGTGTTTACTGGCGTTTATGATTGCCGCTTGGTTTTCTGGCGGCTTAACGAAACCCATTTATGCGTTAGTTAATTTTGCCCGCAAAGTCGGCCAAGGTGAAAACCCTCCGCCAATTAAAGGTGCACCTGCTGAGTTACAAGTATTAGCCAACACCTTATCGATAATGCGTGAAAATATTGAATCGCGCGAAAACGATTTAGTTTATCAATCACAACACGATAACCTCACTGGTTTATATAATCGCTTGGCCGCTAAACAACAACTCAGCCTGCTGCTCAGTAAAATGCATGGCAGCTTAGTGATGATAGACATTAAAAACTTTCGCCATTTAAATAACATCATTGGATTTGCCAATGCCGACGATTTATTGGTGTTGTTTGCCAGCCGTTTAGAAAGCTTATCCCCAACGGCCCAACTAATATCGCGCTTGGATGGCGACTCGTTTTTGTTGCTATTCCAACCGAGTATTCCGCTTGAAAAGCTTGATAACTATCTACGACAATTAACCCATCCATTTTCTATTCAGGGCTCAAAAATAAGTGTCAATGTGCGGGTAGGGATTGTTGATTTATCCAGTGACTATGACTGTAATGATATTGATACTTTAATTCGCCATGCTGAAATTGCATTAAATCAAGCCCGAGTGGAATCCCTAGGCATAGCCACTTATCAACAAGGTGAAGATGAACGCTATTTACGTGAATTAATGATTATCCGTGATTTACCGATTGCCTTAGCACAAGGGCAGTTGCATTTGGTGTTTCAACCTAAAGTGAATATTCAGAGCAATCATTGCCATGGCGCAGAAACCCTGATCCGCTGGCAGCATCCTGAACTGGGGTTTATCCCGCCGGATGAGTTCATTCGTTTAGCGGAAAACTCAGGTAATATCTCGATGATCAGCGACTGGGTATTAAATACTACCATTAAGCAGCTAGCCAAATGGCAGCAACAAGGTATTTCGCTGACGGTGGCGATTAATTTATCTGCCCATGATCTCACTAATCCTCAGCTGCCGTTAGACATTGAACAGTTACTGATTAGCAATAATTTACCGATTAACGCTCTGTCGATAGAGGTGACCGAAGGTGCTGTGATGAAAGATGCACAAACGGTGATTGCTGTTTTACAGCAGTTTAGAAATATCGGCTTAGCCATTGCCATCGACGACTTTGGTACCGGGCACTCTTCATTAGCTTACTTAAAGTTACTGCCCGTTAATGAAGTGAAGATTGATCGCAGTTTTATTAAAGATATTCATACTGATGCAACTGATTTAATGATTGTCGATAGCAGCATTAGACTGATTAAAGGACTTAATTTATCCGTCGTGGCAGAAGGCGTTGAATCTGTAGAAGGCATCAATATTCTGCGCGGGCTAAATTGCGATATAATTCAAGGTTATGTGTATTCAAAACCGCTTAACGCAGATGATTTTATTGTGTGGTTCCAGCAATTTAATCAATCTAATAATCAGCCCCCAGTTAAGGATACGCTACGTTAATGTATCAACTAATGTGCATTCTATTATCGGTGCTATTAAGCCTCATCAGTGCTTCTGCTCACGCTGAGACAAGTAAAGTAATCGCTACTGGTGGCGCCACAACTATTGAGGGTAGTGCTGGGGGAGGAATAGTACCTTGGGCAGTCATTAATGGTTATGCAAGCTCAGACCAATGGTCTTTCACAGCAATGAATACTGCCGTCTATGTTGACGATTTTACATTACATTCTATTGGCGCATCCTTAAGCATTGATAACCGCTTTGAACTCAGTATGGCTAAGCAAACTTTTGATCTAGACACCCTAGGCGGCAAACTGGTCCAAGATATTGTTGGCGTAAAATACAAACTAGCCGGTGAAGTGCTATACACCGCCATGCCACAAATTAGCTTAGGGCTACAATATAAACGTGTAGACGACTTTGCATTACCGCAAGCTGTTGGGGCAAGGGATGACTGGGGAGTTGATATCTATTTAGCTGCCAGTAAAGTCTATTTTGATGCCATTGCTGGCCGTAATCTGGTGACTAACTTAACCCTCAGAGCAACCAAAGCTAACCAAACTGGTTTGCTTGGTTTTGGTACTGCGACAAACAACGATTACCAACTGCAAGCTGAAGCCTCTATTGCGGTGTTATTAACCGATAATATTGCACTGGGTTATGAATACAAACAAAAGCCTGATCAACTTGGTTTTGCAGAAGAAAATGATTGGCAGGATATTTTTATGGCTTGGTTTGTTAATAAACACCTTTCTGTTGTAGGCGCTTATGTTGATTTAGGCAGCATTGCCGGATTTGAGCAACAGCCAGGGTGGTATTTATCTGTAGAGGGAACGCTGTAATGGTTAATATTATTAAACATCATATAGTCGTTTTTGGTGCATTGTTATTCCTGTCTGTTGCCTGTGCAAGCCAACCCACAACTCTATATCAGCAACTGGGAGGAGATAAAGGCGTCAGTATGATTACCGATGACTTTCTAGCCCATTTATCCCAAGACAAACGCATTCTGCATCATTTTGAACAAACTGATATTCAGATTTTCCGCCAACGGCTTATTGAGCATTTATGTGTAATCAGTGGCGGTGAATGCGTGTACCAAGGTGCATCCATGTTTGATGCACATATTGGATTACACATTAGCCAAGCTGACTTTGATGCCGTTGTGGGTCATTTAATCGAAGCACTTAAACAACAGCATATCCCACTAGCAACCCGCAATGCGTTACTGGCTAAATTAGCACCACTGTATCAAGATATTATCGAACATTAGCTGAGCAACCGTTTATGATGATAACCGATTAGTAAAACTGGCTGGGATCGACATCAAGCATACTTGGTGATACGCCACGTTCAATATGCAATTCCGATTTAAGCAAATCAACCATAGTCACTTCAGTGTAGCGCTTATGTTTAATCGAATAAAAACACTTAACAATAGGATGCAACGCATCACGCCCTTTAGAGTCCCATACTATTCCGACTCGTTCATCCGATAGCTGCACCAATGAACCGACAGGATATATTCCCACACAGCGAATGAACTCATAAACAAGCTTTTGATCAAGATGAAATGGGGTCAAGCTTATCAAAATTTTAAACGCTGCCGCTGGGCTCATGGCTTCTTTGTAGCAACGCGAAGCAGTTAATGCATCAAAAATATCAACAATACAGCTCATACGCCCATGTTGAGGAATTTGTTCATCTTTTAAACCATTAGGGTAACCACGGCCATCGAGTTTTTCATGATGCATTAAACACACATCTTTACTCACTTGCGATAAGCCTTTTGTTTCATTCATGATTTCAATTGCATAAAACTGATGCAATTTCATGTGCTCAAATTCTTCTGGAGTTAGCTTACCTGGTTTGTGCAAAATTTCGTTATCGACCTGGATTTTGCCAATATCATGCAAAATCCCCCCCACAGCCATCTGCTTTAGCAGTTCACGATCAAGCTTAAGATGTTTACCAAAAGTCACCAATAAAAAGGCAACATTAATAGAATGTTCAAGCAAATAAGCATCTTTGGTACGCAGTGCAGAAATACACTTAAATGCATCCGCATCGTCCATAACAGACTCAATCATTTTGTCGGCGACATCTTCAAATTGACTGACTTCAATGGCTTTACCGCTGAAGGTTTCCGACATCACTTTTTGAATTAAGCCTTTTGCTTCAGCAAGTAGCTTTTTTGCCTGCACTTGTTGACCATCTCGAGTGACAGTCGCTTTACGTACCAATAAACTGCTAGCAGAGCTCGATTTACCTGCTGTTTTTAGCCCGCAAGTATCTGAAGATCGATCAACATCAACCCACACAAGCAGAATGTTATTTTTTTTCAGCTTTAAAATTGCATCACGATGTTTGATTTGTCCGGGATTACGAATAGCCACCTTACTTTGCTGATGATCTATTGCCGTCACAAACATGCCTAAAGCAAGTTTATCGATGGGGATTTTAATGACATTGCTTGATTCCACAGAATCATTCATTGTAACAATTACTCCGAAAGAGAACTTTAATAACGGGATCTAGCTCACATAATACTAGCTATATTTTGAACTACTTTAGCTCGTTCGCCTACTTTTTTTAGGGAAATATTACCGCATGGTCACATTCCGGTTCACGATCTTTGTAAAAAGCCTCAACGAGAAACAATCAAGCTGTTGTTGATGATATTGAGCAACTTGCTGCCGCATCATTTACAGTACAAAGATGCTGGTAAAGAGTACGCTATATTAGCAATTCAGATCACACGCTTTCATCTTGCCAATTGACACAATTTAATAGGTTTATTAACGTTAACTCTTATGTTGTTATACGAGAGGTATAGATTGGCTGGTCACTTTTTTTCATCACAATTTAGCGAGTTAATTACTAAGCTCGAACAACTTCGCAACGTGCCGATCTGTGACCCTATCGTGCAGTTATCTGTAGAGACTGCTGCGCTGCCATTAATATCCTGGTTAAGCGCTCAAACCTTATACCCAAAAATCTATTGGCACGGCCGCGATAGAAACGAAGATGTCGCCGCCATCGGCTCGTGCAAGACGTTTTATTTTGCCGACCAAGTTGACGACAATGCCCTAGCGCAAATTTATCAACAACAACGCAATAAAACCAATCATCAAGATATCCGTTATTATGGCGGTTTAGCGTTTGATCGCACCGTAGAGTGTTGGCCTGAATTTGGCCGTGCGCACTTTATATTACCCAGAATTGAATTACGCCGTAGCGGTAATCACGTTAGAGTATTAGTGAATCTTAATTTTGAAAATGGTGAGCCTGAAGACGAAATACAATCTGCCCTTAATGCTATCGCAATGGTGCAAAAGCCACGTCCTTTGTCGCCGCCAAATAAACTCACATTAATGGGTCGGAGTGATTTACCTAATTTTTCACGTTGGAAAGAGTTAGTTGAACAAGTCACTCAAGCAAATTTTATCAACTCAACACCTAAAGTCGTATTATCACGCCACAGCCAAATAGATGTAGATGACAATATTGACCCGTGGACAGTACTAGCATGTTGGCAAGGCCGTAATCCGAATAGTTTTCAATTTGGATTCCAATTTAGCCCTGAACGCGCATTTATTTCTTGCTCACCAGAACGATTATATTTACGTCGCCAACAAGAACTATTTACCGAAGCATTAGCAGGAACAACTGTCCGAGGGCTCAATCCAGAAGAAGATAATGTACTGGCACAGGCATTATTAGATGACATTAAAAATAGCCATGAAAATCAGTTGGTCAGAAAACATATTGTCGATGTGCTCACACCGTTAAGCCAATATGTAGGTGCTGATGAGCAACCTAAAATTTTCAAGCTTAATCATATTCAACATTTGCACCGTGCTATTCGAGCGCAGTTAAAGCCAGGTGTTAATGATTTTGAATTACTACGCGCACTGCACCCAACTCCCGCCGTAGGTGGATTGCCACGCGAGGCTGCACTGAACTTTATTCGCCAGCGTGAAGGTTATGCAAGAGGTTGGTATGCTGGAGCTTGTGGTTATTTAAATCATCATGAATCAGAGTTTTCAGTCGCAATTAGAAGTGCACTGATAGAGCCGAGAAGAATCAATTTATTTGCTGGCGCAGGCATTGTTGCAGGCTCAGATCCTGAGGCTGAATGGCAAGAACTGGAAAATAAGTTAGCCACAGTTTTGTCTATTTTAATCGACTTTTAATCTTCCTCAGCGAACTAAAACCAATAGCGTTATCCTCGACGAAATCTTTCGCTTGTGCAAAGCACATGCTATTATCCCGCCCCCGCGTTTGCCAACACCTTGGTATTGCCTTCAATATGGCCTAACTAATGGATGTGTGTAACGTAAACTCGGCCAATAAACTACAATAATAATAATCTCTATAACAGACGTAAGCTTATCTGTTTAACGGCGGCTAAATAGCCACGTTAGCATAAGTACTTACTGCTAACTAAATTCATAGCGGGTTCCCTCACCCCGCGCTAACCCAATTAAAAAGGCCACAATATGTTGACGTTAACCCAGGCGAAATATCGCCGAGCACTGATGCTATTAGTCAGTTTTCATATCTTAATTATTTGCGCAAGCAACTACCTTGTCCAACTGCCATTTCAGCTATTTAGCTACCACACCACTTGGGGTGCTTTTAGCTTTCCATTTGTATATCTAGCGACTGATTTAACCGTGAGAGTTTTTGGTCAGCAAGCCGCTAGAGGCATTATCCTCAAAGCCATGATACCGGCACTTGTCGTGTCGTATTTAGTCGGCGTATTGTTTCATCAAGGTCAATTGCAAGCGTTTAGCGCTTTAGCTGAGTGGAATAGTTTTGTATTTCGTATCGCTTTTGCCAGCTTTGTGGCTTACTTAATTGGTCAGCTCATGGATATCACTGTATTTGCAAAATTACGTCAGGCCAAAGCTTGGTGGGTCGCACCTGCTGCATCAACATTAATTGGTAACTTAGTTGATACCTTAGTGTTTTTCAGTGTAGCGTTTTATGCCTCAAACGATGCGTTTATGGCAACACACTGGCCAGAAATAGCCACGGTGGATTACGCCTTTAAGCTGATAGTGAGCCTAGGTTTGTTTTTGCCCGCTTATGGTGTGTTACTAAAAGTGCTGCAAGACAAGATTCTACTTAATAACAGCAACGATAATGACAACGTAGTTATCCAAGTAAGTAAGTGAGCATCATAGTATTTGCGTAAACGTTTAATCTAGATAATAGGTTTAATCTAGATAATAGGTTTAATCTAGATAATAGGTTTATTTAAATGATTGCTTGATTTACATAAGCAGTTAATCAATGTTTTCGACAGCTGGGATGACGACATTCCGTTCTAATTCTCACCTGAGGCTATATAACTAAATAGTGTAGATTAAAGCGGATTTACACAGAACTTCACTCTATATCTCTGCGCAGTAGCTCTAGTAAGGCTAATAGTATATTCCGACAGCACAAACCCATTTGCCATTACGCTAAACAACGCTGAAATCCACATAAAAATAGTTTCATTTAATAAACCCATCTAAATATAATGAAAAAAGGCTAATAGAGAGAATATTTTCTTTATTAATCAATAACTAACCTAGTAATTTTAAGAGGTTATATATAAAAATGAAATTTATGACGATAAACACTTGCAAATACAAATGAGAATGATTATTATTAACTTGCGTTCCAAAGCTCGGTTTACTAAATAGAGACTTCATCACCTTTAATTAGTCTGCAGAGTTCGCAAGCACGACATTGCTCACACACTCTTTGTGGCCGGGTTAATCACCCGGCTTTTTTTTGCCTGTTTTTTGTCTATTTCTTGCCTATTTAGTAAAGTATTTTACTGTGTACTGTCACCAAAATGTAGGCCTTCATAAGGCCCAAGCTGCTGATCATCTTTGGCTTTATGGTAAAGCCCAATGGTAAATATAGTGCCAGTGCCTACCGTCGAATTCACTTCGATCATTCCGCCAAGTCGTTTAATAATCCCATAACTCAGAGATAACCCTAAACCAGTACCATCTTTACGGGTGGTATAAAATGGATCAAAGATACGACTCAAATCTTGTTTCGAAATCCCCATCCCTTCATCTTCAACTTCAATTTTTACCCCAATAGCGATTCCGTCTTCTAGCCAGTCGTAGGTTCTTAGCCAAATTCGACCTTTATTCTCAATCGCATGGGCAGCATTAACCATTAGGTTAATCAGCACTTGTAATAACTGAGGTCGATTGACTTCTACTGAACCTGTAGCCGTAAACTCCTTGATCAACTTCACTTCTTGTTGCTCAATAGAGTGACGCGCTAATAACAGCATTTCTTCAACGATTGGCGTCACAGGTTGTAATGTTATCGGCGCATTAAATTCACCAGGACGGCTATATTGCAGCAGGCTACGGATGATAGTCGTTATCCTACCGACTTGTTGAATAACCAATTCAATTTCTTCTTCGACTATCGCTGCATTGTCACCCAGCTCATATTTTAATAGCTCCATGTTCCCCAAGATAACAGCTGTAGGATTATTAATTTCGTGGGCAATACCGGCAATCAGTTCGCCCAGTGCGGTGAGTTTTTCGTTAGTCACTAATTGCTGTCTGGTGGCATGCAACAACGCAACATTGCGTTCGAGCTCTTCTGTTTTATCTTGCAAGCTGCGGGTACGTTGTTCTACTTTTATTTCCAACTGCTCTGCTGCCGCTTGAATTTGAGTATTACGTCGCTGCAACTGATCTAACATTCGGTCAAATTGCTCGGCCAAATGCGCCAACTCGTTATCACCGTTGATGTCTAATTTACCAATTCTGACATTTCGACCAGACTGTACTGCGGTAACAACTTGGTGAATATATTCAATAGGTTGAAGTAAACTATTAGCAGCGCGATAAACTAAAAAACCTGAAATCAATAACACGAAAACTAAAATAGTGCCGAGCTCGATAATATTGAGTAAATAATTATGTAAAAAAGGCGACTCAGAGAAGCCCGCATACACCATCCCAACCCTTTTGCCACGAACATCGAGTAAAGGTAGATAACCCGAGATATACCAATCATTAAGTACAAAGGCACGATTTATCCACGTTTGACCTTCTATCAGTACTTGCTGATAAACCTCATCAGACACTAAGGTCCCCATGGCTCTATTGGATTTATTGCTGTCTTTTGGAAACAATTCCATAGGCACGTTGGTGCTAATGCGAATATTATCCAAAAAAAGGGTTACGGTACCGATTGAACGTTCAGGCAAAGTGCCTTTGCCGTATACTAAGTCACGAATATTATCGACTATGTCGGTATTGTGGTTAAACAACATCCCACCATCTAAATACCAAAATACATTTCCCGACTGATCGGCTATTGGCAGTAGCGTTCGACTTAATAAACCTCGGGTTTCCATGGTTTGTTTAGGGTTTTTAGCATGTAATGTCGGGATCAATGTAATTTGAGCTTGTTTTGCTAAACCTGAGTTAATTCTTTCGAGACGTTTGGCTGGCAATACCATTAAACCCGAAAAAACCTTCTGTTTGGTTTGATGTAACATCAAACGTAAATCAGGATCTCCAGCGGCATCGGCAACACTAATTAAACGTAAAAAGTCTAACCCTAACTCTTTTTTCTGTTGTGCCAAAAGAATATTTAATGCACTTATCGCACTTGGATTAGGTTGTTGCTCACTGTGTTTTATTAGCCTAAATGCATGTTGAAAATCCCATGATTCACTTATCGAGTCGAGCTTGTCTTGTTGGCGTTCCTGCACTTGCACCAAGGTACTATTAGCGACAACTAAGTCAGCCTTTACCTTCATAAACAATTGCTTACCTGTGTATATCACATTCCAGTAAATGGTAATAAATACTAAGCTAATTAAGGTTAATAAGATGGGTAATGATGTCAAAAACAAAATCCGATAACGCACTTTGGCTTGCATTTGCAGCCAACTAATACCGAAAACTCGCGTAAAAATACCAGGAGAATGCACCACTATTATTCTTCCTCAAGGCCTTGTTTTTCATGGGTTAGCCAATCTTTATATTTTCTATCTAATGTTTTTCGTGACACTCCTAAATCTCGCGCTGCAGCAGATTTATTACCACTATGACTATCGACCACTTTGGTCACATGTTGTTTTTCAACTTCTTTTAATGGCCAATTTAACGGGTAGCCCATCGCATCATTCACCATAACTGACACTGGTTTTTTCCAATATTCCGCAGGCGGTTTGCCTAATAAGATGCAACGTTCAATCATATTACGCAGTTCACGAATGTTACCGGGCCAATCATGCTGTTGCAGTACTTGTAGGTCTTCGTGACTCCAAATAACATCTTTAATACCCAGCTCTTGTGACAACTGCAAGGTAAAGTAATGAGTCAGCTCAACAACATCTTCTGGCCGAGAGCGCAAAGATGGAATAACAATGTTCAATACATTCAAACGATAAAATAAATCACGTCTGAAACGACCCGCTTCAACTTCATCAATTAATAAACGATTAGTGGCCGCGACAACGCGCACATTAATATCGATTTCTTTTTCACTTCCTACAGGACGAATAGCACGTTGCTCAAGCACTCTGAGTAAAGCGGTTTGCATGTTCATCGGCATTTCGCCAATTTCGTCCAAAAATATCGTGCCACCAGAGGCATAACTAAATAACCCTTCACGATTACCTTTAGCCCCGGTAAATGCGCCCGCTGTATGGCCAAAGAGTTCACTGGCTAACAATTCAGGGGCGATGGCACCACAGTTTACTGGGACAAATGCACCACTTCGCCCACTCTGTAGATGTAATTGTCTGGCCACCAGCTCTTTACCTGTGCCTGATTCGCCCTCTATTAATACAACTGCGTTAGTCGGTGCGATGCGTTCAATGACCTCTTTCACATCACGGATAGCTTCACTGTTGCCGATAATGGTGGATGACTGTCCGTGCGATAGTTCTCGCCTTAGCATAAAATTTTCACGCTTTAGCAATCGTTTCTCGATACAGCGGTCAACGGCGGTAATCATTTGTTCTAAGTGAAACGGTTTCATAATGAAATCAGAGGCGCCAGCACGTAATGCTTTGATTGCCACATCCATATCAGCATAACCGGTCATAAAAATGATATCTGATTGACGATCTGGATCATCTAGCGCTTCATGCCACTCGATACCTGAACGGTCGGGCAATCGAATATCAACAATCAATAAATCGAAATGGCCATGACTGCGTAACTCTTCTGCTTGGGCTATTGTGGAGGCGGTTTCGACCAAGGCAAACTTTTTTGCCAAGGCTTTCATCAAAAAACTACGCATACCGGGCTCATCATCAACGATAAGAACCGACATAGTGGTCTTGCTTACTGGGGAAATATGTTCATCTGGACTCATAAATGGACTCTTATTTGGACATTTTGTCGCGCTTTTCACCACTGTATCATCGAATTCACATCACTTGGTCACTATGAACCACAGAAAAGTGATCGTGGGACAATTTGTCTAATATAAATTGTTAAAGCTTGGGAGCAAGTTCACAGTTTCGATTTTATGCGTGAACTGTAATTGCATTAACACTGCTTGGCATCTAACTTGCTTATTGCATTAGTAATTAAGCAAAACGGCTTAATGTTTTGTACAAGTTTTCAGTATGAACATCATGATTATTAATATATCAAGGAGCGGCAATGTTAAAACTCAAAGCAAGCGTTAGTATTCTGTTGGCGGCATCGGTACTCAGCGGAGCAATGTTCAGCACAACTGCACTCGCAAATGAAGTGATTAAGTTAGCGACCACGACCAGTACTGAAAACTCAGGATTACTTGGTGCGCTGTTACCTAAATTTGAAGCAGAATCAGGCTATAGTGTACAAGTGATTGCTACGGGTACAGGTAAAGCATTGAAGCTGGCAAGTCAGGGAGATGTTGATGTTGTTATGACTCATGCTCCAGAAGCCGAAGCACAGTTTGTTGCTGACGGTTATGGTATTGAGCCTCGCGGAATTATGGAAAATGATTTTATTGTATTAGGGCCTAAAAATGATCCGGCTGGGCTCAAGTCGAGCAAAGATGCCACTGAAGCATTTAGCAAAATAGCTCATAAGCCAAGTAAATTTATTTCTCGTGGTGATAACTCTGGTACTAATATGAAAGAGTTAGCCATTTGGAAAGATGCGGGCGTTAAACCTGAATTTAGCGGCTATACCTCCGTTGGGCAAGGCATGGGTAAAACCTTATTAATGGCCAATGAGTTTCAGGCTTATACATTAGCGGATCGCGGTACGTTTATTGCTTATAAAGCTAAGCTAGACCTTAATATTAGTTTTGAAGGTGGCGCGGAATTAGCTAACCCTTACCAAATTATTTTGATCAACCCTACAAAATACCCAGACTTGAATCATAAAGGGGCAAGAGCATTAAGCGATTGGTTTATTAGCCCTGCAACGCAAACTATGATCAATAATTATAAAGTGCAAGGAGAGCAATTGTTTAAGGCAACTTATAAAAAATGAGTGACGGCTGGTTAGCCCTATTGCAGCAAGCATTTAGCTTGCTGCTATCTTTTGACCCACATGTGTGGGCAATTATTAACATCTCATTTTCGGTGTCTTTTGCCGCGCTGTTGATCACCATTGTTCCGTCGATGATGTTAGGCTTTATCCTCGCGTTTAGTCATTTCAAAGGCCGCTGGATCGTCACTAACTTAGTGCAAACATTGCAATCCATTCCCACTGTCGTGATTGGTTTATTAGTGTATTTATTGTTAACTCGCAATGGTGTCTTAGGCGATTTAAAGTGGCTATTCACCCAAAAAGGAATGATTTTAGGACAGATGTTAATTTGTGCTCCAGTATTAATCGCATTGTCGCAAGCCGCTTTTGCCAGTGTAGATCGTAGAGCGTGGGAAACATCTCGTACATTAGGAGCCTCATGGCTACGCGCGGTTTGGACCTTATGTCGTGAACTGCGGGGCCCCTTACTACTCGCCATTATTGCAGCGTTTAGTCGCATTTTAACTGAAGTAGGTTGCTCGATGATGGTAGGGGGTAATATTATGAATGTTACCCGTAATATTCCCACCGCAATAGCACTTGAAACGAGCAAAGGCGATTTTGCACAAGCTATCGCGCTAGGATTAGTCTTATTGATATTAGCGGTAGTGTTAAACTTCATCTTAGGTTCATTGCGAGGCAAAGCCGTCCCGAGGAGTCATTAAAATGACATTATCACATGACTCAGACACCTCTTTGGCCAGTATTCATGCAACTAACCTACTGGTAACCTTTAATCAGCAGAGACTCTTTAGCGCAACTGATTTACATTTTAGCCAAGGTGATGTCATTTACCTGCAAGGTGACAATGGCTCGGGTAAATCGACCTTAATGAAACTCCTCGCTGGATTAATTAAACCAAACCAAGGCCAGATCACCAGCCAAGGATTTGCGCCTCAAACGTGGTGGCGACCGTCATCTCTTTTAGGTAAAGCGGTTTATTTACATCAACATCCTTATCTTTTTGAAGGCACAGTAAAGTACAACTTAACCTACGCCTTGGATCAGCGGGCTTTAGCGCCTGAACAACGTAAAAAACGGATCCAACAGGCCATTCATATGGCTCAACTCACCGATTTACTGAATCATAATGCTAGTGATCTATCGGGTGGCGAGAGACAACGTCTTGCCATTGCCAGAGCTTGGATTGCGCAACCTAAACTATTAATGCTTGATGAACCGATTTCGAATATGGATAAACACTCACAGCGCTTAGTGCTCGCGATGATTAATCAACTCAAACAAGACGGCACAGGACTGCTAATTAGCAGTCATCAAACTTGTGGCCTGACCGCGTTGTGTCAACAACATTGGCATATAAAGCAACGCACAATTCATACCAGTATTCATGTACCCCAAACAGATGATTTACATGATACCCACACAACGGAATTACATTATGGCACCACAAATTGATGCGGTGATTTTAGCTGGCGGCATGGCAAGACGAATGGGCGGCAATGACAAAGGCTTAGTGGATCTCAATGGCCAAGCGATGATTTGTCATACAATTAATAAGCTGTCGACTCAAGTGGATCAGATCCTGATTAACGCTAATCGGAACCAAACTCAATATGAGCAATGGGGTTACACCGTTTTCAGCGATCAAGACAGCGGTTATTTAGGCCCTTTAGCTGGAATGGTGACCGCCTTAAAACAGACTCAAGCTGATTATTTACTTGTGGTCCCTTGTGACTGTCCTATGCTGCCAACCGACTTAACAGCAAGGTTATTAGCGGCTTTAGAGCAACAACAAGCCGACCTTGCTGTTGCTAGTGATGGTGAATATGAACAACCCGTAGTGTTATTGCTAAAACCACATCTGGCAGCATCGATGCAGGCTTTTTTAGATGCGGGAGAGCGCAAAATTGATTTTTGGTATCGCCAACATAAAGTGGCAGTAGAAAGTTTTGCTGACCAACCCAATGCATTCGTTAACATCAATACACCAGAACAAAAACAGCAGTTAGCAACGCAAATTGCCAAGTAATTCAGTAGAGGTACTTCATGACAGCATTATTTTCTAATCCATTGTCCATTCCCGTTTTGGGATTTTGTGCATACAGTGGCACAGGTAAAACCACTCTACTTAAACAGCTTATTCCGGCCTTAATTGAACGCGGTTTACGTTTAGCCGTTATTAAGCACGCACATCATAATTTTGATGTTGATGTTCCGGGTAAAGACAGTTTCGAAATGCGCAAAGCTGGGGCAAGGCAAGTATTGGTAGCGTCTCATATACGCTGGGCATTAATGACTGAAAATCCTGTTGATGACGACCCACAATTACAACATTTACTGCGTCAAATTGAAGCAGAAAAAGTCGATATCGTACTGGTAGAAGGCTTTAAAAAACTGGCATTACCTAAAATTGAATTACACCGTGCAGCACATAATAAACCTTTGATTCATATACATGATGACAATATCGTTGCGATTGCCTGTTGTGATGAAACCACAGTACCTGATTCATTAACGCGCTTAGATTTAAACAACGTGGCGCAAATTGCTGATTTTGTACAACACTATCAACAAAATTGGCAGGCAGAAGAGGTCCGCTTGCCGATTGATGCGAACAAAGCAGCTCAAATGGACGATACGGAAAACAGTCCACATGGCATTAGTGTATCCCAAGGCGTTGCGGCGGTATTAAGCCAAGTTACCCCTATTGTGGACACTGAATTAGTCAGTCTTTTCGATATTGATAATCGCGTACTGGCACATGATATTATTTCTGAAATAAACGTACCTCAACAAACTAACTCAGCAATGGACGGTTATGCCTTTGCGTTTAGTAACTTATCTAATAAACCTCTTAAAATCGTGGCAGAAGTATTAGCAGGACATCATTACTCCAATATGCTGCAAGACGGCGAAGCCGTGCGCATTATGACCGGAGCAACAGTGCCAAAAGGCGCTGACACCATTCAGCCACGAGAGCTAGCAAACGAACAAGATAACCTGTTAACCCTTTTTGAACATGAACACATTATTAAAGGTCAGCATGTACGTCTAGCAGGTGAAGATATTGCTAGCGGTGACGTCGCTTTAGCGGCAGGAAAACGCTTAGGTGCCGCTGAACTAGGTCTATTAGCATCACTTGGATTTGATCGACTACCTTTATTTAAACGCCCTACCGTCGCGGTATTTTCAACTGGCGATGAAGTCAGCCAACCAGGACAAACACTCAAACCAAACTGCATCTATGACTCAAATCGCTATACCGTATTATCGATGGCTAAAAAGCTCGGTTGTCAGGTTATCGATTTAGGCATTATTGAAGATGATGAACACATACTCACCGCGACGTTACGCAGTGCGGCAGAGCAAGCAGATATCGTCATCAGCTCTGGCGGCGTATCGGTGGGTAATGCCGATTACATTAAAACGGCACTCGCCAATGTGGGCAACACTCAATTTTGGCGAATTAACATGCGACCAGGTCGCCCTCTCGCGGTAGGGAATATTGACCAAAGCCTATTTTTTGGCTTACCGGGAAACCCTGTGGCGGTTATGGTGGCATTTTTACAGTTTGTGCAACCTGCTATCCGTAAATTAGCTGGCGAACTTCACTGGCAACCTCAGTTTATTCCTGCCATTGCACAGCATGTATTACGCAGTAAAACTGGGCGTACTGAATTTTTACGCGGTATTTATGCTATTGGGTCAGATGGCAGAATCAAGGTAAGTACCACGGGTGCGCAAGGGTCTGGCATGCTCAGCTCAATGGTCAGCGCTAATTGTTTAATTGTTATTGGTGATGATACTGCCAGCATACCTGCTGGCGAGTCTGTGTTTATTCAACCCTTTGCTGATTTACTGTAAGTGCTGATATGAGCCAACTTATCGACAGCTTTCAGCGAAAAGTAGATTATTTACGCTTATCGGTAACTGATCGTTGCGATTTTCGCTGTGTATATTGCATGAGTGAAGATCCGACTTTTTTACCTAAATCACATGTTCTTAGCTTGGAAGAATTATCGTGGATAGCCCAAGCTTTTACAGAGCTTGGGGTAAAAAAAATACGCCTCACTGGTGGCGAGCCACTAGTGCGATCCGACTGTGACAAACTGGTCAAATTGTTAAAGCAATTGCCTGGTCTTGAAGAACTCTCAATGACCACTAATGGGTCTCGGTTATCTAAGTTGGCGCAGCCACTGTTTGATAATGGTCTTAGCCGATTGAATATCAGCCTTGATACCTTAAACCCCGATGTGTTTACGCAGCTAACACGTAACGGTAAACTGGAGCGTGTCATCGCTGGCATTGATGCCGCAATAGCGGCTGGCTTTCGTAACATCAAAATTAATACGGTCATTCTACGCGGGCAAAACGATCATGAAGTATTAGATTTAGTTGAGTTCTGTCGCCAACGCCAACTCGATATTGCTTTTATTGAAGAAATGCCAATTGGACTCATGGATGATCGCCATCGTCACCGTCATTGCTCAAGTGACGAAGTCCGAAACATTATAGAAACGCGCTATCCCTTAATCGCTTCATCAAAACGCACAGGCGGCCCCTCTCGATATGTAAAGATGGCCGACAGCACGATTCGTATCGGATTTATATCGCCACACAGCAATGACTTTTGTCATCAATGTAATCGCGTAAGAGTGACCGTTGAAGGGCAATTACTCTTGTGCTTAGGTAATGACAATGCCATTGATTTAAAATCAATTGTGCGACAATTCCCCGCCGATATTGAACGCCTTAAACAAGCCATTACCGATGGAATGCAATACAAGCCGCAATCTCACCAGTTTAATCTCGACGCTGCGCCACAAATACTACGCTTTATGAATGCCACTGGCGGCTAATTGTTTTTGCTATCGTCAATGGTACACTTATGCCATGATTTGCCACTTCAAACTTGCGCGTTACATTACCAGTTTGAGATAGTTTTTATCCACATTAAGGTGATTTATGGCTCTGTCACGTAAAAGTTGGAACTATATTATTATTGGTGCCAGTGTATTTATGATTGCGGTGTTGTCTTTTATCAATGACAAAACCGCCAATGTCCCGGATGATACCGTGCCTTTATTTGACCTGCAGCTGCCTTTGAAACAATTACAACTTGATGGTATTTGGTTAAGTCAACAAGACGGACAGTGGCAGTGTCATTCGCAGGTGCTCAATTGTCAGCAATGGGCTTTATCATGGCAAAATATTAGTGTATCACCATTAAAAAATCAGCCGGAACATAGCCTTAAAGAGCAAACACTGTCTATTGCTATCGATAATATGCAAACAACACAATTATGGCGCTACTTTCCAAATGAAGGCTTGTTACAATCGTCCAGTCAAAATTGGTATCTAGTACCGCCGAGTTTACGGGCCGGGTTACAACCTATATTAACCATACCTCCTCAACCAAAATAATGAGTCATTATGCCTGAATTACCAGAAGTTGAAGTAACCCGCCTAGGGATCAGTCCATACCTTATTGAACAAACGGTAAGTGAATTGATTGTGCGCAATGCCTCGCTTCGTTGGCCTGTGCCGGCTATTGCTCAAAACATTGTTGGTCAGCGTATTACCAATGTCCGCAGACGAGCGAAATACTTACTCATTGATACCAATGCAGGAATGACAATAGTGCATTTAGGCATGTCAGGCAGCTTACGTATTTTACCGCGCAATACCCCAATCGAAAAACATGACCATATTGATTTAGTACTCGAAAATGGCCGCATGTTGCGATTTAACGATCCACGTCGCTTTGGTGCTTGGTTATGGTATGAATTACCAGAAGAAGCCCATCCACTGCTATCAAAGCTTGGCCCAGAACCACTAAGCCCTCATTTCACGCCATTACAATTACAAGCAGCACTTGCTGGCAAGAAAAAGGCGATTAAGCTGTGCTTAATGGATAATCACATCGTGGTTGGAGCCGGTAATATTTACGCCAACGAAGCTTTATTTGCTGCCGGGATCCACCCCGAAGCCGCGGCAGGAAGTATTGATTTAGAACGGCTAACGATTCTTGTCAGTGAAGTTAAACAAATTTTGGCACACGCCATTGAACAAGGCGGAACAACATTAAAAGACTTTACTAATGCAGACGGTAAGCCAGGTTATTTTGCCCAAAAGCTACATGTTTATGGCCGTGGCGGCAAAACTTGTACAGCCTGTGGCAATTTATTAAGTGAGATAAAACTGGGCCAACGTACCACGGTTTTTTGTGGTTTATGCCAACAGCGTTAGTCGGATAAATAACGCCTAAATCGCATGTCAATTTACACATAAAAAAGGGAGCCATTGGGCTCCCTCATATCATCAACCTCAACTCGGGTTAATCAACCATAACGCTTAAAACTTATATTCGTAAGTCGAAAAAACAGTGCCTTGAGTATCATCATCTTGTACTTCGAACTCTGAATTAGCCACACTGCCACCTAAGGTCAACATGCCGTTAAACATAGGCAAACGATATGACAATTCCAGCATCATGATATCTTCTTTCAATGGCTGTGGAGCCCAAACACCACCGCGATTAACACCGTCTTTATTCAGTTGAGCATAACGGAGAATAGAGGTAAAACCATGACTATTATCGAACTGACCAATTAAGCCTAATGCATAAACATTGGCATCACTGTCATAGGTACTGCCAAACGCACGACCATAATAACGTGAGCCACTTTGGTATGTTGAATGCTCATAAAAACAGTTAAATTGATCTTTGTCTTCACCGCAATACACCATAGTATCGGTGTACTCGATAAATAATTTATATTGTTGTTTGGCAATATTAAAGCGTGTGTCTGCACCAACCATTTTACCGCAATCAACGATTTGCCATGGATCACCTTTTGAATCTTCGCAGGTACGCTCTAAGTACAAACCGACAGGCACATCAAACCAGGTATCTGCATAACGGACATCAAAGCCCGCCATCTGGTTACCATAGTTTGAACAACCTTCACCTTGACCTGTATCCGCTCGACAATCACGCTGACCAGTAATGGATTTAACTGCGGTATTGAAGCTACATTCTTGGCCTTCACCGCAAAACTGTGTAGTCCACGATAAGCCAATTTCTAACTGCCTAAATGGCTTAATTGCCCCACGAAGATTCCATAATAGGGTATATGGAGCATAACGATCTTCTTCGGTCACACTAACGCCACCAGTTAAGCTCCAATCGCCTATCCATGACAGCCAAGGTGTTTCAAATGCTTGAGAATTATTACGACTGACCATTAAAGACGGCATTGGACGAGCATTATTTGATTTATGCAATGATGAGTCAAATCCAGGTCCCCACCATTGACCGACGCTACCGGCAGTGACAATCCAATTGCCTAGCACTACCGCAATATAAGAATCATCTAAACGGATTTCTTCGTCGTCCGCAGGGTTATAATTTGCCGATGCAGAAATCTTATAAGAAAATCGCTCTCCAGTGTATTCGTGTGAGCCTTGTAACTGGCCCTTTTCACGATAATCAGAGCCAAAATGTTGAAAACGCGCCTCATCAGATGCTGCTGCTACTTTTATACTGGTGTTACCACGATTCCCTACAGCATTTTGGTAGTAAAAATTAACTCGTGCAAATGCATCCACCAAATCTGGCGTTAACAAAGCAGGTTCAGCTTGAGCTAAATCAGTTCCAATACCAGACCACATCAATGGAAATGTATTAATAGGTGCACTAATCACTCCGGCATCAGCTAAGGCTTGAATATCTGCACGCAAATAGATATCAGAAGTATCGACCCATGGTGCAGCATGAGCACTGCTATAGAGCATCATCGCGCTTAATCCAAGTGCGGCAGCAACCTTAGTTGACTTAAATCCTTTTATCATGAAATTACTTACCTTCTTTATCTAATTGAATTTGTGCTACTTTCAGCTTTAATGCAGCTGCGATCTGTGGATGAACAAATTGACTCACATCACCCCCATGTAATGCCACTTCTTTTACTAACGTAGAAGAAATAAATGAGTTTTCTTCCGCAGGGGTTAAAAACACACTTTCAAGATCAGGGCTTAAACGACGATTCATATTTGCCAACTGAAACTCGTATTCGAAATCAGATACCGCACGAAGCCCACGGATCAACACACTCGCATGTTGCTCTTTAGCGAAATCAACCAACAACCCAGTAAAGCCGACAACTTCGACATTTTTTAAATGTGCTGTCACTAAGTTAACTTGAGCGACACGTTCTTCGAGAGAGAAACGAGGCTGCTTAGAAGGATTTGACGCTATACCAATAATCACATGCTTGAATAAGCGGGCTGCACGTTCGATTAAATCGGCATGACCGTTAGTTACAGGGTCAAAAGTACCTGGATAAATTGCTCTTCTGTGCATAATATTTCGCCTTTACATCATTTGTAGCCGCTAGTTTAGCGACTTTTATCACCAGAATGAATCACCATTTGGTTTAGGTATGGGTTAATATCACATGGCGACATGACTATTTTTGTATTTTGGGAAGTGATGGCAGATGTTGTTTATGTTTCAACAATTTCAGCTCGAACTTCACTTTTTGCCAAATACGCAATAAATGATGACGTTCAACATGAGTACGTCTACCTTGTCGATTAATATCACTGTCTAAATCGGTTCCAATCACAGGAAAAGGTCTTACAACAAAGCAACGTAATTGTTTTTCGAACCAAAATTGAATATCAATATCAACAGGACGGGCAATAGGGTATGCCGTTGCTAATAATTTTTGTGCTCCAGCAAATGACACGCATTGGCCGCGGGTTGAAGCTGGTAACTTTAAACATGTGGATAAACTAAAGCGCTCATCAAGCACAATCGATTTTACAATACCTTTGGGCTTACGCCCGTGACACAATTTAATGTAATCCCAATCAGCAGAAAGATTATTAATGTGTTGTATCACCGTCATTAACGCAGGATCTAGGATAGAGTCATCCTCAAGAATTAAAGCGTAATCTAACTGTTGTTCAATAATCATTTGCCAACATTGGACATGGCTTAGGTAGCAGCCAATTTCACCCAAATTAAGCTCTTTGTCGTATTTTTGAAGGTTTGTTTGCGGATCATACACTTTCGCAATATCGATATCGTGCAAATCCTTACCGTATACGGCGGAAATACGTTGGTATTCGATACCTAATTGTTTTAGCTGCTCATCCATGAACGTAAATCGTTCAGTACTGTTATCTAAATTAATGAGAAAAACTTTACATTTCATATATTACTAACCCAAACACCCAATTTAATCATGTTCAACTACTGATATTTAACCCTAGAATATTCAGTAATGGCGACATCTGCTGAATAAAATGGTTGATGCTACCGTTAGGTTACTTTTACTAGTGACATTTGATTTAATCCATTGAATAAATTGAAAACAACCCTTAAGAAAACCGTGGTTGTTTTGCGTCCTTGCACTCACATGCATTTCACCATTTTTACAGTGAGAGGTTTGGGAGTATATCATTAATATTCTGGCTTTAGCTTGTTGTCAAAAAATTCATCACAATGGCTAGATTAGTTAACAATAGCAACCGATATTTGTTAACCCTTGATACAATTCCGCATGCAAACGATGAACAAACGGTCTTGAGTTGATATACTCTGTGACAGCTCTTGCGCCAATCATCATGGTCGTTGAGAAAATCGTTAAAAGTCACAATACAATAAGCCCCATCATCTGATGGAATTAAGTTAATATTTTATCTTTCAGACAGTCATATGAAAAAAATCTTAGTCATCAAACACGATAAAATTGGCGATTTTGTACTGACATGGCCAGCACTTTATTTACTCAGAAAAGCAATGCCCGAAGCGACTATTGATGTATTTGTCGCTCCTGTGGTTAAGTCCTTTGCTGAAGCCTGTCCATATGTAGACAACACTATTATCGACTCAAAAGATGATACAGACATTGCTGAGCAAATTGCTAAGCAACATTACGATGCTGTAATCATTCTGTTGTCAGAATTTCGAATTTATAAAATTCTTAGCAAAAGCAATATTCCATATAAATTAGTACCTAAACATAATTGGTATCAATATTTATATAAACATCGAGCAAGCAATGAATACTTAAACAGTGAAGGCTGCTGGCGAGGTGCGTGTATGCTTGTAGAGCACTTCTTAACTCACCACGGTTATGCCATTCCTAAACTACCTGATAGATTTTGGGATATGAGTGATCGCAAAGAATATTGGCAACAACACTACCAAAAGTTAACCAACGAAAAGCTAATTTTTATTCATCCAGGTACCGGTGGCTCTTCTGGTTGCGTACCTGTAGAAAAGCTAGTTCAGTTAATGATAAATGTTGATCAACAAACTCAATCAGCATGCCATTTTATTTTAACATTTAACGGAAGTGAACTGGAGCTAGCAAAAGAAATTCAAACGTTACTGGCCAATACCTCAATTAAAATATCGCTGGCTAAGCCGTTAGACCGTTTGATTGATTTTTCCGAATCATTGGTAGCAGCAGACATGTTTATTGCCGGCTCAACAGGGCCTCTGCATATCGCGGGCTTACATAATGTGCCTACTGTTGGATTTTACGCAGGAAGACGCTCAACACCTCATATTAGATGGGGAACATTATCTGAACCAAGCAAACGATTTGCTTATACGCCTCCCGTAGGAAAAAGAACGGGTCGTAATATGGCATTAATCAATTTTGATCAGGTATCGAATGAAATAGCCGACTTTTTGAACAAACAATCTTAGATTGTCGCAGTGTGTTAAATTAGCTCATCGCGAGCAACAATAATGGAAATACGAATATGATAGTTGTGACAGGCGCAGCCGGGTTTATTGGTAGTAATTTAGTAAAACAACTTAATGCCATGGGCCGAAATGACATTATTGCGGTAGACGACTTAACTGACGGCACCCAGATGTTCAATTTAGCCGATTGTGAAATTGCTGATTATCTTGATAAAGATGATTTCATCAAGCAAATCAAAGCGGGCGATTTTGATAACAAACTTGAAGTCATTTTCCATCAAGGCGCTTGCTCATCGACCACCGAGTGGGATGGCAAGTTTATGATGGCCAATAACTACGAGTATTCAAAAACATTATTGCATTACAGCCAAGCTAATAACTGCCAATTTATTTATGCTTCTTCTGCATCTGTCTATGGTGGCAGCGAAAAGTTTATTGAGCAACGCGAACTCGAAAAACCGCTCAATGTCTACGCTTACTCTAAGTTCTTATTTGATCAATATGTAAGACAGCAAAAACTCACTGGCCAAGTGGCAGGATTACGTTATTTCAACGTCTATGGTCCGCGTGAACAACACAAAGGCGGCATGGCCAGTGTAGCATTCCACTTTAACAACCAAATTAACGCCAATGGCGTGTGTCGTTTGTTTGAAGGTGTTGATGGTTATGAAAATGGTCAGCAACTTCGTGACTTTGTGTTTGTCGAAGATGTGGTTAACGTCAATTTATGGCTATGGCAGAACCCATCCGTATCAGGCATATATAACTGCGGAACAGGCCAAGCGCAGAGCTTTAATGATGTAGCCAATGCTGTCATTGCTTATCATGGTAAAGGGCATATTGAATACATTCCTTTCCCAGACAAATTGAAAGGCGCTTATCAGAGTTATACCCAAGCTGATTTAACTCAATTAAGAGCTGCTGGTTACCAAGTTGAGTTTAAAACAGTTGAGCAAGCCGTACCTGAATATTTAGATTGGCTTAAAACCCAACATTTTATTGGTCAATAACGGTTTATAGCTCTTATGAAGCGAAAACTAGCTTAACAGCAACATGCTATGGCGTTTTTATCCATAGCATGTTTCTGTTTCATAGAAATGATTAACTCACTATCTAATTTCTTTAACGATCTCAATTAACATTGTTGTTGAAATCGCAGGGGTTCTTGGTAAATACACCACTTTACATAGATGAGATAGATGATCAAAACGTCCCTCCCAATCATCCCCCATCACTAAGTAATCAGCTTGATACTTTTGAATGTACTCGGCTTTAAGCTCTAATGACTCTTCAAGAAAAACTTGATCTACACAGGATAGAGCCGCGACAATTCTCATTCGATCGATTTCATCGCAAATAGGGTTTCGTTGTTTTTTACTAAAATTAAGAGCATCAGATGACACCCCAACAACCAACTTACCGCCTAACTCTTTCGCTCTTTCTAAAATATTTAAATGACCAATATGAAACATGTCAAAAGTACCGAATGTAATAATGTTCATCTAAATCCTTATTCTAATAAATAGTCAGTAATTCGTTGGCTACAAAGGCCATCAACAACACCCACTAGCTCTGCCGTATATTGCGTCCGCTGAGGCGCAAACAACTCTGGATGTGCTATCTGTTGATCAACAACTTGCTTCAATTCTTTATATGTTCTGGCGTGCGCAGCAATGTCTGCGTAGCGGTATAAATCTTGATCGACACGATTCTTAAACCTGAATTTAAAAATCCCACGATAAGACCAACGTAAGTGATAAAAATCACACCATACAACAGGTTTATTTAATGCGGCAAATTCAAATAAGGCAGATGAAGCATCGCTAATTAATACATCAGCAGAGACCATAAAA
Source organism: Shewanella sp. TB7-MNA-CIBAN-0143 (assembly GCF_040310065.1). Taxonomy (NCBI): domain Bacteria; kingdom Pseudomonadati; phylum Pseudomonadota; class Gammaproteobacteria; order Alteromonadales; family Shewanellaceae; genus Shewanella; species Shewanella sp. TB7-MNA-CIBAN-0143. Next base: position 75,453 of record NZ_JBEOPL010000009.1, read on the forward strand.
GGTAATAAATTTGCTTCTTCAGCAGGCGCTAAATAGACATTGTCGAAACTAGCCCAGTGAGTTAGCAGCGCTTTTTGTTTTTTATAATTTGATTTACTCAATGAAAAATAATGTGGTTTGAGCAATATATTATATTCAGAAAATTGAGATGGCCAATTTTTAGCCATTTCTTCAATGCTGCTTGGATAAAATGTCGGCGCATATAACAAGGTTTTTTTATTAGTATCTAATCCTAAAGAGGCTAAGTCTAAACCCTGTTCATCTCCTTGGATAATTGGATCTAGCTTGGCATAACCTGTATCAATGAACACTTTTTCAGGAAACATCTCCTGTAATCGCTTTAAACGATATTGGCCTTCCACAAAGCGAACTTCAATATCGCCTTTTGAAACAGTATAATATACCGACTTTGGCCCGACACCATGCTGCATCAAAGCAGTCTGACTGATCCCTTTTAATCGTGACGCTGAAGCAAATGCATTACCGAACACAACCCATTGAGGCTTGTTCAACAAATAAAATTCAAGCGCTTCTGATTCATCATTAACCCAGACAACATTTAGCTGATGCTTACTTACAAGCGCTTCCAATACCGACTGCTGATCAACACTCTTGTAGATAACATATGTCACAGGAACCGAACGCTTCTGTAGCTCTGCAGCGACAGGAAAGTATTGTGGTAAATAATAGGGATGTAAAACATCAAAACAAATCATCGCAAGTCAATTCCTATTAATAATTCCGCATCAGAATTTGCAAAGAGCACTAGTATAAATGATAACACGCCTCAATTTACATCTAATCCTCTCAACCGACCAATCTGATATCAAATGAAATCAATACATCTATTCGCTTTTCTCAAGGTATTGATTCAAAAAGCCCTCTTTTCAAGGTATTATTTCAAGTATAACTATCAACAAAGCTGTCTATTCATATGCCAATAGTGTCTATAAAGCAATTGCAAACATGTCAACGCTTACTGTTTATTTCACCAGTTGCGTTAGGTGACTTTCTTTACTTAAAAACCTTTCTTATCGCTTTAAAAAAGCAATATGCTCATATTGAAATCGACATATGGTTAGATGATATTCGTTGTAATAGTGATAGCTGGCGCTTATCTAGAAGCAAAATTTTGCAACAATGGATGGATACAGAGGGTGCCTTTAAGCTCACTTACGGCTGCACTGATTCAAAATTAGCAATGCAAAGCCATGTGGAGCAAGCCAAACTGCGTAAGTATGACATTATTTTTTGTCATTCTGTCAGTAAAAGTCGACAATATTCACAAATCGCTCGCAGCATAAACGACAAAGCGTTTATCGTGTCGAGCATCCCTAAAAGTGCTTCATTTGGATGGTTAAACAAGATATTTTTTCGCCATTCAGACCATACTTTTATTTTAGATGAGAGTAACTTACCTAAGTCGCACCACATTACTGACAGATACAATATGATATTTAGTGAAGTTTTGGGACTTACCTTAACTTCCGAGCAATTAATGCCGACGTTAAAGACCCCGAACGCAATTGAACCCATTACTCAGTCGTGGTTAAACTCCAAATTTAGTGACCCAGAAAAACAAGGGAAACTCATATTTTTAAATCACTTATCAACCAATGAGAAAAAAGATTGGAAATTATCACAATTATTCTCCCTCATTGAAAAAATATCGGCAATTGATTCTAGTCAACGTTTCATTATTAATGTCACTCAAGAAAACTTTGACTCTGTTAGTATTGAAACTGAAAAATTTACGGCTCGAACAAATACGCAAACGGCTGTTTTCACCGTTAACGAACATTTTTTTGAACTACCATCACTCATTGCACATTCTGATTTTGTGGTAACAGTCGATACGGCAATATTGCACTTTGCTTTTGCAGCTCAACGCCCTTTATTAGCAATGATGCGTGAGAAAAAGCCTTATTGGGCACCACCAGAAAGTGAGGTATCGCATGTCATGTATGCAACAGAAGGTAGAGGCCACATTGAAGACATCAGCGTTGACCGAGTATTCCAACAATATAAAAAAATGAACTCTCTCGGTTAAAGACTTAACACCCAATACATAAATATACGCAAGGTGAACGGATGAAGAAGGCTATTTTTACACTCGCTATTGGCGATAACCCAATGTATCGCGCTGCCATTGCCAGCTTTAAAGCTTATGGTAAAAGAATTGGGGCTGATGTCATCGTTTCAGATCAACTGCATTATAAAATTCATGTCAGTAACCCTAAATTTGATGCCAGCCCGGCATGGTCTGAAAAGCTATATATTTCAGAGATACTCAAAGAATATGATCGAGTACTGTATCTAGATGCAGATATTATCGTGACGCCATGGGCGCGAGATATATTTGAACTCTATTCTGACCTTGATACGGTTTATATGTTCAATGAAGGGGCTCATCGCGATCGCGGTGAGCAAGCGGTGCAAATTAATAATATCTTAGGCGAGGTCGACTGGCCAAAAGAAGACAATAAAATAGTTTATTACAACTCTGGGATGTTTTTGCTATCTAAAGAAACCGGACTATTTGATAAAGCCAATATTGAAGAAATGCAGGCCATTTGTAACAACGTTAAATTTTACGACCAAACCTATATTAACTATCTCATCAGGAGAGATAATATAAAAAGCATAGGTGTGGAAGCTAACTTTAATCGTATGCAGCTTTTAGGACATGATGATTATCAAAAAGCAGATTTCATTCATTATTCAGGTAGAGGTTACCGCCAAGATATCCCGATGAGAGAATTGAAATACATCATCGATTTCTGCGATATGTTCAACGATACATTAACAAATGAACAAATTCTTGAGTATAAAAAACAAGCTTGGAATTGGTACATACTCAAACAACATCGAAAAACAAAGTTACCTGTAGCACTTTTGAGTGCGATATTTGGTTTATTCCGTGGCAAGTATAAATATTAAATCCTAATTCAGATAATGACAGCTCGCTTCAAGGCGAGCTTTTTACTGCTTAATGAATTGATCAAACTGAGCCTTTACCTGATCAACTTCTATCATCACCATTAAATGCTCACCTTTAGCACGCGTGCCCCACTTAACAGGAGCATCAAATTGCTTGGCTATCACTTGTGGGTAAACACTTACGGTGTATTGACGATAAAGGTAAGGTCCTGTTCGTCCTGGGTTTGAGTGAGCATATAGACCAATCACTGGCGTACCTTGAGTGACAGCCATATGCAAGGGTCCAGTATCAGGTGCCAGCACTAACTTGGCTTGTTTTAACACTGCAAGCAGCTGAGTCAAAGATGTCTTGCCTACTTGGTTGTCCAATGGCTGTTGGCTATGCGATTGAATCACATCCGCTAGGTTTTTTTCTAACGCTGTTGGGCCGCCGCACAACATTACTCTAAATCCCTGCATAATAGCATAATCAGCAACGGCAGCGTAACGCTCTGGCAGCCAGTTGCGTTCGGCCTTACTGGCTGCTGCGCAAATCACCATGACTTTATCATCGCCCACCAGTTGTTTGGCAAAGTCGGTGTCGGCTTGTGGTACAGGGATATTCCAGCGTGGCGTTAAGTCTTCTACACCAATGGCTTTAGCAAAGCCCATAAAACCGTCTAACACATGCGGTGTGGCCAAGGGCTCAACGGCGTGATTGGTCACCAACCACTGACCTTCTTTGGCTCTAGCCTTATCAAACCCGACCCGAACCCGCGCCTTGATCACTAATGAGGCTATGGTCGCACGAAGTGCAACTTGCATATGCAGCAGCACATCAAAACGTTGACCTTGTAAATCACGACGTAACTGAACATAGCTACGCCAGCCCTTGGACTTGTCGAAAATAACAAACTGGATCCCAGGCAAATGCTTAAGTAATTGATATTCAACCTTACCAATAATCCACGTAATACTCAGGTCTGGATACTGTTTTTGAATAGCCTGCACCATTGCTACTGCGTGGCAAACATCACCAATGGCAGACAAACGCAGTAAACATAATGAACGTATCGCACTAAAGTCAGCTTTCATTGATTATCCAATATGCTTGAGTGAAGAATTAAGGCGGTGAAGGCAAGTTAGTGATCTTAAGGTATAATGTTATTTCGATCCACAATCTAACCAATGCTATTGATAATTAGATGCAAATAAAAAATACCCAACTTGGCCATATCGCATGGTGTGAAACCACAGCCCAGCACTTAGCATCGCAAGACTTCGCGGTTGATGGTTGGCGAGAAAAAAATGCAGTGGTGGGTCAGTCCAAAGGCCGTTACACCACATGGTTCGTCAAAACCGATAACTCGGACAGCCCGCAAACATGGGTGTTACGCCATTATTGGCGCGGTGGGATGATGGAAAAATTCAGCCGTGACGCCTACTTCTATACCGGCCTAAAACGAACCCGTGCTGTGGCAGAGTTAGCGATCCTTGAAGTTTTGTATCAAGAAGGATTTGCGGTACCACGCCCTATTGCGGCGAATGTTGAACGTTTTGGTTTATGGTATCGAGCCGATATTATTATTGAACATGTTGTTGGTGCAAACGATTTAGTGGCTTACTTAAGCCATAACTCAATGACAGAATCTCAATGGTATTTACTAGGCGAAACCATTGCCAAATTTCATCAGCGTGGGGTATATCACGCCGATTTAAATGCCAAAAACATCTTACTAGCACACGGAAAATTCTATTTGATTGATTTTGATCGAGGCGAATTACGTACACCACAGCCTACATGGCAACAAGCCAATCTAGACCGCTTGCTACGTTCTTTTAACAAAGAGCACGGTAAACTGACTACGCTGCAATTTAGCCAGCAGCATTGGCAGCAATTACTTGCCGGTTACCAAAGCATCAACCCAATCTAAAGCTAACTCTGGTATGGAGTAGTGATAAAAATAGACGCTAACTTGCGTCTATTTTTATACGTTTTTGTTCAGATGGCTGGCAGCAAAATGTTAAACGACAAGCTCATTAATGAGTGTGAATTGCTTTAAAAGTGCGCCCCGATTTTGCTCAACGACCGCCAAGCCTGCAAAGGACGCGGATTGATACATATGGCTATCGGTAAACTTATTTTGTAATTCTTGCGCCAATTCATCCGCTGAGCTAATACAGGTCAATGCGCCAGCATCGGCAAGTAACTGGGTTATTTCAACAAAATCCCAATGATTGGGACCGACATACACAGGTAGGCCCATGGCCGCAGGTTCAAGCGGATTATGACCACCGTTATTAATCAATGTCCCGCCAACAAATGCCTGATCCGCTGTACCATATAGCATGACTAACTCCCCCATAGTGTCACCAAGTAATACTTGAGTCTGGCTGTTAACCTCATCATTCATACTGCGTCTAGCTAACACCAATCCAGATTGGGTAATGGTAATAGCGGCTAAATTAAATTGCTCAGGATGTCGGGGCGCCATAATCAATAATGCATTAGGGAAACAAGCTAGAAGCTGTTTATGGGCGCTTAAAATGGCCTCAAACTCACCGGGGTGAACACTCCCTGCAACCCAAATAGGTGAATTAACCCGATCCCATTGGGCACGAAGCGTATTAGCTTGTTGTTTTTTGATGGGATCAATAGTGAGATCAAACTTTAAACTGCCGCACACATGTATGCGCTGAGTTGCCACTCCTAGGGTAATAAATCGTTCTGCTTCAGCTTTAGTTTGTACGGTAATCAAGTTGAGTTTGTTTAACATCGGCACAGCCAAACGGCGCTTTTTAGCGTATTTATTAGCGGACTTTTGCGACAAGCGTGCATTGGCTAAAATCAGAATCACTTGTTGCTGCTCTGCAAAGTGGACCAAGTTTGGCCACAGCTCAGTCTCCATGATAATGCACACTTTGGGTTGCAGTTGGCGTAAAAAACGTTTTATAGCATATGAAAAATCAAACGGTAAATAGCAATGCTGTACCGTATCGCCAAATGCTTTAGTCACTTCAGAAGACCCTGTTGGGCTGGTTGTAGTAACGGTAAAAGCATAATCTGGGTGCGCAGTCATCAGCTGCTTAATCAACGGAATCGCCGCTAACGTTTCTCCCATCGACACACTGTGGATCAACACATCCGTTTTGGTTAACTTAGCAAAACCGAAACGTTCAGACCAACGGCTACGATAGTCGACACTTTTTATGGCACGAAATGCTAAATAAAGAATCACCAGCGGAAACAACAAATATAGGAACAAAGAATAAACAATACGGTTCATGTAAGATGGGTCATCGATTTTTGCTTGTCAGATAAGCACAATGTTAACATACTCATATTAAGTCGGCTTAACGAATTATTTGAGCGACAATAAGCCAATAATGAATATGGAAATCACATGAAAACCCGCGATAAAATCATTTTTGCCAGCTTAGAACTATTCAATGAACACGGTGAGCGTAGTATTACCACCAACCATATTGCAGCGCATTTAGGCATTAGTCCGGGCAATTTGTACTACCACTTTCGCAATAAGGAAGACATTATTAATTCAATTTTCAGTCTATATGAAAGTCATTTAGAGTCAGGCTTTAAGCCTTATGATGATGTGCCTATTACGATTGAATTATTAATGGGTTATTTTGATGCCATGTTCTATACCTTATGGCAGTTTAGGTTTATGTATGCCAACTTAGCCGATATTTTAAGCCGTGATGATGCGCTAAAGAAACGCTACTTACATGCTCAACAACAAGTACTGACTCGCTCAAGTGATGTACTGCGCAAACTCAAAAAAGACGGTTTCCTAGACGTCGATGATAATAAAGTAACCGCGCTTGCCGACACCATTAAAATGATGGTCAGTTTCTGGATTAGCTATCAATTAACTCAATCGAGTACATCAACCATCACTAAAGCCACGCTATACGATGGACTATTAAGAGTCTTGATGATTTTTCAGGCTTACTCTACTCCCACTTCAAGCGCAACATTTTGTCGTTTAGAGCAACACTACTTAGACATAGCCAGCCAAGAACGCCATAGCGTCGCGCAAACATAAGCTAAGTATTTCGTTTACCTCGCATCGATTACAGAATTTCCAATCCGCCAATAACCAACTACAATTGAATCAGTTATTAGCGGATTAACTTAGGGTTATCACCCGCCTTTCATATCCAGTCACCAACCATGTTAATGATTAGTTTTTTTAATGTGAATAAGTCGATACCCCTAATCTAACTCATGTTGGTCTGACGACTAAAAAAAACGCTGTAGAGCGGCAAAAATAAAGGTTAGAATGCCAATAACTCCAAAACACCCTGTCATTTATCGCGGTGTTTTACTGCGTGATTTGGATAAGCATAATAACCATATTTAGGAGAACACAGGTGGCATCTACCTCTTTTTACGACCGAATTAATCAGCAAATTGTCGATGTAAAAGCCGATGGTTTATACAAAAGTGAGCGCGTCATTGCTTCCGCTCAGCAAACAGCTATTCAAGTTAACAGTGAAGAAGTGATTAACTTCTGCGCCAATAACTATTTAGGTTTAGCCAATCATCCTGAACTTATCAAAGCCGCAAAAGCCGGTTTAGACAGTCACGGTTTTGGTATGGCATCGGTACGATTCATTTGTGGTACTCAAGACATTCATAAGCAATTAGAAGCTAGCCTAAGTGCTTTTTTAGGTATGGAAGACACCATTTTGTACTCGTCTTGCTTCGACGCTAATGCGGGTCTTTTTGAAACCTTATTAGATGCCGAGGACGCTATTGTGTCCGACGCGCTAAACCATGCTTCAATTATTGATGGTGTGCGTTTATGTAAAGCTAAACGTTTCCGTTATGCCAACAATGACATGGCCGACTTAGAAACTCAGCTCATTGCAGCTCAAGCTGCTGGTGCACGCAACATTTTGATCGCCACTGACGGTGTGTTCTCAATGGACGGCGTAATCGCTAACCTTCAAGGTGTGTGTGATCTCGCAGATAAGTACGGCGCATTGGTGATGGTCGATGACTCTCATGCAGTAGGCTTTATCGGTCAAAATGGTCGTGGAACCCATGAATACTGTAATGTCATGGATCGTGTCGACATTATTACCGGTACCTTAGGTAAAGCATTAGGCGGCGCATCGGGTGGTTTTACTGCAGCGAAAAAAGAAGTCGTTGAGTGGTTACGTCAACGCTCTCGCCCTTACCTATTTTCAAACTCATTAGCGCCTTCTATTGTTAGTGCGTCTATCCGGGTGCTTGAAATGCTAAAAACAGGTCAAGACTTGCGTGAAGCAGTATGGGAAAACAGTCGTTATTTCCGTGAGCAAATGTCTGCGGTTGGGTTCACCTTAGGTGGTGCAGACCATGCCATTATTCCAGTCATGATTGGCGATGCTAAATTGGCCGGCGACTTTGCTAACCGTTTATTACAAGAGCATATTTACGTAGTTGGCTTTTCATTCCCAGTGGTACCAAAAGGCCAAGCGCGTATTCGTACCCAAATGTCTGCTGCGCACACTCGCGAGCAACTTGATCATGCTATCGGTGCCTTTACCCGTATTGGTAAAGATATGGGCATTATCTAAGCTAACTTGACTAATAAAAGCATAGGTTAATAGAAGCATAGATTAATAACAGCATCGCGTAACAGTGGTTAACGATAGCTCAGACTAAAAATAGGTCATCAACATGAAAGCATTAAGTAAGTTAAAGCCTGAAGAAGGCATCTGGATGGTCGATGCACCAAAACCAGAAATGGGTCACAACGACCTGCTAATTAAAATTCGTAAAACAGCGATTTGTGGTACTGACGTGCATATCTACAACTGGGATGAATGGTCACAAAAAACCATTCCAGTTCCGATGATTGCCGGCCATGAATATGTCGGCGAAGTGGTCGATGTTGGCCAGGAAGTACGTGGGTTTAGTATTGGCGATCGTGTATCTGGAGAAGGTCACATCACTTGTGGTTATTGTCGTAACTGTCGTGCTGGTCGTACCCACTTATGCCGTAACACTTCAGGCGTTGGTGTGAATCGTGACGGTGCGTTTGCCGAATATTTAGTGTTACCAGCGTTTAACGCATTCAAAATCCCTGCGGATATTCCAGATGATTTAGCGGCTATATTCGATCCATTTGGTAATGCTGTACATACTGCATTATCGTTTGATTTAGTCGGCGAAGATGTGTTGATTACCGGTGCGGGTCCTATTGGTATTATGGCTGCTGCGGTTTGTAAACACGTCGGCGCTCGTCATGTTGTGATTACTGATGTAAATGAATACCGACTTGATCTTGCCCGAAAAATGGGTGCGACTCGCGCGGTTAACGTCGCAACAGAAAACCTTAAAGATGTTATGAAAGAACTTGGCATGACAGAAGGCTTCGACGTCGGTTTAGAAATGTCAGGCGTACCATCGGCATTCCACGCGATGTTAGACACCATGAACCACGGTGGTAAAATTGCCATGTTAGGTATTCCTGGTGGCGAAATGGCCATTGATTGGAGCAAAATCATTTTTAAAGGGTTGATCATCAAAGGTATTTATGGCCGTGAAATGTTCGAAACTTGGTACAAAATGGCAAGCTTAATCCAATCTGGCTTAGACTTGTCACCCATCATTACTCATCACTTTAGTATTGATGATTTCCAGAAAGGCTTCGATGCAATGCGTTCAGGTCAGTCAGGTAAAGTTATATTGAACTGGGATTAAGCTTTACTGTCTCAGTATTGTGGCTTAATGAGTCAGTACACCAACAAGGGGTTGTATTTATACAACCCCTTGTTGCAAACTGGCGCTAAGCACATCGCTATTTGTACATTTTTATAGGTAATATCATGTCTGGTTTTAAACATTTGTCTATTAATGAGCTTATCCATATGTCGACTGAATCTAACGACATACAAGTTGTTGATATTCGCGACGCAGCGAGTTTTGCTGCTGGCCATATTGAAGGTGCGACCCATTTAAGCAACGAAAACCTAGCTGACTTCATTGGTGGTGCTGATATGGACAAGCCTGTAGTTGTTGTCTGCTACCATGGAATGAGCAGCCAAAGCGCAGCCAGTTATTTAAACGAACAAGGTTTTGACGACATCTACAGTTTAGATGGTGGTTATAGTGCCTGGAGCTTGGCTCACGCATGATAGAAATCGGCCAACTACCTAATGCGCGTGCAGCACAAGCATTTATTGACCACCTCAAAGGGTTAAATATTCAATGCCATGCAGTGACTCATTCTCAGGGTGTTGGCCTAATAATCACTAACCCCGCCGACGAAAACCAAGCTCGCGCCGAGTTAATTGAGTTTGCTAAAAATCCATACGATAGTAAATACTTGCAAGCCTCTTGGGACAACGGTGCAACAGATACCAAATTTGACTATGGCCCAGGAACTAAAGGCTTAATTCAACAGTTTATGACAGGCGCAGGCCCACTGACATTAGTGTGCTTTTTTGCTTGTGTTGCCATTTTCGCGGGCATGAACCTTGGTTTTGCCGATGCCATCTTCACTAAGTTATCTTTTTTTAGCGCCGTTGCAGACAGTGATGTAAACCAAGTGTGGCGCGTATTCACCCCAAGTTTAATGCACTTTTCTGCTATGCATATTATCTTTAATTTGCTGTGGTGGTGGTACTTAGGCGGTAAAATTGAAACCAATTTGGGGACTAGACCGTTACTGTTTTTATTAGTTGTCGCGGGCACTTTGCCTAATATTGTGCAGTTTTACATGACAGGGCCTAATTTTGGTGGCTTGTCTGGCGTCGTATACGCTGTGGTAGGTTACACTTGGCTAATGGGTATTCGTAAACCTAGCTGCGGTATTAGTTTGCCGCAATCTTATATGGGATTTATGCTCGTTTGGTTGGTTCTCGGCTTTACTGATGTGTTAGGCATGCCAATTGCGAATGGCGCCCACATTGCAGGGCTTTGTGTTGGGTTAGCCCAAGCATTATTTGATAGTAGAACCTCACCTACCACTAAAACCAGCTAACTATAAATAAAAATGCCACTTTAGGTAGCACTCTTTTTATCATTAATCCGCTCATATTCACAATGCATCTCAGCCCAAATCGCTAAGCCATTTCGAGTACTTTATCAACCAACTTCTCAATGCCAATATGTGCCTCTAAAATTGACGTTGCTAGCATATACGCAGGTGTACTGACGATTTTATTGACTTCATCAACGACAATATCTTCAACTTGCACATTTTTATGCTTACCGCCCATTTCAGTAAATGCATGAGCCGTCTCAGAATCGGTTCCAATTGTGCCTATAGCGCCTGCGCCGTAAATATGAGGGATCATCACCGGTGAAATACACACAAAACCGACAGGTTTATGCGCTAACGCAAACTCACGAATAAAGTTTTCTACAATTGGCTGAATATGGCAATTACTGCCTGTGGTTGCAAAATTGGATAAGTTTTTAGCCGCACCAAAACCACCAGGGATCACCAAACCATCAAATTGACTTACCTCTAATGTACTGGCATTAAGCACTTCCCCACGAGCGATCCGTGCAGACTCAACTAATACATTACGGGTTTCGTCGGTGTTGACCTCACCGGTTAAATGATTCACCACATGCATTTGGGTAATATCTGGAGCAAAGCATTGATATTGAGCACCCGCTCGCGTAATCGCCAATAGGGTTAATACAGCCTCGTGAATTTCAGTTCCATCAAATACACCACAGCCACTCAGTAAAACAGCAATCTTTTTCATGACATCTTCCTTCAACTTTTAATTGATAATGTAAAATTTACAACAAAAAACCAACAAAACGATTGATCTGATTAAAAATCGTGCTAACTTAGAACGTCGAATTTGCTAGATGCCTTTTTTTTAGTCATAAAACATCACTGAATTCGATTGTGACTTAACTGACATCAATAAAAAAGTCCACAAATTAGTAATATTTATTAGAAATAATATTTAGCTCACAAAAAATAAAAAAGAACATATAACTCAACTAGTTACTGATTTCATTTCAAGCCGTAAGAAAATCTATCCAGCAACGTTGATTAATTCACTCACAGACTTATCCACAGGCTGAGAGTCTTTTGGCGTGGCTGATTGTTGGCTTTTCTCTATAAAATTGCCCAAAAAACCTCACTGGATACACAACGAGTCAAACGTTACGATTATTGACACTATCTTGGGTAAATAACTGACAATCTCACAAGCATCTTGAGGTGCTATGGGTATAATGTCATCCTATTAGTCTCGCAAAATACTGAACACGAATATTAATTATGCCAACAATTCCCAATAACCCGCTCATCTTAGTTGATGGCTCATCTTATCTTTATCGCGCTTATTATGCGCCGCCTCATTTAACCAATTCAAAAGGTGAAGCAACAGGCGCGGTTTACGGTGTTGTTAACATGCTTCGTAGTTTATTAAGCCGTTACAGTCCTAGTCATATCGCTGTTGTTTTCGATGCTAAAGGCAAAACTTTCCGCAACGATATGTACAGTGAATACAAAGCCCAGCGCCCACCTATGCCCGATGATCTGCGTAATCAAATAGAACCATTACATAGAATCATTCACGCAATGGGTTTACCTTTGATCAGCATTTCTGGTGTGGAAGCCGACGATGTAATCGGTACCATCGCCCTTCAAGCGAGTAAAGAAGGCCGGGCGACATTAATCAGTACCGGCGATAAAGACATGGCACAGCTAGTGAATGAGCATGTCACGTTAATCAATACCATGACAGATACCATTATGGGCCCTGAAGAGGTCAAAACGAAATATGGTGTCAGTCCCGATAGAATAATCGACTTCTTAGCACTCATGGGCGACAAGTCCGATAACATTCCAGGTTTACCTGGTGTCGGTGAGAAAACCGCGCTGGCGATGTTGCTTGGTGTAGGAAGTGTAGAAAATATTTTAGCCGATCCACAAAGCGTCGTTGAAGTTGGCTTTAGAGGCTCAAAAACCATGCCGGCTAAAATCATCGAAAATGCCGACATGTTAAAACTGTCATATGAACTGGCGACCATTAAAACCGATGTCGAGTTAGCACAAGACTGGCATCAAATGACGGTCAAGCCTCAAGACCGTGATGAACTCATTAAATCCTTCGGTGAAATGGAGTTCAAACGTTGGTTAGCGGAAGTACTCGATAATAAGCAACCCCGCGGTACCATCAGTCAAGAAAGCGAAGAAGAAATAACCGTATCGCCAACCATTGAAGCTGAGTATGAAACGATTCTGACCATGGAAGCGCTTGATAAATGGATTGAAAAGCTTAACAGCGCCGAACTGATAGCGATTGATACCGAAACCACCAGTCTCAACTACATGGAAGCGGAACTTGTCGGTTTATCATTTGCTACCGAAGCAGGTAAAGCAGCCTATTTACCGTTAGCACATGATTACCTTGATGCGCCGCAGCAAATTGATAAAGCCAGCGCGCTTGAAAAGTTGCGTCCGATCCTTGAAGGCGATAAACCGCAAAAAGTAGGTCAAAATCTCAAGTATGATATGAGTATTTTAGCCAACGCAGGCATTACCCTCAAAGGTATACGCTTTGACACCATGCTCGAATCCTATGTGTTTAATTCAATCGCATCGCGTCACGACATGGACGGTTTAGCGTTAAAATACCTTGGCCATAAAAATATTAGTTTTGAAGAAGTCGCTGGCAAAGGCGCAAAGCAACTGACGTTTAATCAAGTTCATTTGGATATTGCTGGGCCATACGCCGCTGAAGATGCCGATATCACTCTGCGTTTACATCAACATCTATGGCCAAGGCTTGAAAAAGAACCAGAACTGGCCAGTGTATTTAATGAGCTAGAATTACCATTAATACAAGTATTGTCTGATGTAGAGCGCCAAGGTGTATTGATTGATTCAATGCTACTTAGTCAACAAAGTGGTGAGTTAGCCAAAAAGCTTGATGATTTGGAAAATAAAGCCTACGAAATTGCCGAAGAAAAATTTAACCTCGCTTCACCAAAGCAACTACAAACGCTATTTTTTGAAAAACTAGGTTATCCAATAAAGAAGAAAACCCCTAAAGGTGCGCCATCAACAGCAGAAGATGTATTAGTGGAGCTGGCACTTGACTACCCTTTACCTAAAGTTATTCTTGAACATCGTAGCCTAGCCAAATTAAAGAGCACCTATACCGACAAACTGCCACTTATGGTTAATGCCGCTACTGGCAGAGTGCATACTAGTTACCACCAAGCTAATGCTGCAACCGGTCGTTTGTCATCAAGTGAGCCAAACTTACAGAATATTCCAATCCGTACTGAAGAAGGCCGTCGTATTCGCCAAGCCTTTATTGCCCCTGCCGGTCGTAAAATTTTAGCTGCCGATTATTCACAAATAGAACTGCGGATCATGGCTCATTTATCTCAAGATGCAGGCTTGCTAACCGCATTCGCAGAAGGCAAAGACATTCATAAAGCTACCGCAGCGGAAGTCTTTGGAGTGCACTTTGAAGAAGTTACCACCGAGCAACGTCGCCGCGCTAAAGCGGTTAACTTTGGCTTAATTTATGGAATGTCTGCGTTTGGTTTAGCCAAACAGCTCGATATTCCACGCAATGAAGCACAAAAGTATATCGACACGTATTTTGCTCGCTATCCAGGTGTACTCAAATACATGGAAGAAACCCGAGCCATCGCCGCTGAGCTAGGTTATGTATCTACATTATTCGGACGTCGTTTATACTTGCCTGAAATCAACGACCGTAATGCAATGCGTCGTCAGGCAGCTGAACGTGCAGCGATTAACGCTCCGATGCAAGGAACTGCAGCAGACATCATCAAAAAAGCCATGATAGCCATTCACCAGTGGATTAACCAAGACACTCAAGGTGAAATCACCCTGATAATGCAAGTACACGATGAATTAGTATTTGAAGTGGATGAGGCCCAGGCTGAAACCCTCAAAACCAAAGTGTGCGATTTAATGGCGCAAGCAGCGTCATTAGACGTGACATTATTAGCTGAGGCTGGCATTGGCGACAACTGGAATGAAGCCCATTAGTCATTGGCTTAGGTTATGTTTGCAAAATAAACGTCTGTAGCTAAAACAAAAATACCGTATTCATTAGAATGCGGTATTTTTATTTGGACATTGTAACTATGGCTAAACTGAAATGAACGCTTAGCGCAATAAATATCCTCACCACCTATGCATCCTCTATTACTCAACCTATGCCTCAATGACCAATTTAATGATATATAACCGACTAGTTCATCGTTCTAAGCGGCAAATAAAGACTATTTTGAGTTTGCAGTCACAGTTATTATATCTTTTTATGAAAAACAGTTTTTCATTTTAAGGCGAATAAGCTATTATATTCGTTGTAGGGTACAGAGGTTAAGATGTTCAATCTTTCAAACCTTTATTTCACTAGCGATAGTGACTAGCCAAATTCGGCGCCCCAGCAACTTAGGTTGCTGGGGCTTTTTTTTGATTTTTTTTCATCATTAAAAATATTTAGAGTAAATACTTTAATGTTGGTTAAAAAACAGTTATTATAGGTTTATTGAGAGTCATCAAATTGAGTTGATGGCACTTGAGTCTTGTTGAATTTAGCTTCTCCCCAAAAGAGCTAATTTATTTGTACCGATGGCCGTTTGGTTATCGGTTTTTTTTTGCTTAAAAATCGCCATTGTTACAACGTAGAAAACTCAGACGAAAAAAAACCGACATATTTGCCGGTTCTTAATTTTGCTAATCTTTTATATCACTCGACCGCTACTCTGGTGCCAACTCCGACTCCGACGCTTGCTCTGCCTTCTGCTCAGCTAACCATTCTGGATGACACCAATCATTTAAGATGCTCAACACTTTGGGCTTACCGGTGCCTTTTAGCGACGATAGTGTCTCAACTTGCACTTTATCACCAAAATCTTTTAAGGCTGCACGCACATCATTAACGGTTTTCATTTTGACGCTTTGAGTCAATTTATCCGATTTTGTTAGCAATGCTAATACAGGAATGTTGCTTAATACTGCCCACTCAATCATTTGCATATCGAGATCTTTCAATGGATGACGGATATCCATCAATACCACCACGCCACTTAAACAAGCACGCTTTTGTAGATATTCGCCAAGCGCCTCTTGCCATTTATGTTTTAATGCTAAAGGAACTTGCGCAAAACCATAGCCAGGTAAATCGACTAAACGACGATCATCATCTAGCTGAAACACGTTGATCAATTGGGTTCGACCTGGCGTTTTACTGGTTCGAGCTAAACTTTTTTGTTCAGTAAGCGCATTTAGCGCACTGGACTTACCGGCATTAGAGCGCCCAGCGAACGCAATCTCCACCCCGATATCCCCAGGAAGATACTGATCTAAATGCGCAATATCCGGCGCACTGATTAAAAACTTAGCCCTACGGAAATCGATACGAGATTCTGTCACTCTTAACTCCAATTAAATTACTTCTAGTAAACGCATTACCATAAATTTTTAACAATTGCTTACTTTTGCACATTTTCGTGTAAAATATTAGCCTGATCACATTATATACCCAAGCAACGCTGATATGTGTGATGTAGTCATAAATGATCTAGCTCTTCACGAGCATCGTAAACTACATCAGAGCGCTTGGAAAAAACATTTTACCACGCTTGCGGGTCTTCCTAGTAAGCTCAGGACAATAAATTAACTAGAAGTTGGAACGCCATGAAAAAGTTAGCTCTTGCGCTGTCTGTAGTCGCCGCTATGTCATCATCAGTTATGGCTGAAGGTAATGCTGAAGCAGGCAAAACTAAAGCAATCGTATGTTCTGCCTGTCACGGTGCTGACGGCAATAGCATGATTGATATGTATCCTAAATTAGCAGGACAACACCCTGCCTATCTTGAAAAACAATTAACCGAATTTCGTCTTGCTGCTAAAACCGGTGGTGCTGAAGGTCGCATGAACCCAATTATGATCGGTTTTGCAATGGGGCTCAGTGATGAAGACATCGCTGATGTTTCAGCATTCTTTGCAAGCCAAGTACAAGTTGTCGCCGATGTTGCCGACGTACCCGCAGCAGGTGAAAAACTGTATAAAGGCGGTGACGCCGCTCGTGGTATTACAGCATGTGTTGCCTGTCATGGTCCTGAAGGCAAAGGCGCAGCTGCTGCAGGCTTCCCTGTCGTGGGTGGTCAGCATGCTAACTATATCAAAATTCAGCTAACACAATTTCGTGATGGAGTTCGTCACAACGATTTAAATGGCATGATGCAAGATGTAGCTAAAAAATTATCTGATGCTGATATCGAAGCATTATCTAAATATATTTCAAGTATTAAGCACTAATACCCTTGAATATTTACTAATAAAAAAATGGGCTTTCTAGCCCTTTTTTTACGCCACCAAGTTGACGTTGACGTAAGCTTCATCGATTATTACTTGACAGTGTTCACACTTTTAGCGTTAAATACACCCCGTACCGAGGTAAACCCAACTGTTTGTAACATAAATCTAATAACATCAAGCAGGTTTCGGACTGATACATTTAAGATATAAGAATAAAGATAATTCATAATAATAATAATTTAAGACCACTCACTAATAATAATAATATGAGTCGAGATTTCATTTTGAAATACTGGTCGCAGAATTTGTAAGGAATAGACCGATTGGTCGACACGCTATTTAGCACTGCCTTACACAACAGAGTGACTGATAACCCAGAGTATTATTTGAAGGATTCAAATAATGGCAAACAAAGCTTATTGCTGAGGATGCACCCGCTGGAAGCTTTATCGCTCGAAGGTATAAAGTAACAAGGATGGTTAACTAATGTCATTGAAGACAATTAGGATAATGATGCGTCATTGAAGACCATCTACGGAAGCTGTAGTCAGGACGGCAACAGAATATAAAAAAGCGTCATTGATGACCAATAACAATTAAAAACGGCATGGAAAGCAGAAAAAATAAAGATCTGACCGGGATAGTCACATAGCAAGTACGGATACTTGGAATCAGAATAAAGTGCGTTAGGCACTATTTTACGAGGCGGCAGTTTATACTGCCGCTTTTTTTTATGCCCAAATAGCATCAATATCAACTTCATTTCAAATACTTACTTTAAATTAACCGCATTCGCTATATAATCGTTTATTAAGTCAATACTTAGGTAATGCTGTATTTGATGAACGTATGTCCGCTTTGTAATCATAGTGCTGATTTTTTTGTTCAAGACAAAAAAAGGGCTTTCTACATCTGCGAACGGTGTGGCTTAGTCTTTGCTAACCCAAAATCACATCTTATGCCAGATGTTGAGCGTCAGCGTTACGGTCGATCGCAAAAGTCATCGAGTCAGAAACCATTATCGCAATTTATTCTGCCACTATTAGCCCAAATATCTCAGCAACAGAGCGGTGCGTTAACTGGTCTTAATTTTGGCCGCTTACTTGACGAACAGAGCAGACAATCCATTGTTGATGCTGGTCATCTTGTTAATCAGTACGACCCATTCTTTGCTGCAGATCAGTCGGTACTGCAACATAGCTATGATTTTGTATGTTGTTACCGGGTATTCGAACACTTTCGTCATCCACACCGTGAATGGAAATTACTCAATCAACTGGTTAAACCCAATGGCTGGTTAGCAATAGGCACGCCTTTATTGACCGATCAAGACCATTTTGCCAAATGGCATTACAAAAACAATCCAACTCATGTAAGCTTTTACCAGCAGCAGACATTCGAATATTTAGCATTAAATAGTGATTTTGAGCTATTATTTGCATCGAAAGATCTGGTTTTGATGCAAAAATCATCAAAATCTGATATAAAGCGCATCCTTATTTAGTGCCTTGTAGAAATTGCTCTGCAAGGACGTGTTTAGAAAACCTAACGAGAACATCATGGCTCGCAGTAAAAAAACTCGCAAAGGCGGCGAAAACGGCGCTAAGTTTGCACCTAGAGTAAAAAAAGTTGATCGCAACGCGGTCGATGGTAAAAAATCTGAAACCGGCCGTAAATCAGGCAGCCGTCACAATGAAACGTTGCTTAAACAAGCATCAGGTAACACTTCGGTTAAGAGTAAAGATATCCGTCATGGCAGCAAAAAGCCGGTAGCACTTACTTTACCTACGTCTGTTACCGCGCCATTAGTGGTTAAGCCTAAGCAGCCTAAACTGACTGACGAACAGAAGTTACTGAAACTTGAAGATGATCCAAGACTAAATCAGTTACTTGACCAACTTGAAGAAGGTCGTGATTTATCTGACACTGATCAAAAGTGGTTGAATATTCAATTAGACAAAATTGAGCAACTGATGTTGAGCTTAGGCCTAACTGAAGGCGATGATACGCCAATACAAAGTCCTAAAAAGCAACTGAGTGACGATGAACTATTAAATCGTTTTGAATCAGGTGCCGATATGCTTAAAGATTATCAGCAGAAAGATTAATCTGCTCGATGAAAGTAATACCAAGCTATTTCTTGGTTTGATATCAAAAAACTGGCGCAAATCGCGCCAGTTTTGTATTCAAAAAAGGATAAATTGTGTCTACAACCGCCATCGTAATTGCTCTACTCATCATTGTAGCCCTTGCTACCTACGCAACACACTTACTGTTAACGCTTAAACGTACAACACAAGCTAATCAACAAGCACTTTCTGAGCGTAAGGCTAAAGCTGAAGAACGTAGACAACAAATACTGACTGATATCCGTTACATTGCCGCAGCAATGCTAGAAGATCGTTGTGAACTGTCTGAAGGCGTTATGCGCATAGGTAAATTATTTGATGCATTATCCTTGTCAGAACAAGTTGTGGCAGACTTCCCTAACCTGTTTACCCATTATGAGCTGATTAGAAACCATCCCATCATGGAAGCGCGTAATGAGCTACCAAAACAACAACGGATGAAGTTTGATTTTGAGCGGATGAAATCAGAAGCAGAGTTAGAACAGGTTATTCTAGACGAAGCAAAACACATAGCCGAGTTTGATAAGCCAACCACTCATTAGCGCAACATATTAGTTAACCTGAACTCGAGATAAGAGTTCAGGAGGTCATAATAAAAAACACAATCTTAGTCACTATCGCTATCAAACTTGTTATTTATTCTGCTAACAAGATGAAATAACGCGTCAATAGGTTAGCCAATGACAAGTTTGCAGCAACTTAACTAATCACATTTATCTCATGCCTTAGCCCAATTGAGGTTAAGCATGAAATGAGTACGATTGCAGGCTATGCTGATAACACATCAGCTAAAGTAAGCATCAGCAGATGCCTGCAACAAATTAACGTCAATTAACCACACCAGTTTGGCTGACAAATTGAAATAACAAGAAGCTTAATAAAGCTCAATGATTGGGGTCACACTATGTTCAGTTCACTTTGCTTAGGATTACTCAAAATACTGGGTTGGGAATTTGATGGCCAACTCGATAATACTAAGCCATGCGTCATTATTGTTGGCCCGCATACCAGTAATTGGGATTTCATCATTGGCATTATCGCCCGCAGCGCCTTAGGCACCAAAATTCATTTTTTAGGCAAGCATCAGCTGTTTATTCCGCCCTGGGGATGGCTATTTCGCGCCATGGGCGGTAGCCCTGTCGATAGACGTAAATACAATAATTTAGTTGATGGCGTGGTGCTGTTATTCCAACAAGATCCACTTTATAAACTGGCCTTAGCACCTGAAGGCACACGTAGCCCTGTAACTCGTTGGAAAAGTGGTTTTTACCATATTGCAGCCAAAGCGGATGTTGATATAGTACCAATCGGATTAGATTTTGGCCGCAAAGCGGTTGTGATTGCCAAACCGTTAAGACCGACGGGAGATATTGAACGCGAAATAAATCAGTTAATGGATTTTTACCGTTCAATCAAAGGTTATCATCCAAAAATGGTTCCTGATTATCAGCAGAAATAGTACTGCAATAATTAACG
The DNA here is from genome assembly GCF_040310065.1 of Shewanella sp. TB7-MNA-CIBAN-0143. Classification (NCBI taxonomy): domain Bacteria; kingdom Pseudomonadati; phylum Pseudomonadota; class Gammaproteobacteria; order Alteromonadales; family Shewanellaceae; genus Shewanella; species Shewanella sp. TB7-MNA-CIBAN-0143. The sequence continues at coordinate 96,280 of NZ_JBEOPL010000009.1, forward strand.
TTCAATTAGCTTATATTGATTAATCAGAAGTGCGACAGTGTTGGATATACAAGAAGTGTCTTACACAGCATTCAGCGGTTTTTATAACACGCTTTCTAAACTCTCAGCGGCTAGCACATAGCTGCCGCCTAAACGTATAACGTGCGTTGGCGTATGGATCCGCACTAAAGATAGCACTAGCCGAGTCGACTCTTGCGAGATGAACACCGGAGACTCACCCCAAAAGGTTACCCCAGCTAAATCAAACCGACTGCGAGTACTGTTAATCTCACCCAAAAAGTGAGTGTCTGTGGCACTAATAGTACTGCGGGCGATCTTCATCTTTTTCTGCTGCATACCTATGCGACTAGACTTGATGGTTACAATCGAGTCACTCATCGTGAGCTGATTTACATCAACATTGTCAATGAACACCAATTTACAGTCTTCAATAATGAGCTGATCATAATGCCCAGAAAAATATTGTTGGCTTTCTTGATAGCATTTGCCAATACGCTTACTGCTATTTTCTGAATGTTGCTCACGAGCCAAAACATTAGCATTAGAAGGAAAAGTAGAAGTCGATGCAAGGCCCGTTAATAACATTTGATTAAAGGTGTGTTGATGTGATTTCATCGGTACATGCCCTGCACCAGCAATAACCTGCAGTTGTGCTGTAGGTAATACATGTAGCAGTGCTTGAGCGGTCCGTAGTGGCGCAACTTGATCATCTGCGCCCCAAATTAACTGCGTCGCAGGCATCTGTTGGTAATTAAGCACAGAGAAGTTTTGTTCCATTAATGCTAATGCCGCATTAGTGTTGGTTTGTTCGCCAATGGTCATATTACGAATAGACTCATTGTGACTTAACCATTTCGTTGGATCTAACCCGGTTCCAGTTTTCTCTAGTATCTTATCGGCAAAGTTATCAACCCGGGCTAACACTCGGCGTAAGCCTTGTGGTAATTCGCTACTAGCCATACCTCGTTTAGAAATCTGTTTTAGATACGCAGTCCGGTCCAAAATGCCGGCGGCATCGACCAGTACGAGTTGCTCAATTTTGCTGGGGTACTGACTAGCATAGTATAAGCTAATCGCTGCCCCCATCGAGTGTCCCACAAGATGTACCTGAGCATTGGGATGGCGATAATGGCTAATAACCCAATCGATCACCTTGGCATATTCTTTAGGTGAATAGGTAAATACAGCACCTTGCGATAGACCAAAACCAGGTAAATCGATAGCAACAACATGATACTGCTTTGCTAACGCGGGAATCACCGTTAACCAGTCTTTAGAGGCTAACTCACCTAAACCGTGAATAAGCACAACGGTGTCACGGTGCTCAAGCCCTGCTTGTAGCACAAACAGCGGGGTTTGATGGCTTGGTACTATTACTCGTTCAAATTGATAGTTTGTTGGGTAATCAGCTAGCTCTGCGGTTGTTAATGGCTCGGCAGTCAGTGATTTTTCAACGTCTATCGAGCGAACTTGCCTATTGATATCATTAAACCAATTAGCTTGCACGGGCATCGCCCACCACAGCAACAGCAATGATATTAATACCAGGAATTTAACCACTGCAAATATCGCTTATCTGGCGGCTTATCAATGCTGTTCGGTACATTGCTTTATGCTGCGAATGTCAGTACCTGTTGGGCTTTGAAACGCACGTAAACCAAACTCAGGTAACACGGCAAAAATGTGATCAAAAATGTCTGCCTGAATCGCTTCATAATAGGTCCAACGAATGTCATTGGTAAAAATATATAATTCTATCGGCAAGCCCTCAGTGGTTGGAGCAAGCTGCCTTACCATCAATGTCATGTCTTTATGTACTTTGTCATGACGACGTAAATACTCTTGTAAGTATGCTCTAAATGTTCCGATATTGGTTAAATGACGGCCATTCACCTTCATCTCAATATCACTTATGTTGGCATTAGCAACACTGATTTCACTGAATACTTGCGGTAAATACTCTTTCAAATAATTGACTTTGCCTAAGCGAATACGTTCTTCATCGGTCAAAAACTGAATGCTATTGACGTCGATATTGATTGAGCGCTTAATTCGTCGACCGCCCGACTCGGACATGCCGCGCCAGTTCTTAAATGCATCAGACACTAATGCATAGGCTGGGATCATGGTGATGGTATTGTCCCAGTTTCGTACTTTCACTGTGGTTAAGGTTACATCTTCAACTGCGCCGTCTGCAGCGTATTTATCCATTTGGATCCAATCGCCTTTGCTCACCATGCGGTTAGCAGCAAGTTGAATCCCAGCAACGAAGCCCAAAATGGTGTCTCGAAACACCAACATAACCAAACCGGTAGCCACCCCTAAACCACTAAAGAAATAAATAGGCGACTGGTCGGCTAGAATAGCAAAGACAACAATTAAACCAATGAAGAATAAAAACAACTTAGTCAGCTGCACAAAACTTTTTACCGGTAAACGGCGATTAACATGATTAATATCAGCAATTTCATCAATCGCATTCAACCCGCTATACACAGCTCGAATCATAAAAAACACTAACAACGCGCTAAGGAAACGGTCAATAAAAGCGCTAATCAACTCATGCTCGGTGAGCACAATAGGGATCAATAAATCGAGGATTAAAATGGGGATCAAAATAGCGAGACGCTCAAACACATTAAAGCGCATGAAAATATCGTCCCAAGTCACCGAAGATCGGCGGATCACTGCATTCACACCGTGAACGACAAATCGATGGGTAATGTAATAACTTAAACCTGCTACAACCACACAAGCCAAAATTAATATCGATGTTGCGACACCATCCGATGGTTGGCTATTAATACCCAAACGGGTTAACCAAGCCGCAATTTCAATCCGCACTTCTGTATTCACAAACAAATCCTTAGCCACGTTTGCCCTTTACTCAATCAAAAGACGTAAATTAAACCGCATAAATGCAAGCAAACATTCACAGGCTTATCAGTGTGCTCATTATGCATGGTGTTGATGTATAACGTTACCGAAACATCGACTCTATCGGTCAAGATGATAAATTTAATACAAGTTACTATTTTCACGATTATGTTAACAGTTGCAATGAATGTGAGTATACCCAAACAAGATTAAACAAAAATTAGCTTTGACGCGTGGGCAATAAAAGATAATAAAAAAGGACCTTGCGGTCCTTTATCAAATTACTCTAAACATATCCTGTTCATGACATGTAGTTTCGCTCAATTAAAAACTCGGTAACATGCCCTGCGGTAGCAATCGGTTAAAACTGGCGCTATACAACAAGTCGACCGAGTTCTCGATATCAGGTGAAAAGTAACGGTCTTTATCATAAAACGTCACTATTTCACGAAGCTCGGCTTTGGCCAGAGCTACGGCGGCGCTTGGTTGCAAAGGCTTTCTAAAGTCGAGTCCTTGTGCTGCAGCTAACAACTCAATAGCCAATACTCCACGGGTATTTTCACTCATGTAGCGTAAACGTCGTGCAGCAAATGTCGCCATCGACACATGATCTTCTTGGTTTGCCGATGTCGGTAAACTGTCTACCGAGGCCGGATGCGCATAGGTTTTGTTTTCCGATGCGAGTGCAGCCGCGGTGACCTGAGCAATCATAAAGCCAGAATTTACCCCACCGTTATCCACTAAAAATGGCGGTAGCTTAGACAAACTAGAGTCAATCAACAACGCCATTCTGCGTTCCGAAATTGAGCCCATTTCAGCAATCGCAATCGCGAGGTTATCAGCCGCCATCGCAACGGGTTCGGCATGGAAATTACCGCCCGAAATAATATCGCCCGTATCTTGGAACACCAATGGATTATCAGTAACACCGTTTGCCTCAGCGCCAAGCACTTCTGCTGCTTGACGGATTTGGGTTAAGCACGCACCTAAGACCTGTGGTTGACAGCGCAGTGAGTATGGATCTTGTACTTTTTCGCAATTGGTATGGCTTAGGCTAATTTCCGATTCGTTAGTGAGCAAATGACGGAAAATTGCCGCGGAATCAATTTGACCTTTTTGCCCGCGCGCAGCATGAATGCGCGCATCAAACGGACTACGGCTGCCCATAGCGGCTTCAACACTCATGGCACCAATGATTGAACTGGCGGCAAACAAATCTTCTGCATTAAACAAACCTTCAAGCGCCAGCGCTGTTGAGGCTTGCGTACCATTCAGTAACGCTAACCCTTCTTTGGCTGCTAATTCAATAGGTTTTAGCCCAGCAATCTCAAGACCTTCCGCTGCTGAGATAATCAGCCCCTGATAGCTCATTTCGCCTTCACCTAACAAAGGTAAACACATGTGAGCTAATGGCGCTAAGTCACCCGATGCCCCGACTGATCCTTTTTCTGGCACACACGGATACACACCAGCATTCACTAGCTGGATGAGAAACTCGATAACCTCTAAACGAATACCTGAAAAACCGCGGCTTAATGAGTTAATTTTTAACACCATCATTAAGCGCACGGTAGCATCTTGCATGTATTTTCCTATGCCAGCGGCGTGGGACAATACAATAGAGCGTTGCAATAATTGCAGATCTTCTGGAACAATTTTAGTGTTGGCTAACAAGCCAAAGCCAGTATTGATACCGTAAACAGTACGGCCTTCACGTAATACTTGTTGGACGATTTCAGCACTTTGATTAATGTCTTTAATCGCTTCTTTCGCAAGGGTAAGCTTGACACTATTACGGCTGATCGCACGAGTCTGCGCCAGTGTTAACGTACCTGGAATAAGTTCAAATGAATAAGTCGACATGGATTAAGCTCCTAACATTGGCAGGTCTAAGCCTTGCTCTTTGGCACATTTTTTTGCAATGTCATAGCCAGCATCTGCATGACGCATTACCCCAGTAGCAGGGTCGTTCCACAATACTCGGCCTAAACGTACCGCAGCCTCATCGGTTCCGTCGGCCACTATCACCACCCCAGAATGCTGACTAAAGCCCATACCAACGCCGCCACCATGGTGTAATGACACCCAAGTTGCACCACTAGCCGTATTGAGTAAGGCATTCATTAATGGCCAATCTGACACCGCATCGGAGCCGTCTAACATGGCTTCTGTTTCGCGATTTGGACTGGCAACTGAGCCTGAATCTAAGTGATCTCGGCCAATAACAATCGGTGCCGCTAACTCACCGTTTTTGACCATTTCATTAAAGGCTAACGCTAAGCGGGCACGATCTTTAAGCCCTACCCAGCAAATACGTGCAGGTAAGCCTTGAAACGCAATACGCTCACGCGCCATGTCGAGCCAATTGTGTAACTGCGGATTATCTGGAATCAGCTCTTTGACTTTGGCATCTGTTTTGTAAATATCTTCCGGATCGCCAGACAAGGCTACCCAACGGAATGGTCCAATGCCTTCACAAAATAACGGCCGCACGTATGCTGGTACAAACCCAGGGAAGTCGAACGCATTCGTGACGCCTTCTTCAAACGCCATTTGGCGAATATTGTTGCCATAATCTGTGGTTGCTGCACCGGCTGCCTGTAATGCCAACATTGCTCTAACTTGCACTGCCATTGACTGCTTCGCCGCTTTAACGACTGCCGCTTCGTTAGTTTTACGCATTTGAGCGGCGTATTCTAAAGTCCAGCCTTGAGGTAAATAACCGTTTAATGGGTCGTGCGCGGAGGTTTGGTCTGTCACCACATCAGGCACAATGCCGCGGGTCACTAGCTCTGTAAACACATCGGCGGCATTCGCTAATAAACCGACCGAAACCGGCTTGTCGCTTTGGTTTGCTTCATAAATCATCGCTAATGCTTGATCTAATGAAGTGGCTTTTTTGTCGACGTAACCAGTGCGCATGCGAAAATCGATACGGGTTTCATCTACTTCACAGGTTAATACCGAATAACCCGCCATAGTACCAGCCAGTGGTTGTGCACCACCCATGCCGCCTAAACCGCCAGTTAAAATCCACTTACCCGCTGACGAGCCATTAAAGTGCTGTTTAGCCATGGCGACAAACGTTTCGTAAGTGCCTTGAACAATGCCTTGCGAACCAATATAAATCCACGAACCCGCAGTCATTTGGCCATACATCGCCAAACCTTTTTTATCCAGCTCGTTAAAGTGTTCCCAATTCGCCCAATGTGGCACTAGGTTTGAATTAGCAATAATGACCCGTGGCGCATTGCTATGAGTAGTAAACACCCCAACAGGTTTACCAGACTGCACTAATAAGGTTTGATCGTCTTCAAGGCGTTTAAGCACCTCAATAATTTTGTCGTAACTTTGCCAATCGCGCGCCGCGCGGCCAATGCCGCCGTACACCACTAAATCTTCTGGGCGTTCGGCAACATCAGGGTGTAAGTTGTTCATTAACATGCGCATCGCAGCTTCGGTTAGCCAACTTTTACACTGTAATTGAGTACCGTGCGGCGCAATAATGCGACGGCTTGGATCGTGTCGTTTATCCATATGTTCCTCTTCAACTGAGTTTATTCAGTTTGGTTTTTTATTGGTCTTGTTGTGTATTTTTAATGTCTTACGGTTTTCATTTTCGATACCACCATTTAACGCGCAAAGGTTAAATGGCCGCCTAGTTTAAATTTGCTGCCCGGATGAACTAAACGAGCAAAACTGACCACACCTTGGCGCGACCAGGTACGACGTAAAATTTGTAAGCAAGGTTCCGTTGCCGCAATGGCTAAACGTTGTTGTAACAGCTCGTTAGCCATAATGGCTTCAACGGTATGTTTAGCCTCTGTCAGTGGTGCTACGGCCGATAAATATTCATGGGGAGTATGTGAGCTAAAATCTTGTTGTAGGTAATCAGGCACCAGCAGTGGGTTCACATAACGCTCTTCAACTTGTAATGGTAAGCCTTGTTCGCAATGCACCAACACCGAATAAAATACAGGGCTGCCCAATTCCAGCCCCAATGCATTAGCCACTGTTGTGCTGGCCTCAATTTGTCTCAATTCAAGCTGGTTAACACTGTAGCCATGGCCACGGTCTTTTATCTCGTCGGCAATATTACGAATAGCCAACAATGACGATTGCGACTTTAATCCGGCCACAAACGTACCTACCCCTTGAGTACGTTCTAACACGCCAGATTCAACCAGCTCAGTTAACGCCCGCCTTGCTGTCATACGGCTACAGGCAAACAATTCAGTTAACTGATTTTCAGATGGGACACGATCGTTCTCTTGCCATTCGCCCGTTTCAATACGGCTCAAAATGAATTGTTTTATTTGGGCAAACTTTGCTTGGGCCATATCAGCAGCTCTCGGTTTTTTAGACAATAATGTCATTGCTGTTTAAAAACACATCATTCATCCTACCTTGTATATACAAGTTAAAACAAGTATTGTTTAGCAATCAATAATTAATGCATTTTTAGGGGTTTTTATGTCGTGGGATCAAGTGTGGATTGATGTAAACGTGGCCACCATGGATACCAATATCCAAGGGGCTTACGGCGTAATACCTCAAGCGGCTATTGCAATAAAAGATGGCAAAATTGCTTGGGTTGGCCCGCGCAGTGAACTACCTGAATTTGATGTACTGGCAACCCCAGTTTACAGAGGCAAAGGCGGCTGGATAACACCAGGGCTTATCGATGCACACACCCACTTAGTCTTTGCCGGTAATCGCGCCAATGAGTTTGAACAACGCTTACAAGGTGCGAGTTACCAAGATATCGCTCGGGCTGGCGGCGGTATTATCTCAACCGTTAACGCCTGTCGTGAAGCTGATGAAGCTGAGTTATTTGAACTGGGTCGACAACGCTTAAACGCCCTAGCCAGAGAAGGCGTCACCACGGTTGAAATTAAATCTGGTTACGGCTTGAACACCGAAACAGAACTTAAATTATTGCGCGTTGCGCGTGAGCTAGGCGAACATCATCACATTGATGTAAGCACCACCTTCTTGGGCGCCCATGCTATTCCGCCAGAATATAAAGACAATGCAGATGCCTATATCGACCTCGTCATTAATGACATGCTCCCCGCGGTAATCACCGAAAACCTTGCTGATGCCGTCGATGTATTTTGTGAAAATATCGCCTTTAATCTTGAGCAAACTGAGCGAGTATTAACTGCGGCTAAACAGGCAGGTCTGCAGATTAAACTGCATGCTGAGCAATTAACCAATATGGGCGGTAGCGCCTTAGCAGCCAAGCTTGGGGCTAAATCGGTCGATCATATTGAGTTTCTAGATGAAGCAGGTATTAAAGCCATAAGCGAAAGTGGTACCTGTGCAACCTTGTTACCCGGCGCATTTTATTTTTTACGCGAAACCCAATTACCGCCAATCGACTTACTGCGTCAATACAAGGTGCCAATGGTTATTGCCAGCGATTTTAATCCGGGGTCATCGCCTATTTGCTCCACTTTATTGATGCTCAATATGGCTTGCACCTTATTCAAACTCACCCCAGAAGAAGCCTTACAAGGTGTAACCATTAATGCTGCAAAAGCACTTGGTATCGACAATAATGTCGGCAGTATTACCGTAGGTAAACAAGCTGACTTTTGTCTGTGGGATATCACCACTCCAGCACAATTAGCTTATGCTTACGGAGTGAACCTGTGTAAAACCGTTGTAAAAAATGGTCAGGTAGTTGCGCTACCCAATTAAACCGTTAAACCGTTAAACAGTTAAACAATTGGGCTCAACTTTTCTCAATCAAATAGCCACAACGTCAACTAAAACTCACTACTAATAGCAGTACCACTGGCGATAATGTCTATCTCCAGTGGCGCTGCTATGTACGTCACCTCAAATCCCGAGTTCAGATTTATTAAACTATTGGGCAATAAAACCGTGATTTTAAGGTCAGTTTCATTTAGGCTGACTATATTAATGAACAATCGTTCAACTTGTTATAGTCAGTATCACAGACAACAATAGTGAGATGAATACTCGATAAGTTCTTTTCAACCAACATCACATTGCCAGAGGTTTTATGAAAATCCGTGTTTTAATATCGCTTGCGACAGCTTTTTTTATGCTTAATACCAGTAGCGCTTTTGCTAAAGATCCAGCAGATACTGCGGTGCAAGCACCATTAGTTAAGCCTAAAGTGATTATTTTTGATGTGAATGAAACCTTGTTAGATCTTGAAAATATGCGCGCCTCTGTGGGTAAAGCGCTTAATGGCCGTGAAGATTTACTGCCATTATGGTTCTCAACCATGTTGCATCATTCTTTAGTAGTTTCAGCTACAGGTGATTACCAAACGTTTGGTAGCATTGGCGTTGCGTCACTGCAAATGGTCGCCGAAATCAACGGTATTGCCATCACACCAGAACAAGCTAAAACCGCCATTCTAACGCCACTTCGTTCATTACCCGCTCACCCAGATGTTGCAGAAGGTTTAGCTAAATTAAAAGCTCAGGGTTACAAACTAGTCACCTTAACCAACTCATCATTAGAAGGCGTAACCTTACAGCTTAAAAATGCTAATTTAAGCCAGTATTTTGATGCAAACTTAAGCATAGAATCTGTTGGGGTATTTAAGCCGCATTTAAAAACGTACCAATGGGCCATTAAAGATTTAGGCGTTAATGCAGATGAAGCGTTAATGGTTGCCGCACACGGTTGGGATATTGCCGGTGCAGATAAAGCAGGCTTACAAACCGCCTTTATTCGTCGCCAAGGTAAAGTGTTGTTCCCACTAGCAGCACAACCAGACTACAACGTACTGGATGTAAACGAACTAGCCAGTACCCTAGCTAAGTTTAACTAGCCTTAACGATTATCGCCCAGTATTAACTGGGCGATAAATTTACAACGGCAATGAGTATTTCCTCTATATAGGCACATCAATCTCCCCCCCTCAAGACGACTTGCACTGCCCCTTGCCATTAACCATTAATTAACATTTAATGGATGCTGATTAATCGTCGTCATAAAAAGGGAAAACCGATGAGAAAGGAATATTTAGCGCTATCAGTGGCATTAAGCTTGGCTAGTTTAAGCGCAAACACCATGGCACAAACCACACTGGTGCATCACGTTAATGGCTACACGCTCGTCGACGGAAAACTGCAAACCTTTAATGCTATCCAATTTACTGACGACAAAATTGATCGACTATTTACCTTAAACCAAGCCTTACCGAGTGCAACTGATATCACCTCAATTGATGGCAAAGGTAAAACCTTATTACCTGGATTAATCGACGCCCACGGTCATGTGCTTGGTTATGGTTTGAGTTTATTAACCGCAGACTTGACCAACACCAGTAGCGAACAACAAGCCGTTGAACGCGCGCAAGCATTTAGTAAAAACAACCCGACTGATGGATGGTTAATGGGCCGAGGTTGGAACCAAGAATTATGGGACAGCAAACAATTCCCGACTAAAGAAAGCCTAGATAAAGCCTTTAAAGCTAATCCTGTATCATTTGGCCGAGTTGACGGTCATGCCATTTGGGTTAACAGCAAAGCGTTAGCACTCGCGGGAATTTCGTCAACCACAGTGGCACCAGAAGGCGGTGAAATTGTCAAAGACGAGCAAGGTAATCCTACCGGAGTGTTAATCGACAATGCGATGAACTTAGTGTTTAACATCGTCCCCGATCTCAATCAGCAGCAATTACAATCAACCTTAACCCTAGCGATGGATAGCCTAGCGTCATACGGGCTAACCAGTGTGCACGATGCAGGTATTAGCATCGACAACATCAAGGCATACCAACAATTAGCAGCGAACAATGCCATGAGCGTGCGCGTAAATGGCATGCTATCGGTTGAAGACCCTCGCTTTACTAGCATTTTAAAACAAGGCCACATCACCACTGCCGATAACATGTTTAAAGTCGACAGCGTTAAAATATCAGCCGATGGCGCGCTTGGCAGCCGCGGCGCAGCGTTAATCAAAGAATATTCAGATCAACCCGGCCATAAAGGCTTAATGCTGTATTCAGACGATCAACTCGGCAAACTGATTTTACAGTCGATGAAAGCAGGTTTTCAGGTTAATACTCACGCCATTGGCGACAACGCCAATCAAGTGGTGCTCGATAAATACCAAACTACCATTGCAGCAACCGACTCAAAAGCATTACGCCATCGCATTGAACATGCACAAATTCTCGATTTAGCCGACATACCGCGTTTTGCCCAACTTGGGGTTATCGCATCGATTCAAGCAACCCACGCCACCAGCGACAAAAACATGGCAGAAAACCGTTTAGGTAAAGCCCGCTTGGCCGGTGCTTATGCGTGGCGCAAGCTGTTAAACGCTAATGCCGTCATCGCCAATGGTTCAGACTTCCCTATTGAATCGCCCAACCCATTTTTTGGATTGCATGCATCCGTAACCCGCCAAGACCATGTTAACCAACCACTAGACGGCTGGCTCTCCACTGAAAAACTATCACGCATCGAAGCACTCAAAAGCTTCACCATCGACGCCGCCTACGCAGGCCATCAAGAACAGTTATTAGGCTCATTAGAACCCGGTAAAAAAGCAGACTTTATCCTAGTCGAAGATGACTATTTTACAATCGACCCACAACAGATCTGGCAAAACAAAGTCATTGCCACCTGGGTAAACGGCCGCAAGGTATTTGCAAAAGAGTAAACTGCATTGAGTATGGTTTATTGATAAGTAAGATAAGTAGAATTGGTTTTAATAACGTTTTTGCCTGTGTGCCAAAGTGACACAGGCATTGCTTATTGTACGTTTTAACACCATAATAGCTGTGTGACATTTTGGCACATATGGAGATTATATTATGGCGACTACTTTACCTCGCATCACCGCTAGAGTTGATGTTGACACCCAAGATTTACTGACAAAGGCAGCAGCAATCGCTGGTATGTCGAGCATTAACTCATTTGTACTCAGTGCAGCAATCGAAAAAGCCAAACAAATCATTGAGCGTGAACAAGTACTAAAACTAAGTCAAACAGATGCGATGTTGCTTATGGAAGCACTAGACAGTCCAGCAACACCAAACTCAAAACTCAAAACGGCTTCGGAACGTTACGAAAGCAAAACCCAATAATGAATACGGTACTTTTAGATAAAGCTAAACACGATAGAAACCGATTCAACTGTGGTATTGACGCTCTTAATCACTACCTAAAAGTCATGGCGAGTCAGCAATCCAAGAAAGACAACAGCAGAACTTTCATTTTAGAAGATGATAACGATAACTCGCATATTATCGGCTTTTATACCTTAACAATGACACCAATTGACCTAAAGGCTCTGCCGGATAAGCTGCAGAAAAAATACCAATCATCTACGTCTGGCGGCCTTATAGCCCGCTTAGCAATCGATGACCGCTATAAAGGCCAAGGCTTTGGCGAATGGTTACTTATTGATGCACTACGAAAACTGTTAGCGGCAAGTGATAGCGTAGCATTCCCCGTCGTCATTGTTGACGCAAAAGATGGCGCAAAACACTTCTACGAACGCTATGGATTTCAGGCTTTTCAAGACGCAGAAAACAAACTGTTCATCACCATTGCAGATGTAAGAGCAAGTTTAAGTTAATTAACCATAAATCATTGGCGCACCAATCGAATGCAATAAAATAGTTGGTTGAAATTAGCGACACAGGAGCAAAAAACAACGGCTTGCTGTCACTCTAAACGACTGTTATGAGCAATTCTCTGAGTATTCTTTTTTTACAATATCTTGAGCAGCTAATAGGGCATCATTATGATCACTAAATGTTTGCTTATAAAAATAGAAAAATGCTACTCCAAATTCAGCTAACTCGATAAATATATAATTATTTGTCGAATGGAAGAAGTGAAAATCTGTATTTTTTGTTGAAAGAATGCATAGAGAGTTAACCCTAGATACTTTAGATTTAACACTAAGTACTTTTAAAGCATTTCTTAAATTTGAAAAAACTTTAGCTGGACTTGCATCAATTGGGCCTTGAAACATTGAAATAGGCATCTGTGCTATATATGGAATAAAGTCCGAATCTTTTACACGGTTTAACTTTCGCCGCAAATCAAGAACATGAAATTTGTACTCCAAAGTTTCAAGCCAAAGAATAATGAGCTCAATCGTTTCTTGAGAAAAGCTATTCTCATGTACATTCACGGAGTCAAATTCATGTTTCAGCTCCCTTTCCAGAAAACCTAATAAATTCGAATTACAGTCTTTACATGCTGGTACTGTTGTTTTGTTGTAAGTTTGAGAAATTGAGTTTGTAGTCGTAATGAATGTCCTTTTAACACAGCGACTGTATACCCACTGTGGTATTACATGTTCACGAGTTAAGCTGTCAGTCATACCACAAAAAACACAAATTTCAGCCAAGTGATCTTTCACAATTAAATCTATAACGTGTTTTTGGTTTGATCTGATTTTTTTACGAAACTTAATAAGCTTTGAATTGATAATCATTCTAGGAATGCACTCCTTGGCACATAACGTTTTAGTATTTATGCGTTGCATTGTTTGCAAGGCATAAATGCTTGTAGGACTTGGTCGATGCCTATTCCAGATTAATCGGTACGCATTATGCTAAAGAAGTTTGTTTTTTTGATGCTTACTCAATGGACCGCATTGCTGCTAAACCGCGTTTTTAGCGGTCTAGTTTACTATAGAATATTGAACGTATTTGTTATAACGTTTCATGTATCCGGTCCCTCAAAAGAGATAAAAAACCAGTGAAATATTTTTGTGTTTTTACATTTTCAGGATAGTCGGGAAGTAGCCAATTTAAAAAATCTAGAGCACCGCTACCACCAATTATGCTATTTACTAACATATCTGTTTCTTTAGTAGTGAAAGGCCTCTTTGTGATGTCACATCGATTATGAGCAATATATTTACTCCTGAATTTATTGACACCTCTTTGCTCTAAATTTTCTTTTATATTATTTCTCTCGCTAGATAGATCAGGGCAGCATTCATTTAGAACCTGACCATACTCCCTACAAAACTCGGTGTATTTGGCGCAGTTTAATATTATTGATTGCAAACAGAGACGGTACAAACCTTGACGAAATTGATTATCTCGTTGAGGGTAATCTCCTACTTCGTAATCCTTGAGGACTTCTACGGCAACTGAGATATCTACGATAAATCCATTAAGTATATCTATAGCATCTTGCTTGGCATTCATGAGAATCCAGAGTTATAACAGCCTTTGGATAAAGCCTATCATTTAAGTTATTGATTAATATCATCCTACATTTGCAGTATCTTTGGTGTAAAGCAATAAATCATTCGCACAATAAAATCGACTAATTCAACTCTGAACTTGAGGACGTTAAAGAAAATAGCGTAAGCTGGCCAAGGATGGCCAGCTAGCTTTCGAGGGGAAGGGACGCCCCATCGGAAGCGTTAGCATTTTCGAATAAGGCCGAAGCCGGTTACAGACGAAGTCAAAAGCTAGATTAGTCCCCATGGCAATTTTTTCGCTGTTCAGAAAATGTTGCGGGGCGGCTGGGAGTTCCAAGAGGGAACAGCCGTTGGTTTCCTCTTGGTCTGGTGTGGGCGAAGCACCACGACGTTAGTGGCTGCAAGCCATAAAACACAACGAAATAAGAATACTACTGAGATAACAGCAAGAAATTGACCATGTCGTCACAATCTAAATACCGACATGGCCAAAAAGCTGAATAAACAAATTAAGCTTGGGTAAACAACTGATACAACTTATCTTTTAATACCAAACGGTCAAGCTTTGCTTGCTCAATAAAGTCATCACTTGTTGGAGTATTGCGTAACTCCAGCTTACGAATTTCAGTATCTAATTTATGATACAGCTTCGCATCTTCAGCAAACTCAGTATCATTGGCGGTTAACAATGAAATCTTGTCTTGATACTCAGGGAAATCAACTAATAACGCATGGCTTTCACCTAACATACTTCTCTCCTTTTCATGTCAATGTCTAATAATGTTAGACCATATTTACACCTTATCGTCAAACTTACTCTCATGTTTTTCAATAACAAGCATATAAAAACTGCAACAGCTTAACCGCTATAACTGTTAGGATATGCTTATATTCGTACTTGAATACCGCTATTAACTTAATGAGTAATCAATGAAAAAACTTCTCAATGTCTTAATCATCAGTCTGCTCGTCAGCGCATGTTCAGATCCAGCAACACCTGAAAATAATTCCAACTCTATCACCGCAACAGCGGGAAAGTCTGCTACTAAGCTCAGTCTTAAGCAGCAAGTAGAGTCGATCACTAAAGACTATTTTGTACTCAGACCTGAAATTGCCACTTATTATGGCGTGAGCGACGCAAGCATCAATGCCAAAGTGATGTCTAAACTCACCGACTACAGCCCATCGGGTGAAACCCATCGTCGCAAAGGGCTTAAAGCAATACTGAGTCAACTCAACGATATTGATGCAACAAGCTTAACTCCCTCAGAAACAATCAGCTTAAACGCGATAAAGTCTGAAGTGAAAGGCGCTTTATTACCTTCTCAAACAGTGAATTATGGTACGGTATTAGGCGAGTATGGCGTGTGGTTTTTACCCTATGCCGTAAACCATTTATCGGGTTTGCAAATTGAATTCCCCGGTTACATGGAAGACAAATTTTCCGTTACCAATACCGATGAAGCGAACGCTTATTTAAACCGTTTAAGCATATACCCTGCAGCGATGGGGACGCTTATCGATAAGCTTAACCATGATGCCGACATAGGCGTCATTCCACCAGACTTTGTCATTGATAACACACTGCGTGGGTTACAGGCCCAAATCAGCGGCCCAGCAAACAGCCATCCTTTAGTGACCAGCTTCAACGCTAAACTTAACGCAGCCAAAGTGGCCGATAGCGATACATTGGTAAAGTCTGCTACGGAACTGGTCGAGACTAAATACTATGCCGCCACCCGCCAACTGATCAACGCCTTAGAAGCCGTGCGCCCAAAAGCAACTCATGAAGCTGGCATTGGGCGTTTACCTCAAGGGGCGAAGTTATATCAAACGCTGATCCAGCATTTAGGCAATTCGACCAAAACTGCTGATGAAATTCATCAACTCGGTTTAGCTGAAGTGGCCCGGATTACTGCCGAGATGGACGGGCTACTCAAAGAAGTCGGTTATGTTGATGGCACCGTCGGCGAGCGCATGCAGGTGTTACTCAACGACCCACAATATCTTTACCCGAATACCCCAGAAGGCAAGCAACAGCTAATGGCCGATATTGATGCCGACTTAGCCTTGGTTGATGCAAAATTACCACAGTGGTTTGGTCGCTTGCCTAATCAAGATGTGGCTATTGAAGCGGTACCAGACAGCCGTGCGGCTTCTACTAGCGGCGCATTTTATGATGCCCCCTCGCAAGATGGTTCGCGTAAAGGTACCTTCTGGATAAGCTTGTATGACACGGCATCACTGCCATCTTATTCATTACAAACCTTGACCTACCACGAGACCAATCCTGGTCATCATTTACAAACCATTATTGGCTTATCTGATGAATTACCACTGCTAAGCACAGTGTTTTACTCCAATGCCGCTGGCGAAGGTTGGGCTTTATATGCCGAACGTTTAGCGGCCGAAATGGGCATTTATGCTAATGATCCTATCGACAACATTGGCCGTTTGCAGTCAGAGTTACATCGTGCAGTTCGCCTGGTGGTTGATACCGGTATGCACGCCAAAGGCTGGAGCCGTGAACAAGCCATTGATTACGCGGTGGCAACTGAAGGGATTCATTTGTCGGAAGCCACCGGCGAAATTGAGCGCTATACCGTTTGGCCAGGCCAAGCACTTGGCTATAAGTTGGGTGAGCTGAAAATTATCGAACTACGTACCAAAGCCAAGCAAGTCTTAGGTGACAAGTTTGATATTAAAGTATTCCACGATCGCTTATTAGAAAATGGCGCATTGCCTTTAGATTTAATGGAGCAAAAAATTAATCAGTGGTTAGCCAGCGAAACGGCTGCGTAATCAACTTTAATTCGGAATACTAAAGCTCAGAATAATATTGTTTGAGCAGGTTACACAATAAAGCCACAGGGCGAATACTCGTGCTGTGGCTTTATTGTCATTTATCGTTTTGCAGCTTGGTTTAACTTAGATCAGTTTTATTTAGCTTGGTTTTGAAACGCTGCTAATTGCTTAGTGTATTTGTTTTGATAAAACGGATGGTCGGTACTCGCTAACGCTTGTTGTTCTGCTTCAATAGCCTGAGTCGTTTTACCTGTTGCAGCATAAACACTGGCTAACTCATGGTAGGCCGAATGTGCTTTAGGATAGGCTTTCAGCGTATCTTGATAAACCCCAATCGCTTGTTGTGGTGCTGCTTTAACTAAGCTATTACCTAAGGCTAACAGCGAATCAATTGCTGGCACATCAAAGCCATAAACCTCATCAGACAGTCGCTTATAATAGGCTAGAATCGCTTTAGATCCTTGTTGCGATACTTCTGAATCCGCCGCTAGAACAGTGTGAACATCGTTAAATATCTTCTCGATACCTAATGCCGTCGCCAAGATAGGCTGAGTCATATAATAGCTGCCATCAAAACGCTTTATTTGATAGTTCAATTTAGCATTGGCATTGGTTTGAATAATATCTTCAAGCCTAGCAAACGAATCCAGCTGCCTTTGCTCAAAGTCGCTATCACTGGTGCTAACAAATAGAAATCTTGGTTTGCCTTGCATGTTTTTGAGTTTTTTAGGCGCATCATTGAGCACATAAGCAAAGTCTGTTGATAACACTGGGCTGGCAGCAATATAGGCATTAAATAAGCTAGGGCGATTAATTAAGCTGTATAGCACTAAACCTGCATTGCCAGTAAAGCCGTTAAAAATACGAAAGCCATTGGTGCGATAGCGTTTATCAATTGCGGGCAGTAAATCGTGCTCAAAAAAGTCCAATAGCGCTTGATCGCCTTGCTGCTCTATCGCACCCTGTTTTAATTTCCCCAAGCCTTGATGGCCATCGGGTGCAGTAACAATAATGGTTTCTAACCACGGCCAGCCACCGTTATGACTCATCCAGTCATGCATACCCGCTAAATACAAATGGCTACGAGGATGTAAGTCAAATAACACCACGTAGCGCTTATCGGTTTGCTTGGTATAACTGTTTGGTAAGGTCACCAAAAAGTCGGCTTGCTCGCTAAATAAAGCAGACTTCACACTCAAGGTTTCGATCGTTGGCGGCAACATTTCAGTAGCAAACACCGCACTAGCATGAAAAAAGCTCAGTAATAATGCGCATATAGACAGGCTTTTAGCCCATAAGCTCGGCCATTTGACATAACGTTTTTTCCCTATTGTAAGCATGGTACCTTCCTGGTGAAACGTGACAGTTAAGTTAACCCGAAGCTACCAGACCACATCACACAAGGCAATTTAGCAATATCTAAACTTAGCTCACATCTTGCATTCAAAGTCATCTAACGAGGGTGCAATATCACGAATAGCACTAGCCTTAATCGCCAATAAAGCTTAGGATCATCATTACGTTAATTTATTGTTTTGGAGTAACAAATCTTATGAGTATTAGAGCTATTATCGTTGATACCGCCGGTACCACTACCGATCTTAACTTTATTCAGGATGTGTTATTTCCTTACTCAAGAAAAGCGATGGCTGAATTTCTTGAGCAAAACCAACATAACGTTGTGGTTGATTACTGTATCAGCGATGTTAAAGATATTGCCTTAGAACCAGACGCGACACTCGAGCGAGTCACTGAGATTTTACAGCAATGGATAGACGAAGACCGTAAACTAACGCCACTTAAAACCCTACAAGGGCTAATCTGGAAACAAGGTTATAACCGCGTAGAGTTTACTGGCCATATTTACCCTGACTTTATCGATAGCATTGAGCGCATTAAAGAAAAAGGCATTCGTATTTACAGCTTCTCTTCTGGTTCTGTCGAAGCGCAAAAGCTGTTATTTAGCCACACCGAAGCAGGCGATTTAACCGGTTCGTTCAATGGTCACTTTGATACCCGCACGGGCAATAAGTTAGACAAACAAGCCTACTGCAATATTTGCAACACCATTAGCTTGAAACCAAAACAGATTTTATTTGTATCGGACGTAGCAGAAGAGCTCAAAGCCGCAGAAGCCGCAGGCATGACAACTTGCCAAATGATCCGCTTTGCTGACCAACGCCAAGCTACGTGCAAAAAAATAAGCAGCTTTAGTGAGTTAGCGTTCGATTAACATTGACTTATTAGACATAAAAAAACGACCATCTAGGTCGTTTTTTTTATGTCTGCAAAGTGCCTGTTAACTGGGGAATGCAGGTGAAATACATTTTTTCACTTCAAAATGATAACCATATTCCGCATTGATATCGGGTGTTATCTCAAGGATCTCATAATCATTAAGCTCGACCACATGCGACAACGGTAGTTTTTGACAGCGGGATTTGGCATTCGCCTCCAACTGAAACGCAAACAACGCAATTGCTTTACGCACACTGGTAAAATACTGGCTACGTAAATGACTGTAAGGCTGCTTGGCGATTTCATCAATGGCGTCCAGTTCTTGCTCGCGTTCAACTTGTTTCGCTGTTTTGGGTTCAGGTTTTGGTGGTTCCTTCTTCGCGACGCCGGCTTTGACAATGACCGACAGACCATCATCAGCAAGTATTTCCTCTTCGGTTTCCACTTCAACTAATTGCACTACTTGCGGATCATCCAAGGCTTTTTCAACCTGACCATAAAGGTCCATCAGCATGGCGAGGTGATACAACACCACTGCAGCAAGAATCACTCGCACCCAAAAGGTTGTACGATGAAAATGCACATGATTAATCAAGCGAAAGTTGGTCACACCAAAGGGGCGGAGTATAAAAGACACACCAAACATTAGCGGAAAAATAAGCTGTAGTAATAACAGCACAATACAGCTCATCACCACACTCCATGCCGGAATGTAGAGCAAAATGGCGAAGTTATGGGTGTAATTAAAGCTACTGGCTGCGACGCCAACCACATCGTTAACCACTGAACTTGAACTAGCCAAGGCAAAATTGGCCACTATCGCATAAAACAATAACAACACAGCTTTGCCAGCCAAGCTGTGCCACATACGTTCAAATAAATGCCAGAACTCAATCGACATCGCCATCACACTGATAATGGCCACCCACGCTACCGAGTCAGTAGCAAACAGTAAGACTATCGCCACCAGATACAATTTTTGCGGCAAACTCAGTTTGGTTTGTAATTCAGTAAATCGGCTGCAAAACACCGTCCAGCACGACGATATCCATAAATTCGATGTTGTTAAAAAAGTCTCTTTTCGCAAGGTGAAAATCCTTATAAGTTCACTGGATATACTCACTGTAATAGCCACTGTCCCTTGTTGTTCATCGTCCGGACTGTTAAATTAACAGATGGAATTTAAACAAGCGTTTAATTTATTAATTCATAACAGAGAACCGCCATGAATGACTTTTTAGCTCAACATTCTATCAGTACAGACATTCAAGTAGCATGGGGTGAAATGGATGCACTGCAACATGTGAATAATTCGGTGTATTTTAAGTATTTTGAAACTGCTCGTCTCGATTTCTTTAACCAAATTAACCTACTCGACGATCTAAAAACAACGGGTGTCGGCCCAGTGCTAAGTGAAACAAATGCCCGCTTTAAGCGCCCAGTAACCTTTCCGGACTCAATTGTTGTAGGGGTAAAGATCAGCGATATCAATGAAGACCGCTTTGTGATGCATTACACCGTGTTCAGCAAAGCACAGCAAGCAGTGACGACTATCGGCTGGGCAAAAGTGGTGATGTTTAACTTTAAAACCGGCAAAAAAGCTAAACTCACGCAAGAATTACTCAACGCCTTATTGGAACATGAGTAACAGTATGAGTCATAACATCAATAGCCACATCAACAAGCGGCATTACAAGTAATAGGACAACACACTATGAGCAATCAAGACGCAGTAACCGTGCAACACCAAGCTAGCCAACATCGTTTTGTGGTTATCACTCAAGGTGTTGAGGCGGTACTTGAATATCACTTAGATGATCAAAATATTGATTTTAGTCGCACCTTTGTACCACCCGCTTTACGCGGCCAAGGAATTGCCGAAAAATTGGTTCGTACTGGACTGGCTTGGGCGAAAGCAGAAAAACTTAACATCAACGCCAGTTGCAGTTATGTAGCCAAGTTTTTACGTTAATCGCTTCTTTTGTGTTAGTCCTGAGCTGCACCGGTTAATGCAGCCAATTGCTGACGAACAAGCTCAGCAAGTGGTTCGCTTTTTTCAGTTTGGTAATTGTAATGCACCATAGTGGTGGTCGCTTCAGCGGTTTTTTTTCCGTGCTGCCAACAGCTTTGTAATATATCAAAGCTGCTATTGCCTAAACGACTAATGTGCGTTTTAACGATAACTTCTTCGCCATAATACGTTGGTGCGGTGAACGCGATAGTAAAACCAGCAATGATCATGTTCCACTTGGTTAAATCTTGCCCTGGATTTACGATTTCAAAAATCGGCTCACGAGCCGCTTCAAACCACACTGGGATAACCGTGTTATTAATGTGCCCTAGCGCATCGGTTTCACAAAAGCGCGGTTTGAGGGGCATGCTAAATTGAGTATTTGTCACAAAGAATCCTTTATTATTATTTTTGAGTCCATTGACGTTTTGCTCGATGAACAAATGTCATTAGCCCATTCTAACGACACATCTCACTCGAGGTCATCAAAAAAGTCTGTATTGTGAAGGTATTTATGGGGGGTATGTTAGGGGAGAAAACAGTAATCATCTTAAAAAATTAAATAAAATTATTTTATCGGTTGGGTATCGTACTCATCTATAATGGCCAAAATCAACTAAACAGACAAAATGTCATCAAATCTCGGCGAAAATCTTGTCACTCCGAAGCCAAACAACTAGAACTTATTTCCATGCTTAGCTTTATCTGCTGCAACTTCAGCCGCTATTTCAGCACGAACTTCCTTGATGTCTTCTAAGGCATCAAACTGATACTCAACAAAAATTTGATAGTATTTACTCTGTAACAAGTAAAGTGACATGAGTAAAAAAACAACGGCTAACAGGTACGCATAAATAAATGTTGCCTGTTCTGCGATTAAAAACACTGTTGGCAAAAATATAATAAATAAAATACAGAAATACCATTGTAAGACTTTTACGGCGAAGAAAGATCCTCTAACAACTGCATAATTGAAGCCACTGAAAACAATTACTGAAGTCGATAAATATAAGAACAGAAGCTTGCTTCCTATACCAGCTATACCAAAATAAAACTCTAAAATGAGAAAATTTAAAAGCGACATGGAGATTATCATGAATAGTGTCGCAGCCAAAAAAGCCGCTATGGACTTCATAGGTGGAAATAATCCGACAATATCGTCATCACTTTTCTTTTTAGTTTGTCTTTTCATCAATCAGCGAGCTCTTCATATATACCAATAGCCATTGTTCCAATTGTTCCATTGAATAGGCTACCAGAAACGCTCATTGAAGCTCCAACGGCATCCATTAAATGTAAACGAAATGCATGAGTAATTTGTTTGCCTGTATATTTTTTTATGTTGTTTTTTCGAGCCATTGCCTTTATTAATTTACCTGAAGCACCTGGTAAATTAAGACGGGTAATTTCACGATTTAATCTCTTTTTTTCAGCACGGGATAACCCTTTTAAGATTTCATAGGTATTCTTACTTGTACCAAACTGCATAATTTTTATTGCTTTTATTGTACCTAAAGCTGCAGCGCCAGCTCCTGCAAGCGACACTAAATCTACTGCTATAGTGGCATTTTGATACCACTCTTGAGAGTCAAAATCATCTTTCAACTCAGGAGAATAAGCTTCAGCGCCTACTCTAATCAAACCATTCATACATTGAAGCGATCCAGCTGTTGCACCTGCTATTGCTAAATACGTTATCGCACTACTTGCACCGCCGGTTAATGGGATAGCGCCTAAACTTCCAATAATAACTGTCCAACCAAGAAAGGCTGTACCACAACTCCAAGCTGCATTTCCCAATTCACCAACTAATTTCGATTCACGGATATTGCCTTGGCTACCTTTTAAATGAGAGGCAAACTCGGCCTGACTCATTAATTGAGGCGGCTCCCTTAGAACGATTTTAATCGGATTTAGTTGGCAAACAGGTTCGAATTTTCTTAATTCAATAATGTTGTACTTGCTATCAATATAAACGATTCCTGCACCCGCAAGACCCGGTATAGCGTCAATTTTTTTGAACAGCGTTTTTGTATCGATATTCGCCAACACTTTCTGGCTAAATTGATTGCCATAAAAAGACTGAGTGCTAGATCTAAAAACAGGCTTTCCATTTACCGTGATAATTTCCATAGTTCCCTCTATGTTGCCTAATTTTAAAATAGAGTATTGTACCTCTATTGGAAATACAGGCAATTATCACTAAGTATTACGAAAAAGGACGCTAATGCGTCCTTTGGTATAAAGATTGATGGTTAATTACTTGCCATACATGGCATTAATTTCACTGTGATATTTGCTGTAAATCATTTTACGACGCAGCTTTAATGTCGGCGTGATGAGTCCAGATTCCATCGAAAATGCTTCATGCAATAAGGTGAATTTTTTGATTTTTTCAAACCCAGCTAACTCATGTTGCAACTCGATTAATCGCTGCTCGAAATGAGCCACTACTTGTGAGTGACGTAACAACTCAATTGGGTTTTCAACATGAATACCTTGCGCTTTAGCCCAAGTATTTAATGCTTCAAATGCTGGCACAATTAGGGCTGATACATAATTGCGTGCATCGGCAACAATGGCGACTTGTTCGATAAACGGGCAACAAGCCACCTTACCTTCAACCCGCTGTGGTGCAATGTATTTACCGTTTGAAGTTTTCATTAACTCTTTAATGCGATCGGTAATATACAAGTTACCATGCTCATCGATACGCCCAGCATCACCGGTTTTTAACCAACCATCTTCAAAGGCGTCGGCGGTATCTTGTGGGCGATTGTAATAACCGCGCATCACAGTGTCGCCACGCACTAAGATTTCATCGTCTTTGCCAAGCTTGATTTGCATAGCTTCTAGTGGCTTACCGTTTGAACCTGGTACGCGATTATCCAAAGTATTACAGGTTACCGTGGCGCAAGTTTCTGTCATGCCATAACCACACAATACCGGTACACCTATACTGTGAAAAAAGCTGGCCACATTAATATCGAGTGCGGCACCGCCCACGGGCATGAACTTTAACCGGCCACCCAACACTTGCTGTAACTTGCTGTAAACCAGCTTATTAGCCAGCTTCCACTGTGTACTTAACCACAAATTTCCTGAAGCACGACCTTGGCTAACTTCAAATTGGCGTTTACCTACTCGCATCGCCCAAGCAAATAATGTTTGTCTCGCTTTAGGCGCTTGGCCGACTTTATCGTGCACAGCGCTGTAAATTTTTTCTAAAAATCGCGGCACAGCACACAAGGTATGTGGTTTAACCGCAATAAGGGCTTCTTTAATGCGATTAGTGTCGTTTAAATACACATTGTGGCCACCGCGACATAATACATACATACTCCAACCACGCTCGAATACATGGCTAAGCGGTAAAAAGGCCAGCGACACATCACCCGCAGTAAATGGCAACTCACTGTCATGCTGTTTAATCATCGAGGCAAAATTACGGTAGTCGAGCATCACACCTTTAGGATTGCCGGTGGTGCCAGAGGTATAAATAAGCGTAAATAAGTCGTCTAAATTGCTATTGGCTAGTCTAGTATTGAGCTCATTGGTAATCAGCGGATTAAATTGCGCCGCTAATACTTGATCAAAATACACATGATTATCGGCATTAAGGGTAACGTTAGCATCAAAGACTACAATGTGTTGCACGCACTCAGCTTGGGCTGCCACTGTGCAAGCCATGTCGTATTGCTGTTGGTTACCAGCAAAAATTAATTTAGCTTGAGAGTCGTTAACAATGAATACCGCTTGCTCTATGGTGCTGGTTGGATATACCGGTACCACAACATTACGAGCTTTAAGGGCACCAATATCTGCACAGGTCCACTGTGGACAGTTTTGCGCTAAAATCACCACTTTGTCTTGCACTTGTAAGCCAAACTCAATTAACAACTGTGCGACTGAGTCTGTAACCGTATCAAATGCGCCCCACGTTACGGTATGCCAAGGTGCAGGCATGTCAAAGCCTTCAAGGGCAATATTATCGCCTAATGACTGACCTTGCTGTTGCAGGAGTCGAACTACGTGGTATTGATCTAATGACATATGATAGTGGCCTTTTAGCTTACAAGTGTTCCGCTTTTTACATTCTACCTGAAGTCGCTAAAAACCATAAGAGCTTTTGCTCTATTTTTGAGCTTACGGTCACGTTTGTCAGTTATGCTCGATGATTTACGGGGCCAAAACACCATGCTGCCACAAACGTTTTTTACCCCAAATTAATGCGCCAACACCAACAATAATTAGTGGCACATCCATAAGCAACCATACCCATAAGCTGTCACCGTCTCGCACTGCGGCGAAACTCAACGACACCAATATCGAATGGAGTAACACTATTAGCATTGCTGCTGTGGCTTGCAGGCTATTACGGCTTGCCGAACCCATTCCCAGCATAATCGCACAGCCCCAAAAAGTGCTTAGACCTAAATGCAGTACAAATAATCCGCCATATTGCGGGTCAATCAAGCTATTGGTAAAACCTAGCACGCTGACCATAGCCACTAACACAGCGATGAAACGATACTGGCTGCGGTAAAATGCATCGCGCAATCCACTCAAGCCGCTATAACAAGGCAATAAAAACAGCGTTTCTGCCGCGCGCCAACGCTGAATTCGGCTCCAATGAACAATGGCACAACTGATCACGGTAAATTGCACCAATAAAAATAATGCTGGTACATCAATATCAAATAGCCACGACAGCAGTATTAAACCAAGGGTGATCAACGGTAAACAAAGCAGCATCATCGTTAGCACTGGGCCGATAAAAAAGTTCATCGGATGAAACAACCGCTCAACACGAGTAATCCAGGTAAATCCTTTTATGCTCGGCAGCCACATCCAGCCCATTTGCACGGCGTTGAGGTACACCACACGCGCCTCGTTATTCCAGCTAAGTTGGCGACATAAATGGATCACCCAAGACAATAGCCCAGCAATCAGTATTAGCATCATCCACGTCGGTATCGTGAGCGCTAATTTATCTAAAAATGGCACTGTTATGAATAATAAAAACGATAAATGAAAACTGTTACTGCGCCATAAACAGGCCCATACAAATAGCAAGCTGACCACAATGGCTAGCAGTAGTCTGGGGATGACATCGTAAGCAGCAAAACCAATACAGGCGAATAGTTGTATCAATAACATACCGACTGCGATGGTCGCCGCCTGTATGAGCACGTGCTTTTGATAATGAGGTATTAGACCGGTCATCTCAGCTGCTGCTAAGCGATTTAACTGCCAAGCAATTGCCGCAGCAGTAGACAGTGTTGCCATGGAAAAAACGAGGCTAACAACCTCGGTTTTACCGCTGATAAAACACAGCAGCCCTAACACTAGGCCTAATCCTGCGGTACCAATAAAACTGACACTGCCTAAGTCAAACAACCACAACCGCAGCATGCCACGGTAAGGTTTACGCCATGCTGAAAGTTGACTGTTTTGCAACGACTGATTCATCGATGCAGCTCCATAAATAACTGTTCTAGGTTGAGTGATTTTTCACTCTGCACACCCGCAATATTCGATGGGTTACCTTGCGTATCCACCAGCACACTTTGTCCGGTTTGGCTCAATATTTTATAATGTGACGGTAACTGAGCGTTTTCGGCTAAGTTGAGTAATTTAACCTCTTCACGCAAGGCGTCGATTTCTTTAAACAGTATCAGTTGGCCTTTTTTAATCAGGGCAACATGGCTGGCAACACGTTCTAAATCTGAGGTGATATGCGATGAAAATAACACTGCTGAACCTGAATCGAGCGCGAGATCGAACAAGTCGCTCATAAACTGACGCCTGGCAATGGGATCTAAGCTGGCAACGGGTTCGTCGAGTAATAGTAAGGTTGGCCGATACGCCATAGCCATGATCAATGCTAATGATTGACGCTGGCCCACTGATAATTTTTGCACCGCTTGCGTAACATCTAAATCAAAACGTTTAAGCCAATCTTGCTCGAGTGTCATATCCCAATTTGGATAGAAGCTACGGTGCAACTCTAATGCTTTATCAATAGTAAAGCCTTCATAACCAAAAGGCTGCTGGGGTACGTAACCAATACGTTCTTTTGCTTGAATAGATAAAGCGCTAGGCGGTTCGCCAAGGGTTGAAATATCACCTTGTTCGATGCCCACAATGCCTAATGCACAACGCATTAACGTCGATTTACCCGCACCATTTTGGCCTAATAACCCGACCACCATACCTGGGTAGAGTGTCATCGATAGATCGACCAACACCGCATGACCTGCTGCAGACTTGTGTTTTGCAGCAAAGGTTTTGCTCACATGATTAAAGCGTAAAACGGGCTGTTGTTCGGATTCCATTTTCGACTTCCTAGATAATGTCCTTAAAAATTAGCTCAACTGTGGCTATTCTTTATTCCAAAATTGTTCCAACAATACTTGTAACTGGTCATAATCGACCCCTAGCTGCCGTGCCTGCTCAACTAATGCCGTTAATTGTGGTGCCAACAAACTGCTGCCTGAATCATTATTGGCCGCAGTTCTAGCAGCTACGCGTGACGGCTGACCACGACGGCGCTCAACCCAACCTTGGTCGACAAGTTGCTGCATAGCACGTGATACCGTCATCGGGTTTACCGCTAAATGCTCGGCAAGTTGGCGCACCGAAGGCAGAACATCTTCAGGGTGCAATTGCCCGCCGACAATTAAGCGCACGATTTGATCGTGCAACTGTCGATAGATGGGTTCACCACTGCTGGGGTTGACATTTATTAATTCTAACATTAGCCTTTAACAACTGTATTAATACATTGATACACTCATACACTAAGTGCTAAGGTATCATAATCGTCATGAAATGCAAAAAGGAAACGTTCCGATGATCAACAGGAAGTTTATCAACACAGTCTTAGCCAAGCGGTCAACCCGCTCTGGGTTATGCCAATCGGCAACACGTACTAGCCGATGGCTCGCGGTCGCTATTGCTATTTTACTCGCCAACAATAGTAATGCTGACACATCGCAAACCAATGTGGCTGTACCCGCTAAAACCAGTGCTTGTTACTTAGACGGTTTAGACGAGCAATTACAGTGCGGTAAAATAACTGTCTCAGAAAACCCTCAACTACCTGACGGTAAGCAAATCGACATTCATTTTGCTATTTTGCCAGCCATTAAAAACACTCACCCAAATGAAGCGTTACTGGCAATCGCAGGCGGACCAGGCCAGTCAGCCATTGAAAATGCCGCTTTCTTTAATCGCATGTTGACCAAAGTTCGTCAGCAACGCGATATTTTACTGATTGATCAGCGTGGTACCGGTAAATCGAACATTTTATCTTGCGACGATGACACCACTGAATTACTCAGTATGAATGATGACGATCTTGATATCATTGCCATGACAGAAAAATGCCTAGGTCAAATTGATGCCGATGTAAGCCAATACGGTAGTAATACCGCGTTAACAGACTTCGAAGCAGTACGCGAATATTTGGATTACCAAAAACTGCATTTATACGGTATTTCCTACGGAACACGTATGGCACAGCTTTATATGCGCCATTACCCAGAAGCCTTATTAACCGTGACACTGGATGGCGTGGTGCCAATGCAACAAAGTGTCGTGGCGATTGGTGACTCAATAGAACGTGGTTTAAATGTATTATGGCGCGACTGTATAAGTACTCCTGCTTGCCAGCAACAATTTCCTGACTTGGCTGACGAATACAATAAAGTCGACCAACTGCTCGCCACCGCTCCGATAAGCCAACAAGTACGTGACCCACAAACAGATGAACTCAGCGAGTTTTTACTCACCCGCGGCAAGTTTAGCGGCGCTATTAGAATGGCGATGTACATGGCAAATATTCGTGCGCTTATCCCGCATGCTATTCATCAGGCAGCGCAGGGAAACTACCAACCAATATTAGGTATTTACACATTAACCGCTGATAGCACAGGTATTGCGATGGGCATGCACGCATCCGTGGTGTGTGGCGAAGACATTCACCGCATTACTGATCAAATGCGTAAAGATGCAAAAGAGTCGTACATCAGCGGTAATATGTTAGATGGATTAGAAAAAACCTGCCAAGCCTGGCCGATACCACAAGTAGATGACAACTTTAGTGAGCCAATTCTCAGTGATATACCCACCTTACTGTTATCTGGCGAACTCGACCCGGCAACACCGCCAAACTGGGGCGCAATGGCACAAGAAAAACTGACAAAATCAAAGCACTTCATTGCACCTTACGCAACACATGGCGTGGCAGGCCAAAGCTGTGGCAATGACCTCGTCGCCCAGTTAGTTGACCAAGGTTCAGTAAAAGACATCAACGGTGAATGCTTACAAAAAGATGTCCGTCGTAGCTTTTACCTTAATGCCAATACCGTTGAAGCGCTACCGGTTATCGACACGCCCACTGACATAGAAACAACAGCACCAGCGAATACCGCTGCGGATAAGGAATAGTCATGATTACTGTTGCAAACTTAACCAAAAAAATTGGCGATGTGCAGGCCTTAGATAACTTAAGCTTTAGCGCTGAGAATGGCCAAATTACCGGTTTACTTGGCCCAAATGGTGCCGGTAAAACCACCTGTTTACGCACCTTATTTGGTTTACTTAAGCCAGACTCAGGCACAGCTACCGTTGATAACATAGATGTTGCAGTTGATCCAATTGGCGCCAAAAAGCAGTTAGGCCTATTCCCCGACCCTTTTGGTTTATATGAACGTTTAAGCCCGCGTGAATACATTAGCTTCTTTGCCGAACTCAGCGGTATGTCGCGCAAACAAGCGAAAGAAGCCACCGCAGATGTGATTGCACAATTAAAGCTGGAAGACATTTGTGACCGTCGCTGCAAAGGTTTTTCTCAAGGCCAGCGGATGAAAACGGCATTAGCACAAGCCATTGTTCATAAGCCAAGTAACATCATTTTAGACGAACCTACTCGCGGGCTTGATGTGATGAGTACCCGTTTGTTGCGCGACATTTTATTGCAGCTCAAAGACCAAGGTCATTGCGTGCTGTTTTCAAGCCACGTGATGCAAGAAGTCGCCGCCTTGTGTGATCGCGTTATCGTGATGGCTAATGGCAAAGTAGTCGCCATCGGTAGTCCTGATGAACTGTGTCAGCAAACAGGTAAAGACTCACTAGAAGATGCATTTATCGAACTTATCGGTACCGACGAAGGGATTGCAGCATAATGAAAATGATACTCGCAATGGTGCGCAAAGAACTCATCGACGCCGCACGAGATAAACGATCGGTTATGGCTGGTTTATATTATGCCATTGGTACGCCGTTGATCATGTGCGGCATGTTTATGGTGTTAATTGGCCAGCTGTCTAGTCCAGAAGATTTAAACATCAATATCAACAATGCCGATAACGCTCCAGATTTAGTGCGCTACTTAAGTAATAACGGCATCAACCACGGTGAAGATGAACAAGCGAACAAAATAATCTTAACCATTAGTGACGATTACGCCGCCAACATGGCCAAAGCTAAACAAGCTGAAGTGATATTAATAGCCGACAATTCAGATGAGAAGCTGCAAAAATCAATTCGTCGACTAGAGCGTCAACTGCAAGCATATAGTGCAGAAATGGGCAGCATTCGCTTAATTGCCCGCGGTATTAATCCACGGATAACCCAGCCATTAAAGGTCAATATCGAAGACAAAGCCACACCAGACTCTAAAGGTGGGATGATTTTAGGCATCGCTATATTCACCATGATGTACTCGGTATTTATTTCCGGTATGAACCTCGCTATCGACACCAGCGCAGGTGAGCGTGAGCGTAACTCACTAGCACTATTGTTAAGCCACCCAATGAGCACCCGCGAATTAGTCATCGGTAAAATTATTGCCGTAACCTGTTTTGCTTTGCTCGGCTTAATCTTGATTTTACTGGTATCAAAAGTGGCTTACCCCTTTGTACCGTGGCAAGAAATTGGCTTTACCGTCAATATCACTCCAGACTTTATGGGCTTAATGTTCCTTGTGGGTATTCCAGTCGCCTTGATGGCCGCAACCTTACAACTGTATGTATCGTTTATGGCTAAAACCTTTAAAGAGGCGCAATCATACTTAACCATGGTGTTATTTGTACCACTGGCCCTTTCAATGGCAGCTAGTTACAACATCGCTCCAGACATATTGCAGTGGTTACCCGTATCAGGCCAACAGCAAGCATTAATGGACTTTATTAAAGGTCGTGAAATACCAATGATGCAGTTAATTATTTCATCTGTGACCACACTGATCATTGCCATTGCGTTGGCTGCAGGCTTAGAAAAGTCGCTTAAAAGTGAAAAAGTCGTCTTTGGTTTATAACGGTTAGCTTATAACGACGAGCCCCAGCCTTAACGAGTAGAGATAAGGCTGAGGTAATTAGCAAGAGAGATTAGCTAGCGCTTTTAATAAGAGTAAGTCAGATAAGAAAGTCAAAAATCTATTAACAAAAGAGCATTAATTAGGAGTCATTATGGAAAATGATATCGCCATTATCGCGTTGGTCTTCATTATTGTGGTTGGCACCACTGCATCTGAAATGTTTAAGTATTATATGAAGCATAAGCAGCAAACTGACACGGGCAGTGTCAGCGATCTACAGGCCCAAAACCAAGCATTGATTGAACGGATACAAGTATTAGAGAAGTTAGTAACTGACAGTGATTTTGATTTAAAGCAGCAGTTTAAACAGCTGTAGTATTTGCGCTAGAGTAGTGTTGAAAATAAAGTAGTATTTGAAAATAAAGTAGTGTTGAAAATAAAGTGCCGAATGTCGAGTTAACTCTTCGGTATTCGGCACATTTAGTCGCTAAATCTCGTCACACTGACGGTATTTCGCCCCGCTTGCTTGGCTAAATAAAGTTGCTCATCTGCATGTTGCAGTGCATCGCTAAAGTTGTATTTTTCTATATCGGCTAAGTTATCGTCAACCACCACAACACCAATACTAACGGTGACCCAATTTCGACCATCTATGTGATTGGGGATCTGCAATTGCTCAATAGACTCACGAATGACTTCTGCGACTTTCAATATATTATGATGATTATTCTCGGTCAAAATTATGCAGAACTCCTCACCACCATAGCGTGAAGCAAGCGCATCATATCGAGCCATAACCTCAACCAGACAAGTGGCGACGGTAATTAATGCATCATCGCCTTTAAGATGTCCTTGTTGATCATTAAAATACTTAAAATTGTCGACATCAATCATCATCACACTAAAACCAACACTTTCCTGATGCCAGCGCGAAATGATTCGCTTTGAAAATGCTTCAAGTCCTCTTCGATTAGTAATGCCTGTTAACGAATCTTGAACCGTTAATGTCTCTAAGTAATTTTGTTGAGCGTTAAACTTAAGCAATAATTGATTAAATGAGTAGGACACGTTCTCGATTTCATCAATAAAATGATTTGAATCCATTTTGCTCAAAAAATTATCGTCTGATGAATCATTTATGCTTTTGTTAAAACGAATAAGCGGCTTAATAAGCAGTCTTGATAATGCCATTAGCGAGAGGGAAACAATCAACACTATCGACAACAATATCGATATTGCCGAAACCCAATCTAACTGAGGTAACGACACTTTTTTATGGTGTAAAGTCACCTGTACCACTTGGTCGTCAAATGTATTACGAACTAGCCAACTATGCGATGGCGCTATATTTTCTATTGGCTTTACGTTAAAAAACGCTTCCATTGTCTCTGTTGATGTTTGCACATTTTCAATTGAAAATTTCACCAAAGAAAACTGACTAATATCGTTAATTAACGCTTTATCCACTAAGCGAACCATCGTTAAACTGCCAACAATTTCACCTTGGCCAGTAGAGGGTAAAATAGTGGTATTACTGAAATACAACAAATGCCCACCCACAACAAGATAACCACTACGGCTAGACACTTTTTGTGATGCTATCTCTGCTGGTGTCGGCAAAATAGCAAAAGATTCTGTATTTTTTTGATGCAATAAATGAACGAGTGACGATCTGGATGATGTTAATGAGTCATCATGATAATCCCAAATCAACTTGTTATTAATGTCACTGACGAAGACAGCATCAATATTTGCAGCCTCAAATGCATTGTCGGGCATATTACTTTGAACAAAATCATCTGTCGGGTTACCAACATATTCAACTAGCTCATCCCACACGGCATAATCGTAACATAAGGTGGTTAAACTGTTTTTTGATAACGATAATGCAGAATATAACAAATTATATTCTTGTTGTTGCTGGTCCAATATTTCGGTTTTTATTCCGGGAAGGTAAAAAAAATAGTAAATGCTCACCAATAACATGCTGATTGTAAGTAATAATGAAGATAACAATACAAGCGAAAAACGATTTAATGTCATATTGAACCAGCCCTACTGAATGTATCTTGCTAGTGTATTGCGAAATATAACGTAAAGTACTTTTTACCAAGCAATCAAACATAACAAACTGAGACAAATGTAAAACTCATCTACTATGGTGAATGATCTTGGTTCTCAATCAAACAAACACTAACCAATAGCCTCGATGGTTATTGGCCCTGTATTAGCTTAGCTTACAAAAACACTAATACAGGGCTGCGATACTACTTTGCTTTAGGTCTAAACGGCTTTATCACGGCTTCATCACAAACTAAAAACGGACCATCCATTAAGTCGATGCAATAAGGAATTGCTGGGAATACAGCATCCAAACATTCTCGGAT
Source organism: Shewanella sp. TB7-MNA-CIBAN-0143 (assembly GCF_040310065.1). NCBI lineage: Bacteria > Pseudomonadati > Pseudomonadota > Gammaproteobacteria > Alteromonadales > Shewanellaceae > Shewanella > Shewanella sp. TB7-MNA-CIBAN-0143. Next base: position 130,094 of record NZ_JBEOPL010000009.1, read on the forward strand.
AGACTTAGGTTTACCGGGTAGATTAACAATCAACGAGTCGGCACGAAGACCGGCCGTTTGACGGGATAGAATAGCGGTTGGTACAAACTTTAATGATTCGGCACGCATTAGCTCACCAAAACCAGGCATCATTCTATCGCACACTGCTTCGGTAGCTTCTGGCGTTACGTCGCGTTTGGCCGGCCCCGTGCCACCAGTGGTCACGATTAAACAGCAGTCTTGATTATCAGCTAAATCAATCAATGTGGCTTCAATAACGTCACGCTCATCGGGGATCACCTTATAAACAGGTTCCCATTCAGAGGTTAAATACTCATTCAATACATCAATAATCGCCTTACCAGACAGATCTTCATATATGCCAGCACTGGCACGATCGCTAACGGTAACGATGCCTATTTTAGCTTTGCTCATGGTTATCTTTCCCTTATGTGGGGTAAAAGCAGTAATGCAAATATATGCCGACAATCTACCAAAAAAAGCGGCATTTACAAAATGTTAAACTGATAGGTAGATCACCGATTTAGGATTCTATTAACCAAGTCAAACAATGAGTTCTGTTAGTGGGTTATTTATACTGGGTAAATTGAATAGTGTAATACGGGTTAATATTTTGGTTTGGCTGCTATTTAATTTGCTCAGCGATAAACGATGAACGCCATGAGATTCGTCATAATGTATTACCTAATAACAATCGGTACAGCGTAACAACATAAAGTGAATGAGTTCTATGCATGCAACCAAATAGCGCGGGTTTACCCTTATCGAATTAGTGGTAGTCATCATTATTTTAGGCATTTTAGCCGTAGTTGCAGCGCCTAAGTTTATTAATCTGAAAAGTGATGCGCTTATTGCCAGTTTGAAGGGATTCCAGGGAGCATTAAAGTCAGCGAATACCTTGGTTTATTCAAAAGCGGTATTGTCGGGTCAAGAAAAGCTCGAATCAGGTTCGGTAACACTAAATGGTGTAAATATTAGCACTACTGTGGGATACATAACGCCTCTGGCTGACAATATAGCCAAAGCACTTGATGGTTCATTTGAGGTAGTTGTTGACGCAAGTAAAACGGATATTACCGCTGACTGGGCTATTTTTTATAATGCCGGCACGAATCCATCAGTATCTATTTACCCTAAGGGATTCACTTCTTTTGCAAACTGTAACTTACGTTATTTGGCAGGTTCATCTGTTTCGGCTGATCCAACATTTTATGCCCTAACCACATGCTGTTAATTGTAGAAGCAAGACATAAATTGGTTTGGTTTGAACTTGGCCGCTAACACCAATAAAAAAAGATGACGCTTCCTGTTATAAAAACACTGTCAGACAGCGTCTTTTAAAGACGCTTATTTCACGGCTGAATACCCTATGACATGTTGGGCTAAAATGCCCGTAACTGCCATTTCAGCAACATGGCGTAAATCATCATGTGTCGCGCCATCAGCAGCTTGGATAGACATACCTTTAAACAATGTCACGATCAAGGTTGCTAACACTTTCGGCTGACAATCATCAGCTAATTCGCCTCTTTGTTTAGCCTCAGCAAACTGATCAATTAATTCAGATTGATGTTTAGTTTGCAGCAGATGAACCGCTTCTTTAATCCCTTCGCTTGCTTCATTGCATGACAACGCACTATTGATTAGCGCACAACCTTGCGGGTGGCTACAATCGGTGAACTGCGCCGCCGCGCCTACTAATAAAGCTCGAATAACATCGGCAATATGCTCATGTTTAAAGGCGGTATTAAATAGCGAATCTGGGCGATTTTCATAAAGCTCAATGGCTTTTAAGAACAACTGCTCTTTATTACCAAATGCAGCATATAGGCTGGGTTTTTTAATTCCCATCACCTCAGTTAATTCGCTTATAGAGGTACCTTCATAGCCATTACGCCAAAAAACATGTAGCGCTTGCTCTAATGCAAAGTCGATATCAAACCCACGAGGGCGGCCGACACAAGCTGCTTTTGTTATTGTCATCAATAGTACCTCTTATATTAACGAATCATTATTTATCATCACGTTAACTGACTAATTTACGGTAGATAATTCGTACATCTTAGCACAACACTAAATCATAGAAAGGGTTAATAATAAGTAGATTAAGCGCTTTTTTTCATCTTTATCAAGCATTGATTAACGCTATTTCATCGTCACTCTCCACGTTATATGCCGTGAAGCTATTTCATCATGTTGATTATTAATCACCTTGTTATAATAATTTAATACCAATCGGTACAAAACTAATTGACAGTTGTATTTTAATCTATATATTACCGTGCGGTACAGAACAATTTATACCGATTGGTATAAAAACATAGCCAAAGACAAAAGTAACGCACCCAATAGCTTGTTAAATAACGTAAATGCTATGGATTAGAGGACAGCACCATGAAGACGTTAAAATCAATTAAAATCACTTTGTTAGTAAGCCTAACGGCATTACTATTAGTGGCGTGCGGAAAGCAACCAGCACAACAAGCGAATACACCCGCAGCGCCTAAGGTGGATGTTGCTAACGTACTTTATGAACGCATTACCGAGTGGGATCAATTTACTGGACGCTTACAAGCACCAGAAAAGGTTACTTTGGTACCTCGCGTGTCAGGTTATATTGAATCGATTAACTTTAAAGAAGGCGCGCTAGTGCAAAAAGGCGATGTGTTATTTACCATCGACTCGAGTGTATTTACTGCTGAATATGAACGCCTTAAAGCAGAATTAACCAGTGCAATATCAGCTAACCAACTTGCTGAAAATGATTATGAACGAGCCAATAAGCTGTTCCATCAAAAAGCGGTTTCAGAAGAGCTTATTGATACTCGTCGCTCTAATATGCATCAAACTGCCGCTGCTGTAGCATCAGTTAAAGCAGCATTAACTAGCGCCCAACTTAACGTTGAATATACCCATGTTACCGCCCCAATTACGGGTCGTGTATCGTATGCCAATGAAACGGCAGGTAACTATGTCACCGCCGGACAAACACATCTCACCAGCTTAGTCTCTACATCGCATATGTACGCTTATTTTGATATCGATGAGCAAACGTATTTAAAATATTCCGCGTTATCGTTCGAGAACAAACGTCAAAATCCACGTTTGGGCAACAATGCTGTGGTGATGGCTCTGGCAAATGAAACCAGTTTTAACCACCAGGGTGTGATCGACTTTGTCGATAATTCGGTTGATCAACAAACAGGTACTATCCGCGTTCGAGCAAACTTTGCCAATCAGGATAATCAATTATTACCCGGCTTATTTGCCCGCATCAGCATTGCGGGTAGCGAGTCATACGACAGCATTTTAATTGACGACAAAGCCATTTTTACTGACTTAAATAACAAGTTTGTTCTGGTAGTAAATGACAAAAACACCCTTGAGTATCGTAGCGTTAGCCTAGGTGAGAAGCTTCACGGTTTACGTATTATTACTGCCGGTTTATCCCCTAACGATACCATCGTGGTAAACAGTCTGCAGAAAGTACGCCCTAACGTCACTATTGAGCCAAATCTCACCGACATGGCCGATAGCGACAAATTAGAAGCATTACATCAAGCACAACGCCTCCTCGATAACCAGCCATTAACAGCAAGTGTTGCTGATGACGCAAGTCAGGGTTAAGGAAACCACATAATGTTGTCTCAATTCTTTATTAAAAGACCAATTTTTGCCGCTGTTCTGTCGCTGCTGTTCTTTATTTCAGGCGCGCTAGCAGTATGGCAATTACCCATTACCGAATACCCTGAAGTGGTGCCGCCAACGGTAGTTGTTACGGCAAACTACCCAGGTGCTAACCCTAAAATCATTGCTGAAACCGTTGCATCACCGCTAGAGCAAGAGATTAACGGCGTAGAAAACATGTTGTACATGTCTTCGCAAGCCACGTCTGATGGGCGCATGACGCTAACCATCACCTTTGCGATTGGTACTGATGTTGATTTAGCTCAAACCCAAGTCCAAAGCCGGGTCGAACGAGCAAAACCTCGTTTACCAGAAGAAGTACAACGCTTAGGCATAGTCACCGAAAAGTCATCACCTAGCTTAACCATGGTGGTGCATTTAACCTCGCCCGACGATCGTTATGACATGTTGTATCTGTCTAACTATGCGGTATTAAAAGTAAAAGATGAATTAGCCCGTATTACCGGTGTGGGTGCTGTGCGTGTGTTTGGCGCTGGCGACTACAGTATGCGTGTGTGGTTAGACCCTAATAAAGTAGCGGCAATCGGATTATCACCGAGCAATATTGTTGCCGCTATTCGTGAGCAAAACCAACAAGCCGCAGCCGGCAGTTTAGGCGCGCAACCTAGTGGCGACAGTGATTTCCAATTACTGATTAACGTTAAAGGCCGTTTATCCAACGTTGAAGAGTTCGAAGACATTATTGTTAAAGTGGGTGATCAAGGTCAGATCACTCGTTTAAAAGATGTTGCCCGGGTTGAATTAGGTGCATCGACTTACGCCCTACGCTCAATGTTAGACAATAAAGACGCGGCTGCATTACCTGTGTTCCAGGCCTCGGGTTCTAACGCGATTCAAATATCTGATGATGTTCGTTCTAAAATGGCTGAGTTGTCTAAGTCATTTCCAGAAGGCTTAACCTACGACATCGTTTATGATCCTACCGTGTTCGTGCGTGGCTCAATTAAAGCTGTGGTACAAACACTGGTTGAAGCATTATTGCTGGTTGTATTAGTGGTAGTGCTGTTTTTACAAACGTGGCGCGCATCCATTATTCCATTAGTGGCGGTTCCAGTATCACTTGTGGGTACATTCGCCTTTATGCACCTAATGGGCTTTTCGCTGAATGCCTTATCACTGTTTGGCTTAGTGCTCGCGATTGGTATCGTGGTCGATGATGCGATTGTAGTAGTTGAAAACGTTGAGCGAAATATCTCAGACGGATTATCGCCCGTTGCTGCCACTCAAAAGGCAATGAAAGAAGTGACCGGTCCGATTATTGCCACCACATTGGTACTGGCGGCGGTATTTATTCCTACTGCATTTATGTCAGGCTTAACCGGACAGTTTTATAAACAGTTTGCGCTAACCATTACCATCTCCACTTTTATTTCGGCAATTAACTCGTTAACCCTTAGCCCTGCTTTATCGGCATTATTGCTTAAAGGTCATCACGAGAAAAAAGACGCACTTACCCGCGGTATGGATAAGTTATTAGGCGGTTGGTTATTTAATCCGTTTAACCGCATGTTTGCGCGTATGTCTAACGGTTACGGCTGGTTAGTGAAGAAAATCATTCGTTTTGGTGCTGTCATTGGTATTTTGTATATCGGTTTAGTCGGCTTAACAGGCTTACAGTTTGCCAATACCCCAACAGGTTATGTGCCTGGGCAAGATAAACAATATCTTATTGCCTTTGCCCAACTACCTGATGCTGCATCATTAGATCGCACTGAAGCTATCGTGAAAGAAATGTCACGTATTGCACTTGAGCAACCTGGTGTCGCCCATGCTGTAGCCTTCCCAGGTTTAAGCATTAATGGCTTTACCAATAGTACTAACAGCGCCATTTTATTTACCCCGCTGGATGACTTTGCCGATCGCAAAGATCCATCATTATCAGCAGGTGCTATTGCTGCCGCGTTAAATCAAAAATTCGCCTCGATTAATGGCGCATTTATTGCGATTTTCCCGCCACCGCCAGTGCAAGGCTTAGGCACCATTGGTGGCTTTAGATTACAAATTCAAGACCGTGCTAACTACGGTTACGAAGAGTTGTATAAAGTGACCATGCAAGTGATGCAAAAAGCATGGGCAACGCCAGAGCTAGCGGGAGTATTCTCGAGTTATCAAGTCAATGTGCCACAACTTGAAGTAAACATCGATCGTACTAAAGCCAAGCAGCAATCGGTGTCGTTAGACGAATTGTTCTCCACCCTGCAGGGTTATATGGGTTCGGTTTACGCCAACGACTTCAACCAGTTTGGCCGAACTTATCAAGTGAACGTACAAGCAGATGAGCAGTTTAGACAAACGCCTGAACAAATTGCCCAACTAAAAGTACGTAACAACCAAGGTGAAATGGTGCCTATTGGTTCATTTATTAATGTCACCAATTCATCTGGTCCAGACCGAGTCATGCATTACAACGGTTTTACCACTGCGGAATTAAATGGTGGTGCTGCACCTGGATTTAGTAGCGGTGAGGCGCAAGCTGCAATTGAAAAGATTTTAGCTGAAACCTTACCTAACGGTATGACCTACGAGTGGACTGAGATCACCTACCAACAAATTTTGGCAGGCAATGCGGGCGCCTATATTTACCCATTAATTATCTTGTTAGTGTTTATGGTATTAGCCGCGCAATATGAAAGTTTAAGCTTACCAATAGCCATTATTCTGATTATCCCAATGACACTGTTATCGGCATTAACAGGGGTACTTATCTACGGTGGAGATAACAATATCTTTACCCAGATTGGGTTAATTGTACTGGTGGGGCTGGCAACTAAAAATGCCATTCTAATTGTTGAGTTTGCCAAAGAGTTACAAGATGATGGCATGGAACCATTAGAGGCCATACTTGAAGCCGGACGCTTACGTTTACGGCCTATTTTAATGACCTCGATAGCCTTCATTATGGGTGTGGTACCTATGGTGTTTTCTAGCGGACCTGGTTCAGAAATGCGTCAAGCAATGGGTGTTGCAGTATTCTCAGGCATGATTGGGGTGACTATTTTTGGCCTTATCTTAACGCCACTGTTTTATTATGCCCTCGCAAAACGTGGCAAAAATAAAACCGAGTTAGCCGAATCGGCCATAACGCACGATTAACCGCGTTATTGATTCAATGATAAAAAAGAGGTCACCTAAGGTGACCTCTTTTTTATTGCTCAATAACTCATTTACACAAATTTGATTCACGATTGCACTTGTGCCAAAACGGGCAGCGCAGGAAAAGCACCTTTTGTCGTACACGTTATCGCACCACACTTAATTGCAAACTCGGCAGCAGTTTGAACGTTCACTCGATTAAGCAATTTTTGTACTAAAGGCCCAGGAGTAAAATATCCTTCATCACGGCCGAGTTCAAATAAGAACCCCGCAACAAAGCTATCTCCGGCGGCAGTAGTATCTATGGCCACAATTTTAGGCACCGGCAACTCAAAGGAAAACTCAGCACTGTGGCATAAAACGGACTCAGCACCATTGGTGACCAAAATTAACCTCACCTCTTGCGCAATACAGAATGCTAAATAATCGTCAAATGATACCCCACGCTCCAGAGCCAAATAGAGTGCTTCTTCTTTACTCATTTTCAACAGGTGTGTGTAACCAAAACATTGCTCTACTCGAGCCGATAACAGCCGAGTGTCTTGCCATAGTGACAAGCGCAAATTGACATCAAAACTGACTAACGTTTGTTCTTTATGCGCTTTTTTAGCACCATAGAGACTCGCAGTGAAAATGGCCTTTTCAGTAAATGTATTTGAACAAAGATGAAAAATATCAATTTGAGACCAATCGATAGCATCAAAATCAGCTTCACGGTATAGCATGTCGGCAGTGTTTTGCCGATTAAAGCTAAACGACCGTTCCCCTTGAGCATCTAAACTGACTAACACGGTGGCAGTAGCAGCATCTGGCACTACTGTTAAACAACTGACATCCACACCTTGTGCTGCCAAGGCATCTTGCAACATCACGCCATAATGGTCAGCACTAATGCCACCAGCAAAATGGCTCTTACCGCCTAATTTAGCGTAACCCACAGCGACATTGGCAGGCGCGCCGCCAGGGATAGGCTCGTGCACTAAACCAGAATGGCCCACTGGCAGTAAATCAATTAATACTTCACCAAAACTCAATAATGTACTCATATAAAACGTCCAAAAAAAAGCCCATTTGCATGGGCTTGTTAACAGGGATTTCTAAAACTAATGCAACTAATACCATTGCAAATAAGATGACTACAACTAGCTGACTAAAACTAGCTGATTACAACTAAGGCAATGACAATAAACGATTAAAACTCGTACTTAACGGTAGCGCTGGTTGTACGGCCGTTAATGGTTCTGGCACGAATAATATTGTTATCGGGTACCGAACCTTCTTCAGCTTCGGTAATACCGACAGTATCAAACAAGTTATTGACGTTAAGCGCGACCGATAACATATCGGTTAGCTGGTACGACGCAAACGCATTGACTTGAGTGTAACCATCAAAACTTAGGTCATTGTTATCTTGAGCATAAGACTCAGTGGTACCAATCAAATTGACCCCAACAGAGCCTTTATCAAAGTTATAACGGCCCATTAGAGAGTAAATAAAATCTGCTTGGCGACGTGGTGTGTTGCCGATTACGCCTGGGTTAAGGGCATCTTTAACAATTTCAGCATCGGTCCAGGTTACGTTACCGCGGAAGTCGAAATCGCCAACGTAGTAAGCACCTTCTAGCTCAATCCCTTTGGCTTCATATTTACGGTCAAAGAATATTTGGCTCGTGGCTTCAAAGTTTTGCTCTTCGGTTTCAGAGTAAAATGCTGTCGCAAATACCGACATATTATCGTAACGATACTTCACACCCACTTCGTACTGGTCTACTTCATCCACTGAGTCTTCGTCAGAAACTGAACCATCAGGACTCACCTTACCAAATAATAAACGGTCAGCATTAGCACGGCCACCATGACTGATACGACCAAATGCAGCTAAATCTTCAGACACTTGGTAGTTAGCACCTAATGAGTAAGATAAGTATCCCCAGTCATAATTCACTAACTGTGGGTTAGCATTATCAATTGACGACACACTTAACTCAGGCTGAGAAATCACCCCATCACGGTTCATGTCCACTTGTGATTGCACATTACCCGCATAGTAACCACTGGCATCGCCAGAGTCATAGCGCACGCTACCGTCTAACGATAAATCGCCAAACTTAGATGACGCAGCAATATACGGTGCTTTAATGGTGTAGTCTGAATCATAATTACGTTGGCAACAATTGCCCCAATAAGGCACGCCATAAGCATATAAACCATTATCAGAGTAAGACGTACCATCTGCGGCAACCACATCTAAAAGTGCGGCATTATCACCTTGCACTTCCATTAAGTAAGAGTTCCACATCCACGTCATATTGATATTTTGTGTAGCAGTATAAAAACCAAAAGTGACGTTAGAATCGTCAAACGTCTTGGTTAATTTCATGTCATTGACGATAGAGCCAAAGTCATTCATGGTCACATCAAAACTGTGCACCCGCATTGCTAAGTCACTGTCAAAGGCTTGGCCTGCTTTAGCACCGTTAGCATAAATAAGTGTCGAGCCTGCGCCGCCAATACTGCTAGCAATACTTGAACTGTTAGCCACTTCGGCAGGCATTAACGACATAAAATTACCGCTCACATCCGAGATACGGAAACGGTTTTCTACTAACCAATCGTCACCTAAATCAAATGAGGCTTCTAGTCCCACCGAGTTAACAATCGGATTCATACCATCACGCATATCACCACGGCTAATATTGCCGTTAGCATCCAAGCGTAGGGTTGATAACATGTTAGCTGAATGAACCGTATCAGATTGAGCATCAAATCCAGGTATTGAGCTGCCATCGGAATACATTGGCATCGGCAAATAACCAATGCTTTTATCATTTAAGTGCTTTACATATAAACGCACATAACCAGAATCAAACTCTTTGGTTAAGTTAGCTTTAATTTGGCCACCCTTGTTTGCGGTGTAACCAGGGTCACGCGGGCCATCACCGGTGCGCACAAAGCCACCGATGTGAAAACGCATCGAGTCATTAATGCTGGTGCCGTATTCAAAATCAGTACGCAAAGTATCGTAATCTAGGCCTACAGTAGATGAAATACTGCCAGCATCACTGGTACCAGTTTTACTGATGACGTTAATAATACCGCCTGGTGCATTACTGGCAGCTGTTGATGCTGAACCGCCACGGATTGATTCAATAGTTTGTGTTGTAGAATCAATACGTAAGAAAATATCCGCATTACCAAATGCAATATCACCAAACTGTAAAATAGGTAAGCCATCTTCTTGAATTTGCAAGAATTTAGCTCCACCAGAGGCAACAGGTAAACCACGTACCGCAATGTTGGCGTTACCTTCACCACCAGTCGATTCAACCTTCATGCCCGGAATAATACGGAACGCTTCGGCTGATGAACGAGGTGAGCTAATCGCTAAATCTTCTGGCGACACACTGCTCACCGACACGCTCGAGTCCATTACACGTGTACCACGGGCTACACCCGTTACCACAATGCGCTCAAGGCCAATGGCGTCTTTCTTGGTTTCCGCAGTATCTGCTTCAGCAGCCCACAAGCTCGAACTGACCATCACCGCTAGCGTACTCAATACAAATTTTTTAGATGTGCTTATTATCATTTTTATGTCCCCACATAGAGTGTATTGATGTTGTCTTATCTCCCCATAACAACATCAGTAATATATTCATCAATCGAACTAAGCCCCCAAACTAGCTCAGTAGCGAGTCAAAAGGTTAAGGTTAAGGTTAAAGTTAAATTCAAGCCTTTACTTAATCGATTAAGTTACAAGTTAGCAACTAAACAGTAAATTGCAAGTACAATTTATGTTCAATTATCGTTAACAGGATTAAAAAATCGTCTAAGTAGATGTTTATTAGATTAAATATTTATAATCGCAGAGGTTCATTATTTAGCGTCAGCGGTCAACAAATGCCCTGACGGATCACGAAGCAGATTGTAGGCTGCCAATAAGCACAACATAAATGCAAAGCCGGTTGCTAAATAAAACCCGTATTTAACATGACCAAATATGTCGCCTACCACTCCCATCAACAATGGACCTAATGCAGCAGAAAGCGCAGTAAAGAATAAAATAACCCCAGCAACCGAACCGTGCTGATCAACCGGGAAACAGCTGATCCCTTTAGAGTTTAATGTTGGATACATCATTGACATAAACAAGCCTGATAAAGGCAATAAAATAACCGCCGCAGAAATGCCATACATCATTGCACCTAAATAACATAGGCTAATTGCTAGGCTGAACCAAAACATCACTTGCTGCCAACTGTATCGATTGAGGATCCAGCCACCTAAGAAACGTCCCAGTGCCCGTAATGTGAAAAAGATTGTTAGTGCATACGTCGCGATTAATGCCAACTCACCTTCATAGTTGAGTAATAGCGTCGGCATCCATACATAAATGGCCACTTCAGTAGCAACATAAAGCCCAATCGCTAAAGAGTAGCCCAATGCATAAGGGTTTCTCATCATGCTAAACGTACTGGCTAGATTAATATCTTGAGTAGATGAGCGCTTAAGTTGCGGGTATTCAGCCTTATAAGCTAACCAACATAATATTAAACAAAACACCCCTGCACCAAAATACAGATACTTCCACGACACCCCTGTTATCAATAAATAGCTGACAATCGCCGGGCCGACCATGGCACCCACACCGAAAAAGCCTTCGACGGTATTCATGGTACTTGAGTGTTGTTTTGAGTTAGTTGAAATATCACCAATTAATCCTAGCGCACCCGTTTTGAACACCCCAATAGCAATACCGACTAACGCCAATAAACATAGAAAATAATAAAATGACTCACCTAATGCGAACATAAAACTGGCTAGCGCAAACAGCAGTAAGCCAATTAAAATTGTTATTTTTCGGCCTAACTTATCCGCCAGAAAACCCAAAAATAGCCCACTTAATGCGATAAATAGCATTGGCATGTAATGAAATGCACTCGCTTGAGACATCGATAAATCAAATGTGTTAATCAGCTCAGGAATAATCACTCCCACCGCATCAGAAGTCATCGCGAACATAAAAAACATTAAATATGTTAGTATTCTTATCCTAGTGTTACCACTATTCTCATTACTCTTCATATGGTTAACCATACTTTTCACCTTATTGTTATATGTTTTCTTTGTGGTCACACAGTCTATTTATGGCGACACATTCGTCTTCTCCCACAGAAAACGAATTCAATATTTAAACAAAGCCCTTGAATAATGTTTCATATTGGTTAAATATACAACTTAATCGATTAAGTTTTTTTAAATACTTACTTTAAGAGTCACCAACATGAAAAATAATGTTCAGCTGATCACTTACGTAGATCGTATAGCGCACTCAGACTTAAAAGGACTCAAACAGGTTCTCGACACAGAACTGCATGATCTCTTTGGTGGCGTACATCTGTTACCTTTTTACTATCCAATTGACGGCAGCGATGCTGGCTTTGACCCTATAGACCATGCAAAGGTAGATGAACGTCTTGGTGATTGGAATGACGTAAAGCAGATTGGCCAACAATACGACATCATGGCCGACTTAATCGTTAACCACATGTCAGCAGAGTCTACCGAGTTTCAAGACGTGCTTGCTAACGGCAAAAACTCTGCTTACTGGGATTTATTTTTAACCAAAGATAGTGTATTCCCAGACGGTTTAAGCGCAGAAAACCAAGCTAAAATATATCGCCCACGTCCGGGGAGTTGTTTCACCACCTATAAACTCGCCGACGGTACACAAGCCGAGTTTTGGACGACTTTTACCTCAAATCAAATTGATATTAATGTGCATACCGCTGCAGGTCAGGCACATTTAAACAAGGTGCTAACGCGTTTTCATGAAAGCAAAGTCGATCTTATTCGTCTTGACGCTGCGGGTTATGCCATTAAAAAACCAGGCACTAGCTGTTTTATGATTGAAGAATCATTTGAATTTGTCGATGAGTTAGCCAAAAAAGCCAACAGCCTAGGCATGACCACCCTTGCCGAAATTCACTCGCATTACATGACCCAGCTCGATATCGCTAAGCGCGTAGACATGGTGTACGACTTTGCGCTGCCGCCATTGATTCTCCACAGCTTATTTAGCCAAGATGCCAGTGCATTAAGCCATTGGCTATCCATTGCCCCACGCAACTGTGTCACGGTATTAGATACTCATGACGGTATTGGCATTATTGACGCTGGCCCGGTCGGCAATAAAGCAGGTTTATTAACAGCGGCAGAAATTGATAACTTAGTTAATCGCATCCATAGCAATAGCAAAGGTGAAAGCCTGCAAGCAACGGGCGCAGCAGCCAGCAATGTTGACCTATACCAAGTTAATTGCACCTACTACGATGCACTTGGCCAAAATGACATTGATTATTTAATCGCTCGAAGCGTGCAATTTTTTGCTCCAGGTATTCCGCAGGTGTATTACACCGGTTTACTGGCAGTGCCTAATGCTATGGAGTTACTGAATCAAACTCAAGTAGGTCGCGACATTAACCGCCCTTATCTACAGGTAAGCGACATTCAAACTGCCATGCAAAAACCGGTTGTTAAAGCGCTATGTGAGCTGATTACTCTACGTAATAACGTCGATGCCTTTAATGGTGAGTTCACCATGACAAACCAGGCTAATCAGTTAGATCTTTGTTGGGTGCATGGCGACAGTTCAGCCAAGTTAAGCGTTAATTTTGCCACCAAAGAAGCCCATATCAACATCGTTGAAGCCCAGCAATCGACTCACATTGTACTGACTGATTTACTGGCTAAACACAGCGGATAATCTACGAGTGTTGTAAGCTTAAACGTAAACAAGGCGCCTAATTAGGCGCCTTGTTTATATCGATATGATTGTCTCGATCTGATTGTCTCGATCTGATTGTCTCGATCTGATTGTCTCGATATATTTGTCTCGATATGTTTGTATCAAACTGTTTGTATCAAACTGTTTGTATCAAAAATTGTCCGGTCATCAATATTACATCAACAACTACCACCACGAGAAAGTTCATAACCTAACACTTCAGCATGATGGGCATCAGCAATAAACATTTCTGCGGCTTTACGGCCTTTTTGTTCTGAATGCTGGAACACGGTTGTCAGCGGCGGGATAGCTCGTGAGCCTTCATCAATACCATCAAAACCCACCACTCGAATATCTTCAGGGATCCGCAAACCTTGTTGGATTGCCTCGCGCATTAAACTCAAGGCAATGAGGTCACTCATGCACAAAAATACATTCGGACGCGGTACACAATTAAGCGCTTCTTTGGCTGCTATAGCAGCAAAGTCGGCATTACTTTCAGGAATATTCCAAATGCGATCATCACCAAGCTTAACCCCAGTATCACCAATGGCATCCAAATAGCCTTGCAAACGCTGATGTGCTACTGAAGTGTCGATTTCCATAGAATGAATATCATACACGCGGCAGGTTAAGTGAGTGTCGAGCAAGCGTAATCCAAGAATTGCGACCTGATCTTGCTCAGATTGAATTGCCAATTTAGCCACTTCATAGGCACCGGCTTTATTATCGATACTCACCGAAGCACTACGATGAATATTAAAGTCGACAGTGACTACTTTTTTACGGATTTTTTTTAATTGCTCGGCCAATAAACGGTTGCGAGGACGGCCATAACAAATAAAACCATCGACAAAATCATTTACGCCATTCACATTGTCAGAACTGCCAGAAAACAACAGTAAATTAATTTTATGTTGCTCAAAAACTGCCGCAACGCCTTTCATAAACTTACTGGCCACGGGATCAGACACCATGTATTCAATACTGTCCGACAACACTAATGCTACCGTATCAAATTTGCCACGCCTTAAAGATTGCGCTGCTTTATTCGGTCCAAAATATCCGAGCTCGTTACAGGCAGCTAGAATGTCTATTCGACGTTTTTCCGACAACTGATCTGGACGATTAAACGCATTAGATACCGTCGCATTCGACACACCTAATTCTTTGGCAATACTTTTTAAGGTCCAATGCTTGGAGTCTGGCATAGTGGGTCCGTTTATGTCGTGGCGTTAGCCTAAAATAGCTATAAATAACATGAATATACTGACGCTAGGCGGTAGAACATCAAATCTGAATTTCAGATACTGGCCTAGCGTTTAAGCGAAAAACGGCACCAGCTAGTTAAACTGCTGCCAAATTATAAATCGTCTTGCTGTTGAACATGATCAACAAGACTAGCGATCGACATATTTTGCTCAGCAGTTGGGTTTTTTAAGCGTTTTGCAAACCAAAAACGAGGTTTCCAATAGATATTATTCAAACTCGAAATTTTTACCCCTTTTTTAGTCGAGGCATGTAAAAAACGGTCATTGCCCATGTAAATACCGACATGACGAACGGTTCGGGTGGTTTTGAAAAAAACGAGATCGCCAGTTTTTAACTGATTACGCGGTATTTCTTTACCTAAAATACGTTGCGAGTTCACGGTACGAGGTAACTTGTCGCCAACAATATTCAAGTAGGCCAAATACACAAACCCTGAACAATCTACGCCATTTCTACTCAGGCCACCTAAACGATATGGAGTGCCTTTCCATTGATTATGAAAACTCAGTAGGTTTGACTCACTCCACTTAGGTGGTTCTGGCTTAAGCATGGGAGGAACCACCACGGGCTTAGACGCGATAACCACAGCAGGCGAAGACGCACATGCAGATAACAACAGCACTAAACAACTAAACAATAATCTTTTAGCCAATTCAACCCACTCCAAACCCCGAAAAATCATCCGAAATATAAATATTTTTGCCGCAATACACAATAAAAATAACCGCCGCACCGCTTAGCGTTAACGAGTCATCATTTGTATGCACTGCACTAAAGCCCGTTTAGCTGCCATTTTATCGATTTTAATTTGGCAGCGTAGCATAGTTCCTTGCCAATTTGACCAAAAAACACTCGCTAACGTTGATGCCGGTAAGTCCGCACGAATATGCCCTTGTTGCTGCCCTTGTTGAATAAGTGCACTCAATAGGCCGATCCATTGATCATAAAGCTGATTCAAGGTTTGATGCAGTTGCGGCGACTGACTACTGACCTCTACCATCAAGTTACCCATCAAGCAGCCGCGTGGTTCACTGCCACTAAACAGCTCGTCAATGAGTTGATGATATCCATTTAGCACAGTAGATAAATTGGTTTTAAAGTTTACGCTTGAATCGATAGCGATAGGTTGAATACGTTGCTGGAAATAATGTTCGGCCACGGCTGTGGCAAATGCTTCTTTACTGGCAAAGTAATGATAAAAAGAACCTTTAGGAATACCCACTTCGTCGAGAATCAATTTAATCCCCACTGCACTATAACCGTGTAACGCAAAAAGCTTTTCACCTACGACGCATATTGACAGTCTACTCGCTGCACTTTTATTCATTTAGCCTTCCTTTTTTAGTGATAGGATAACTAAGAATAGACCAGTCGGCTAACTTTAGTTGCTCATAATCAAAAACATACGCGTTTATCTGTAAATTATCCTACAAAATTGCCCCATCAATACTCCACTTCGGGATCAACTCATCTATATACACTATTGTATACACAATCCAAATGGGAATTATTGAGAGCATTAACTGAGTCATAGACCTTGGAGCAAACCACGCCAATCAATACAACGGCATTAAATACAGTTTCATCCACACAAGGTATTCAACCTAAATGCCATTAACATCAATCAGTTTTTTATACCGAAAAAACCTACACAATCCAGAACGAATAAGACTGTCAATATGATGGATAAGCAGTTGCTTGTACCATCAGAAGTGAAACGGAATTAATCAGTATGGGTATTATTGGCTATCGACTGTTTCAATAACTGCATATTTTCATCACGCTCATCATGATAGCTATTGTCCATATGTTCATCTACCAGCTGTTCACAACGTTTTTGGGCTTCATATTGCTTGAGAGGATCCACTTCTTTATCGGTTTGCGCTTGGCACAACACATTAGCCAAAGCCAACCACGGCATGACATTTAACAGCGGTTTTATCACATGGTTTGTCACAGAAAAATGCATCCATAAGTTATACCAATCCTATTAAATATGTGATCTTTCAGCGGGAGTTCAAAGTACTGTAGGCAAGGCAGATGATTGAAGCGAATAGTGATTCTATTTTGAAAACATCTAACGCAGCATAAAGTACTTTGAAACCCGCCAGAATGGAGTCTCTCAGGTATTCCACTTCTGTGTTGCATCGATTTAAAAGGGAACAGCCATTTCTACATCAATGCGCCTTGAATTAAAAAACCTGAGAGACTCTGAACTGATCAGATATTTAATGAGATTGGTATTAAGTGCTACACATGCTTTTTAGGCATAAAAAAACCAGCCCAAAGGCTGGTTTGAGTATAACCGAATAGATTATCCTGTTACACGTAACTCATCGACTACATCTTTTACGTCATCGGTGTTTTTAGCGATGGCTAAGGCTAAATCACGTTCTGCATCACTCGACACTGTGCCTTTTAATGTCACTACGCCATTAGCGACATCGACGTTAATATCGGAACCTGACACGTCAGCAGAGAATAATAATCGGGTTTTCACTACGGTAGCAACTTTCGAATCTGTGAGTGAGTCACTTAAATCCTTGCTGTCTTCATCACTGTACTGCTTCATCACCGAAAGCTCATTGTTAACGTCTTTCACGCCATCTAAGCTTCTAATTAACTCTCCAGCAAGTGACTTATCAACACTGCTGTTAACTTTACCTGTTAGGGTCACGTTGCCATCATGCACGTCGGTATTAATATCAAATGAGTTCAGATTTGCATTTAACAAAAGTGTTGTTTCAGCTTTACCATCGATCCACGCATCTTTTGCATCATCTTGCCAATCTTGTGCTGCATTTGCACCGAATGCCATTGAACCTAACATAATGCTCATTACTACAGATAATGTGGTCTTGTTCATAAAGTTTTCCTCCGTTGTTAATCTCAAGGAATACAATGCGTGAACCATGCCAATTGTTATAAGCATCTGTTAATAATGAATTAACAAGTATTCATGGTTATTGTCATCTTACTGATAGATGACAATATCGGACTTTTTTACCGACGCTAGGTAAATTTTTCATCGTTGCGATGAGAATTAATGACTCTCAATTGCATTCGCGGAATAGCCTGATCTAGCATTAAATGACCCCTCCAGAGAATGAACAGATGACTAATGCCGTACTATTATGCTGTCAGTCAGGTAAACACACGCCAGCCACAAATTAACATCCATTAAAACACGCTTTCTGTGTCGCCGATGGCTAAGTATGAGCAAAAGAGAGGTTTTTCATGGTGTCACAGCTCATTTGCAGCCAAGCAATACCTTCGGCAAGTTGGCTAGCAACACGCTGGTTTTTAGTTTTTCTAGCCGTTTGCTTTAAATGAGCCAAGACCTGTTGTTCGGTTTCAACCAATACCGCTATCGCTTGGGGTAACGGCTTATGCTGTATAACCTGCTCAGCCTTAGCATAGTGTCGATGTGAGGATTGTTGATGGTAAGTTTGACTATCTATTGGCCTTGCTTGGCTTGTTCGCACCACGCTAAACAAAGGAGTTAAACGATCCAGCATGCATTTTCTAATGTCGGCCATGCGGATAAAAATCCGTTTGATGTTGTAATCGTCAGCTCCTAATGTAGCTTGGGTATAAAATTGTTGCCCTTCCTGGCATAAATCAATTGCCTCATGTAATAGCCATACATCGGACTCAACCTGTTCTTCTCGAGTAAATGATTTCAACGTAAATCCTCCTGCATTGGATAATTTTACTGGCACTTTGTTGGATGGGTTGTGTAACATATACGGGTACAGCACACCTTATTAAGCAAAAACTAAACCATGAACACCCCAT
Organism: Shewanella sp. TB7-MNA-CIBAN-0143; assembly: GCF_040310065.1. Lineage (NCBI taxonomy): Bacteria > Pseudomonadati > Pseudomonadota > Gammaproteobacteria > Alteromonadales > Shewanellaceae > Shewanella > Shewanella sp. TB7-MNA-CIBAN-0143. The sequence continues at coordinate 148,752 of NZ_JBEOPL010000009.1, forward strand.
GCACATGGGCAAAAATTAATTAACCTTCTAATAGTTAAAGTTATTATAATTTGTCCGGGTCTGAGTTAATTACCTAATTACACGGAATGATCACTGGTGATTGTCAACACGACATCACTGGTAAACATTAGACTTAACACCACAGGGAGTGAATCGGTATGCCACGTCCAACACTTTTTTATCATTTACACCGTCGTCAAGAAGGTGAAGCACGGCTCCTGGCCTTACCGAGTTGCCAGCACTTTAATAAGATTGCTAGTTCAGTTGACCAGCCCTGGTTAGACCAGCTGCACAGTAACTCGATAGACGTTGCTATTATTGAATTATCGCAGTTAAGCCAACTAGAATACGCAGAGTTAACTGACAGTGCGTTAATGTCTGATATTGAGTTCATCTTCTTAAGCGAAGGTAAACCGAATCCTAACTTAGATTACTTAATGTCAAAAAGCGCTGGTTATCATTTTCGTCAGCCTTACGATGCCGACGCAATCAACGACACCTTAGAAGACTTTGCCCAAGACTTGCAGTCACAATCGACAAAACAACAACAGCCATTTTCTAGTGAACTAGACCAATACGGTTTGTTGGTTGGCTCATCGCGGGCAATGCACAAGTTGTATCGTACTATTCGTAAAGTTGCCGTAACCGAAAGCAACGTACTTATTGTCGGTGAAAGCGGTGCGGGTAAAGAGCTTGTAGCCAACACCATTCACCTGGCCAGTCACCGAATCAACCAACCATTTATCGCCATTAACTGTGGTGCATTAAGCCCTGAACTGGTCGACAGTGAGCTGTTTGGCCATGTAAAAGGCGCTTTTACCGGTGCTCATCGTGATCACCGTGGTGTATTCGAGCAAGCAGAAGGCGGTACCTTATTTCTTGATGAAGTCACCGAAATGCCGCTAGAACATCAAGTAAAATTGTTACGCGTACTCGAAAACAATGAATATCGCTCTGTCGGCTCACAACAGCTTAAAAAAGCCAATGTTCGCATTGTTGCTGCCACCAATCGCGATCCAGCTGACGCTATTGATGCTGGGCGTTTCCGCGAAGATTTATATTTTCGTTTAGCGCATTTCCCTATCCTAGTGCCACCATTACGCGATCGTAGCAATGACATCAGTGGCCTAGCACAACATTTTTTAGCCTACCGAAATACTGCTGAAAAACTGACTAAAACCTTTTCAGATGATGCGATTAAACTTATCCAACAACAAAAATGGCCCGGAAATGTTCGCGAACTAAAACACGCAATAGAACGTGCATATATTTTGGCAGAAGATACTATTTTACCAAGTCATATCACGGTGACACCTCTGGAACCATCAACTGAGCCTTTAGCTGACGACGTACAAATACCTGCTGGTATGCGCTTAGATGAACTTGAAAAAGTAGCTATTTATCAAGCGCTCGACAACTCATTGGGCAATAAAAATGATACTGCCAAACAGCTAGGTATTAGCGTCAAAACCCTTTACAACAAACTCAGTAAATACGAAGACCAAACCGGTTCAGACGAACCATAGCGTCATTAAACGCCCATTCATTAAACGTGTTTGCTCGCTTCTGGCACAAGCACATTTAATGACCTGGGTTTGACTTTAATACACAAATCTTCTGATTCAAATAACTCACCATCGATCACATATTGGCAAGACGAATCTGTGTTTAAGTAGATTTTTTTTGCTTGCTCATGATGAATTTGACTCTGTTGATTATCTTCACGTTCTCCAGTTAAGCCTGCAAATAGCAACTCGGTCATACTCAATAACTGTTGTGGCGATGTCTCACTCGATTCAATCCAGGTAATATCTAACAAGCCATCGGTAATATTGGGCTCGCCATTACCTAGCGCTAACAAGCTGGTAAATGGCGCAGCATTGGCTATCACTAGGCTAGTGGTGTTAATCACTTTAATATCGCCACCATCGATCTGCACTCTTATCGACAATGGCTGGTTTTCGCCTACCGCCGCCCACAAACCATTAAGGTAGGCTAATTGTCCTAGGGCATCTTTTTGGTCACGATCAGCCTTCGCTATCATTTTTTGTTCAAAGCCTAGCCCCACCAGCAACAACATCAACTCATCATTACATGTAGCAGTATCAACACGTTGTGAATAACCTTGAATCAAAATATCAAGCGCTTGCGATACCGGCACCAATTTACTGGCGGCGCCAAACAAAGTATGACTTAGTGCATTGGTGGTTCCCATCGGAATAATACCTAAGAAAATATCGGTATCAACAATCACTGATGCCACCTCGTTAACCGTACCATCGCCACCACAGGCAACTATAATATCTGCGCCCTTTTGTTTAGCTTGTTTGGCTAATTGCACTGCAGACTTATCTTTGGCGGTATACAGCACTTCAAGCTGAAAGTAATCCGTCAAGGTTTGGGTAATATGGTCTGCTTCATCATGCCATTTACCACCACCAGACACTGGGTTAACAATCAACCAAGCACGTTTGTGAATATTAATTTGTTGCTGACTATGCATTTTTTCTATAGCGGCCAACTGCCATTTATTTAACCGTGCCGTTTGGCGGATACTATTGATGGATTTAAGCACATCATTAACATTACGATTTCTCTCACGGCAGACTAAATAAGCCGCTAATACCAACACCGAACGCCCCCGGCCTAGCGCGCAATGCACTACTACATTTTTACCATTACTGACTTGAGTGTGTAACCAATTAATGGCTTGATTTAACTGCGCGACAGTCGGTACGCTGTGATCTAATATGGGAATATTTAAATAGCCAATATTTTCATCAAACAAGGTCCACTCTAATGCGTCAAATTCGGCAGTAACATCCAAAATTGCATCAATTTTTTCATGCTTAAGTCGGTCAATATCACTGGGAAACAATCGGCAGGCTAAATACAACTGCTTATCTATTTTTTGGATTACGGGCACTTTGTCGTGCTTTCTTGCCCAGGCGTTATACAGCTGGCACCCCATTAAAAAGGGAACAAAACTCCAACTTATATACCAAGGAATGCTGCCATCTTGGCTTTTTCGGAAAATGCCTGCGCTATTAAACCAATAAGCTGAACTCACCAGCCCTAAAGATAATGCAATCCAAGCAAAAATAACCTTAAGTAACACATAAGGAAGCGCCACAGATAAGCACAAAGCCAATAATGCGCCAACAGTATAGTAATATTTAATATGAATACGGGTTAGCATTGTGGTCCTCCTGTTGTAAAAAAAGCAGCACATGTGTGCTGCTTAGGCTAATACTTATCTTAATAACTATCTGGTCATTACGTCGCTGTCAGTCAAACATTCAACTTCGACTTACATTGGTTTAAATGGAGTTACTCTACCTAGAACAATGCATTTTGAGTTGTAAAACTTAACGACTTAAACAAATAAAATAGTTAATGTGATTGGTATAATGCTTAGCAGTCTGGATCTTCTGCTTTCATACCTTCTTTAACATCTTCACATGTATCTTCAACTGCATTACCGGCATCTTGGATCATTTCATCCACTTTCTCACCTGCATTTTCAGCTTTGTTATCTGAACATGCTGATAAACCGGCCGTTAAAAACACCATTAAACTTGCCATTGTCAGTAGTTTTAATAAATTCATATTCATCTCCTGGATGATGGTTGTAATCGTATAAACTTGTTTAAGCAGCCTCAACTTAGATTAAGGTAAGGGGTTAATACTATCCTCGGGGAGCTTTGCCTCTAATCGCATTGGCTACTAACGAAATCACTAGCAACACAATAAAAATAAAGAAAATAATTTTCGCGATACCTGCTGCTGCACCAGCAATACCAGTAAACCCCAATAGACCCGCTATAACGGCTATCACTAAAAACATTAATGTCCAGCCCAACATAAAAACCTCCTTGGTGTACGGTTTACATTGTGATGTGCGTTGAATTTACGCTGACGATTGAAACAAATATCTTATCTCTATCGTAAAAATTAACGATTCACACCACGACTATGTATTAGTTAAAGCTAGCATCATGCCAACTTCAACAAAAAACTATAAAACCATGATTTACAGACGTTTTAAATTTAAGGTAAGAAAAAAAATAATGAAGAAGCCATAGGCGAACAGGCAATTTTTACCGATGATACGGTAAGAGTTTCAGGCTATCACGGTTAGATAACAAAATATCGATATGTAAACAAAAATGCATTTAGTGGTAGTAATGGTTTACTTTTTATGAGGCAACTTAAGTGAAATTAAGGCAGCAAGAGCTATAAAACCACTCGATATCCATAAACAAGCTTCTAAGCCATAGGCTTGATAGACCCAACCTGACAGTATCGTTCCAATCAACCTTCCCATGGCATTGGCCATATAGTAAAAGCCCACATCCAGTGACACGCCATCACTGCCAGCATAGCTAACAATTAAGTAGCTATGCAGTGATGAGTTAATCGCAAACACCGCGCCAAACATTAATAAACCGATGACGACACTTTCTAGCACATAAAAATCGGCATGTAGTGCGACTGCAATCGCGGCAGGAATGAGTAGTAAATAAGTTGCCCATGTAAAAGCAGCTCGGCCGCTCGGCACTTTTCCCTGTCGTTTACCGGTGAAATAAGGTGCAATGGATTGCACCACACCATAACCAATCACCCAGCTAGCCATAAAGCTACCAACCCACCAATGATCCCAGCCAAAAGTTGTGGCTAAAAATACCGGTAATGCCACCACAAACCATACATCTCTTGCGCCAAACAAAAACATCCGCGCCGCCGACAATAAATTAATTGCCTGACTTTTAGAAAAAATGTCTTTGAATTTGGGTTTGTTTTTCGCTTTGCCTAAATCATCTTTTAAGGTCACTAAACTACATAACCATACAATGCCTAATAACGTGGCCATTAAAATAATGGCGCCTCTAAACCCTAGGCTTGTGAGTAACACACCACCTAAAAAGAATCCCACTCCTTTTAAGGCATTTTTAGAGCCCGTTAACAACGCAACCCATTGGTAAAGCTTACCTTCTGCATCTGCGGGCACTAAGGTTTTAATGGCGCTTTTGGCGCTCATTTTATTCAAATCTTTGGCGATGCCCGACAGCGCCTGAGCAGCCATAACGTACATGACGGTTAGCATGTCAGCAGATACAGTTAGCATAACTAGTGCCACTATTTGTAGGCCTAAGCCAATATTCATAGTGTTATTTAGGCCAAGCCGTGCGCCTAACCAACCACCAACAAGATTAGTCACGACACCAAAAATCTCATAAAACAAAAACAACATCGCAATATTTAACGGGCTGTAACCCAATTGGTGGAAATACAACACCACCAGCATACGCAAAGCGCCATCGGTTAAGGTAAATGCCCAGTAATTACCGGTAATCAATAAGTACTGTTTTATCGATGGTGATAAGGTACGCAATGTATCCAGCCCCATGAAGCTTATTCCTTGTCTGCTAAGCCGACTTTGCGGGCGAGCTCAGCGGTACGATTAGCGTATCCCCACTCGTTGTCGTACCACACATACAGTTTCACTTGGGTATCATTCACCACCATGGTCGACAACGCATCGATAATGCTTGAGCGTGGGTCGGTTTTATAATCTACCGACACTAATGGGCGTTCTTCATAACCCATGATGCCCTGCAGTTCAGTATCAGCTGCTTGCTTCAATAGTTGGTTTACTTCTTCAACCGTTGTTCCACGAGTCACTTCAAATACGCAATCGGTGAGTGACGCATTGGCTAACGGTACCCGTATCGCATGACCATTTAACTTACCTTTTAGCTCTGGGAATATATGAGTAATTGCGGTAGCCGAACCCGTCGTAGTGGGTATCAAACTAATGCCACACGCACGGGCACGACGTAAGTCTTTGTGGGGGGCATCTAGAATAGTTTGAGTATTGGTAATATCGTGGATCGTAGTCATTGAGCCATGCTTAATACCTATCTTTTCATGAATCACTTTTACTACTGGTGCTAAACAGTTGGTGGTACACGATGCTGCCGTCACGATGGGATGGATGGCTTTGTCGTATAAATCATCGTTAACGCCCATTACAATATTGAGCACGCCGTCTTCTTTTACTGGCGCAGTCACCACAACCCGTTTTACACCTTGATCTAAGTAAACTTGTAGCAAGGCTTTGGTTTTTATCTTGCCAGAGGCCTCAATCACCACATCACATTTTGACCAGTCAGTGTCTTGGGTAGCGACATTACGGCTGCAAGGAATGGCTTTACCGTTAATCACAATGGCATCACCATTATGGGTCGCCTCATGATGCCAACGACCATGGACTGAATCAAAGGTCATTAAGTGCGCCAGCGTGGCTGCATCACCAGCAGGATCGTTAATATGCACAATTTCAACATCGTCCCAATCATATGCCGCGCGCATTGATAAACGTCCCATACGGCCAAAACCGTTAATACCTATTTTTATCGTCATAATGGTGTCCTGAGCTTGCTCTCATTGTTAAGTTATCGTTTCAAAGGTTAATCACTACATGCTAACCATTAAATGCATCAAAATATTCACGCTGAACTGGATTAACTAGCGCCTTGGGCCGCAATGCTTGTACTGCATTAATGACTTTATCTTTAGGCCAGCCTAAGCTGACTAATATCAGACCAATCACCAATCCAGTGCGGCCCGAACCGCCTTTGCAATGCACTGCAATAATGCCTTGGTTATTTAACAATTCAATAATCTGGGTTTTATGGGCTAACCACTGGGTTTCAAACTCTTGCCCTGGCGCGGCATCGTCAGCAATGGGCAATTGCACCCATGTAATGGCTTGTTTGGTACATTCTGCAGGTAAATATTCTGCTGCATTGCGTACGATTTCATCATCGAACATCAAGGTGACTAGCATTTTTGTACCTGCCGCCTTCAATGTAGCAACTGACGCAGATACAGCTTCATCTTTGGTACCAGGGCACGGAGTAAAAATCAGTTTGGCGCCATTATCTAACGTTAAAACATCATAAGGATGAGGTTGCATGGTTAACTCCAAAAAGTAACTTAAAAAACGCTTTCAACAAATTGGCTCATAAAACTGAACTCACAAAGCGACTAAATCAGTGATTAAACCAATGTTGAGTTCGATTAATAATGGCTACTAGCGATAACATCACCGGCACTTCAACTAATACCCCAACCACTGTAGCCAACGCGGCTCCTGAGTGCAGCCCAAATAGCGATATCGCCACGGCCACCGCCAGTTCAAAAAAGTTAGAGGTGCCAATTAAACAAGCTGGAGCGGCAATGTTATGGGATAATTTCAGCCATTTAGCTGCTATATACGCAATAATAAAAATACCGTAAGTTTGAATAATCAAAGGCACAGCTATCAAGCCAATGGTTTGCGGATCAGACACAATGACTTCAGCTTGAAAACCAAACAACAACACCACAGTGGCCAGTAAGCCGATAATCGACCATGGTTTTAAGGTGGCCAAAAATGAGTTAACTGCGGCTAATCCATGGCGGCGATTAAGCAAGTAACGTGTTGTCACTCCGGCCAATAGCGGTAACAACACATACAGTAGTACCGAAATAAGCAAGGTTTCCCATGGCACCTGAATATCGCTCACGCCCAGTAATAATGCGGTAATTGGCGCAAAGGCAAAAATCATAATCACATCATTAACCGACACTTGCACCAAGGTGTAATTAGCATCTCCTTTGGTTAGTTGTGACCACACAAAAACCATCGCAGTACATGGCGCAACACCTAATAAAATCATCCCTGCGATATACTCTTGTGCAGATGCAGGGTCGACCAAATCGGCAAACAACACCTTAAAAAACAGCCATCCTAATGCCGCCATGGTAAAGGGTTTAATTAACCAATTAATAACCACGGTCAGCAATAATCCCTTAGGGTTTTTACCCACATCTTTCATTGCCGAAAAATCAATTTGCACCATCATTGGGTAAATCATCACCCAAATAAATACCGCAACAACCAAGTTAACGTGGGCGATTTCAAGGTTTGCTATAGCTTGAAAGATATCTGGCTGCCATAAACCTAACAACACTCCGGCCAACATACTTAAACCAACCCATACCGATAAAAACCGTTCAAACATGCCCATAACAAGACTCCAAACAATGAGGGTACAACACAAAAATATTAATAATATTTTTTACAACACAGCATTAACGACAAAAACTCACCTTGTTCGGTCTATTTTGCATGATGTCTAACCGCTCTAATGGCGACATAATCAACCCAAGATTGTTTTCAGTGGTTTCTGCTATTACTGATTTGGCCCATAGAGGTAAGTTAGGATTGATGCGATAAAACACCCACTGACCGTGTTTTCTGTCGCTAATAATCGCAGCCTTTTTTAACAAGGCTAAATTGCGCGAGACTTTTGGTTGGCTTTCTTCATTTAGCGCTTCCATCAGCTCGCACACACACAATTCACCGTGGTAATGGGTCAGCATTAAGCTTTTTAGGCGAATGTCATCGGTAAGGCATTTATAAAATGTAATGGGATCGAAATCGATTAATCGTTCTGGGGCAGATTGATTGCGATCTTCGATTTTTGTCTCGATGATAATCTCATTCGAGGCCTCGGAAGTGACTTTATTTTCCACCAGCAAAAACATCGACAAACGATTGTTAAGCTCGGTCATGGTGCTTGAAAATGGATGATTACCTGTACGGGTTTTAGGATCAGGGAAATCCCATGCCAATTGTTTACCTGCACCAGGGTAACTACGACATTCATTATTAGCTTTTTCGCAAAGGGTAATAACATAATCGAAGTCTTTGCCAGCAAAAGTCTGCAAGTGCTTAGACACTAAATCACCCGCATCAATACCAAAGCGAGTAATAGCCTCAATAGTTCGAACATCGACTTGCTCTGGCGATGTCCCGGCACTGAACACATCAAATTGATCAGCCGCTTTATTGCGTAACAACGCCTCAGCCATTTGCGAACGCGCCGAATTGCCAGTACATAGAAACAGTACACTTTTCTTTTTCATAACGGATAAACAAGAAGTAAAAATATACGACTAAGTGTATATATGAAAGTTTACATATACAAGCTCGGGTTAAAAAAAACCTACTTACTGATCTGTAAATAGGTTTCTATTTTTGTCTGTGTGCCTGTTAACCATAGGCTACGACGCGATAGTTAATTTAGCATGAAATCTGGCTATTAATCATTTCTCGTATTTGCGCTAGAGTCGTTTCTTTAACTAGTTGTCCATTTTCAAAAACCACGTCAAGTAAACCTTGAGATTCTTCGAGCTCAGTAACATCATCAAACAATACAAACTCACCATTAACTCGCTCGATTTTGAGTAATCCTTTAGCAGATTTTTTCTTAGTATCTGTTTTAGGATCTTTAAATATCGCCACTCGCTCACCGTTTTTAACCACACTAGTAGCTTTAACTGCTGAACCATGGGTATCACGGGTGACATACTGGTAGCTATAAGAACCAATTCCTAAAACCACTTTAGACGCAAAGCCTTTATCCATTAAACGCTGTAATATCTGACGTTGGCGCGGTAGAGTAATTGCATCGCCATAAATGGCACCAATATGCTCATCAAGTAACTTAAAACCTTTGTCTGTAGTGGTGCCACCAAAAATATCCCAAAGACACTCAATAAGCCCTTTGACTTCAAAGTCCATTAAACTAATGGTTTGCTCTTCTTCAAAACCAAAATACTCCCCATTCCAACGATAAGCTTCATAACCGTTGGTATTAGCATCTTTTTCAGCCTCATTCTGACTGTTAAACAATTCTGCATAATCAGATACTGGAGAGACTTTATATCCGGTCAGAATTTTTACTGGATCACCAGAGTCAGGACGAATAACTAAGGTACCTTCACGAGCCATAATCTCTTGTTTTAATTGCGGTAGATACTCAGTGACTAACGTCCAAAAGTCCCAAGTGTCTGACACGACACTCAATATACCTTTAGGAGATTGTTCTCTCATTAAATATCTAAAAAACGCTATCTCACCTTCCATGATCCAAGAGCATGTCACCGAATGCTCCGTGGCATCAACTGAACACCCCACTAGCTCAGCATCCACATTGGCACCATAATACTTTTCTGCAAATAGTACGGCGGGAATCGTATCGGTTCCAACGAGACCTGACGCCAAATGGCCAAAACCACTCATTGCCGCAGCTTGTTTACCAAACATGCCTCTAAAGCTGAAGTCATGCCCCTGAAAAGGCACAAAATCCATTGGTAACCCGGTTTTTTCTGCAAACTCTTTGAATACTTTCAAATAGGCAACTGACGTTGTTGCACTTGTTTGAATTGGCCAGTTTTCACAGCTCAACACAGTTTCAATCATGTTAGTTAACCACTGAAAACCCTCTTTAGTATTGACAACTGTGATCGGTGGAACCAAGTAAGGAACTAGCGAACCTTCTGGTAACGCTTTAATTTTGAGTGGTAAATAACCTAAATCGTGTAAGTTTTCTAAGTATTTAACATTAACAGGATAACCTAACATTGCACTTAAAATGCGCTTATGGTTAGCAACGGCAGAGGCTTTATCCACGTTAAAAAACTCAGTCCATTCGTCCTGTAAATAGCTTTTAATAAAGTACTGTAAACCCACAAACGCGACTTTGTCGTTATTCTCAACATTACTTAACTTACCGCTTCTTGAAGTAAAGTTTGCATACACTTCAGTGACATCTGGATGATAAGCACGGCTATGAAATTCTTTATAAACATCTTTTTGCATACTTGCTGCTGTAATAGTCATGAGGGTTTCCTTACATCTCGATGATGTGTAAATTAATGTTTTTACTTTGTGTAAACTCTGCTGCGGGTTTAAACGAATCTGTGGTGTAAATCGTATCGATTAACCCTTCAAAAACAGCTAGGCCTTTTGAGAAAATACCGTGGGTAATAAACAATGATATTTCGATGGCACCTTTAGCTCTAAGGACTTTTGCCAATTCAATGAATGTACGACCGCCATCACAAATGTCATCTGCAATCAGCACTTTTTTGCCTTGAACGTCGCCTATAATTTCGGTACTGATGATGTCACCACTTTTAAGATCTCGAATTTTCTGAGCTTGAATAACCTCAGGTTCGCCCTTAAATGCTTCGGCAATCTTAATCGTTTTTTTACTGGCTCCGGCATCAGGAGAGATAAGTGTTAACTCTCCCGTTGCTAAGCGTTGGCATAGCTCTTCGCAACGCATAAGCAATGACAATTGGGGGATATTGACTACTCGGTGTAACAGCGCTGGAGACACATCACTATGGGCATCCCATATTGTGACTTTAGAAAAATTAAGTTGATTGATAAAATTTGCCATAACAGAAGCACCTAATGCTTCTCCTTCGACACATACTCTATCTTGGCGAGCGTAAGGGAAATAAGGGATGACTAATTCAATTGGGATACTGTCATTTGACAGTCTTCTTAATGCATCGACTGCGACCATTAATTTTACAATTTGAGATGAACTGGTTAAACGAGCAAAAATTTCGATTTTTACTGACGTTAACATATCTTCTATATTAAAGCGGATGTGCTCTTCGCCGCCAGAAAAAGTAAAAGTGTCGTAGTTAAATACCGTTTTATTTCCTGATAAATCGTGACTAAATACATTCATGTTAACTCCTTTTAAGATAATGTCCGTAAGACACTATCGAATGTAGCAAAGATTCCAATTTTAAACAAGATCTTTGTGTCAATAGGACACAATTGTTAATGTTTAAGAAAAAAATAGTAACAGCTAATTCAACTAACTGATAATAAAAAATTTACTCTTTTCTAATCAAATGACCAACACGTGAACTCATTGAAATATGGGCAACGACGCCGGCATTGAACTCAATGGCGTCTTGTTCAATACCATCTGAAAATATCACTCCGTTTTCAGGCATTTTTGATGCCATAGAAAAACAAGATTGATTTGATATTTGACCAAAAACGAGTTCGCAACCGGTTTTAATTGAAGGAAATGGCTCCCTAACGGAGTAATAGAGATATGGGCTTGCCCACGGAAAACCTTCTGTAAGTTCATTCTGTATTGGCTGCTTTGCGATGCCCCTAGCGCCTGCCAGAATGCTTTTAAACCAACCCGTAGATCCTAGACCGGTACTAATGATCACACCGCTTGAACTTTGCTCTTCATGTTGCTCATTAATGGATAATGTATATCGTGCGGATGAATGTGTTTTCGGACCAATAAAAATATCGTTTACCGCTAATAGAGTCTGACCTAAATTGGTGTTCACTTCAGCCATCGAAATGTTGTCAGTGGTGACAACACCGCTTAAGGTTTGTAAAACAATATCTTTCAGCTCCCCTATCAAAAAAGGTAGCAGTTTACCTTCATACACTGATGGCATTGGATTAATTGCAATAACAGGTTGCCCATTAAGGTACTTCAAAGTATTAGCGACCAAACCATCTTGTCCAATCACTATAACAATGTCGTCTGGTGAAAATAGGTAAGTAGACAATACACTTCGTTCAAGTAATTGTACGCGGCTAATCGTTTTAAGATAATCAACAGCAATATTGATTACATTAGTGTAAAGATGATTTTCTTCTTCGTAATCGGTAAATGACTCACCTAAATGCTCAAGATAAAACTTAGCTTGGCCTAAACTTAAGCTCTTCAAGCCGAGTTTTGCGAGTCACTACCACCATTTTTCGGTTTGAAATCATCCACGGCCCCCATCTTGTCGACTAGTTAACGCCAATAATAAATCAGGTGAGAGATTTAGATTGCCAATCTTATTGTCCCCTTGAGTCAAGTTTTCGATTGCCTGTGCAATCAATTGCTCTGGCTTCATGCCACTCATACTCATGACTTTAAGCTTTTCAATATCAATATTTTGATAGGCTTGCATCTGCACTTGTATTTTATATGCTTGCACATCTCCACGTGCCCTTTCGTTTGCAGCATTAATGGTAACTAACTGCTCTAATTGCTTCTCATCTTCAATTTGAGCTTGGATGGTTTCTTGATTAATTTTAAATTGTTGTTGCTTTCGAAGTCGCACAGCTTCTAACTTCGATGTTTCAAGATCCTGCTGTTTCTTTTGAATCGCTTTTTCTGTCTCTAACTCAGACTCTTTAACACTCTTTTCTTGCTCAATACTGGCTAGACGTCTTGCATAAATTGCCGAGTCAGCTTCTTTCAACAAACTTTCTCTAATTTCCGCCTCTAGTGCCTTGCCTGTTTCTGGCGTTGGCTTGATTGCGGTGAGTGATACATCTGTAATCCCAACCCCTAGGCTCGTAATAGCGTCAATACTACCCAGTCCTTGCTTAAGGTCTAACGTCAGTTGTCGAGCGCATGTTAATGCATTTTTTAACGTCATAGACTCAATATGATTACGCAGTAACACTTGTACTGCTCGCTGAACACGTTCGTCTAATTTTTTAGGGTCATCAGAAACATACTGCCCTGTAGGCTCAATAGTGAAATTGAGCATTTTTGCTGCCTCACGTGGCTTTTCAATCCGATAAGTAATTTGTCCCTGAAGGCTTAATTCTTGGAAGTCTGCCGTTTGTAGTCTGAATACAAAAGGGAGTTCTTTACTATTACTTGGAATCGCAACCAATGATGAGCTTGGCGCATAGTAGAAAAAACTGACTCCTACGCCTTCTTGAATAACATTGCCTTTTTTAAATAGCATCAAGTGTGTAGATGGATCTGCTTTTATATATTTTAAACCAAACATAACAACCTCCAATTAATGTCTCTTTGACACAATTATTATTGTCCCAGGGACATTATTGTGTCAATGTTTATTTTTAATTGACGAAACACTGACGAATCATTAATGTGTCGTAAAGACATAAAGAGGTTGTGATAAATAAAAATGACTGAAAAATACGATATCAACCAGTTCAAAAACCCATTATTTACCGTAGATAGTGTGCTATTTACCGTAAAAGATACGGCATTAAAAGTGCTTATGGTAAAGCGTGCTAACCAACCATTTATAGGTTGTTGGGGATTACCTGGCGGGTTTGTTGATATTGATATTGATGACACAACGGATAAAACAGCACTGAGAAAGCTAAAAGAAAAAACTAGTATTGCGCCACCTTACATTGAACAACTACAGGCATTTTCAAGCAGCGATAGAGATCCAAGAGGATTCAGCGTTACCTTGGTTTATTTTGCATTAATTGCTGAACAAGATGTGTCATCGCATATAGACACGGTTGAAGACGTGCAGTGGATTGATGTTAATCAATTAAAAAGCTTATCCATTGCTTTTGACCATCAATACATTATTGAGCAAGCGCAACTGCGCCTTCAACAAAAAGCGTTATATTCCATGGTCCCCGTATACTGCTTGCCTGAATATTTTACGATTGGACAACTCAAAACCGTTATTGAAACAATTATCGGTAAATCGATTCAACGTAAGAGCTTAATTCGTCGTATTGAAGCTTCTGAAATGTTTGCAACGATAGATGAAAAAGTTAAATCCGGTGGCCGTTTAGCCCAACTTTATAAAATAAAACCAGATGTAGACATTGTTAACTTTGAGCGGAATTTAAGTGTTTAAGGATAAGATAAAATAATGCTTATATACATCGACATGGATGATGTGCTCTGTGATTATACCACCGCTTTTCATCAAGCTATTAATCTGACACCATCCATTGCATTTCCGCAGTCACAATATGGTTTTTACGCAAATCTAACACCTATAATAGGTGCCATCGAAAGTGTAAATACCCTGATCAAATCTGAAAAATTTGACCCTTATATTCTCACGGCCCCATCGAACAGAAATCCACTGTCATATACAGAAAAACGAGTATGGATAGAAAAATATTTTGGCATCGCCTTCACTGAAAAGTTAATTATCTGCGCGAATAAAAGTCTTCTAAAAGGGGATATATTGATAGATGATCAATTAAGTGGCAGAGGACAAGATAAGTTTGATGGGCAATTAATACATTTTGGATCGACAGCATACCCAAACTGGAAAAGCATCATGAATACACTAACTCAGAAAAATATGAGTTAGTCATAGCAATAAATTATCCAGTATACATTGAGCCACTTACTAAGTCGTAATGTTCTAAGGTTTAAAGGTCGCTAGTGACGCCTAATTGTAATACCACCACTCAAGCTCTAATCAGCAAAAGTAGTTTAGTGTTCAACTACAGATTAACATCAACTCATCAACAGGCTTTAATGCTTGTCTAGCCAATCCAACGCTAATGGCCACAAAACTTGAGACTTACTGCTAAAAAACTTCATGTGGCCGATTTCTGATAATCCATGCTCACTTGGCGTTAATGTTAAGGTTTGACCATTAAGCTTGGGAAATACCGACATCATGTCTGCTACGTTGGCATGATTAGCAATGTCATCATCTACCGCATTAACCCATAATGACGGCAATGTCAGTTCGTCATAACAATGTTGATACACGGTTTTACCAAAAGCCGTTTTTACATACCCTTTTCCATTACACCATTGCCGCCATTGCTTAGCGACGGCCTTTGGTAAGGGCTCACCCATGCCAACCCATTGCGACTTAGTATGACCAAACAAGGTATTACTCAAAGGTATAAAAGCATTCATAAAAAAGTGTGCTTGTACCAGATAAGACAACTTCATGTTTCGTAGTTGTCCAGAAGAACAGGCAAAATTGAACATTGAGCTTATGTCCATTGCATTGTGCATTAACCCAATCAGTTGACCTCCAGCACTGTGCCCGACCAAGTGATATTGTGTTTGTGGAAATATCGTTTTTAAATGTTCCAATACCGCAGGCATGTCTTTTTCGCCCCAACACTGTAACGACGCAGTACTCTGGGCAACAGGTCCTAATAATGATCCGCCAATGCCTCGGTTATCAAAGGTAATAACACCATAACCATTATTGGCAAGATAGTTGGCAAAGTTAGCGTAAAATTGTCTTTTAATGCCTGTAGCGGGCGCCATCATCACGGCACCTTTTACTGTTATTGTGGGCTCATAAATGGTGGCAACAAGTTCTACACTATCGCTGCATTTTATTGTTTTTTGCTTCACATTTTGCAGATTCATTGTTTTTAGCTACGCCAATTGGAGGGGGTCATAAATACTGACAAGAAGTACGGATTGATATGCCTTAACAGTGACTAATATCAACGACAATGACAGCCAAAGACATTTCGCATTACGTCGGTTATGAAAATGACCGTTCTTTAATCGCTTTTTTAAAGTTCGTACTGATGTGAGGTGAGTAAAATGGCGTAATGGGTCATCGACGGCCATTAACCTACACTATTAATCAGTAGGCATTTAGCTATTAGGTATTAGGTATTTAGTTAGTAGGCATTGAAAGGTAAACCCTAAAATGTATGCTGTTACATATCACTTTAAACCATTTCCGAAGGTAAGGGTTTACTATACAAATAACCTTGTAAATTAGTACACCCCATAGCCTTAAGTAACTCATGCTGCTCTATGAATTCGACTCCTTCAGCTATCGTACTGAGCTCTAAATTAAGTGCTAACTGCACAATTGTGCGAGCAATAGCGGCATCTTTTTGATTACTCACAATGCCATCTACAAACGATTTATCTATTTTCAATGTATCAATGGGAAAGCTCTTTAAGTAATTTAATGAAGAGTAGCCGGTTCCAAAATCATCAATGGCTAACTTCACACCTAGTTTTTTTAACATAAACAGCAAAGCAATTGCCTCATCGACGTTACTGATGATGGCTGATTCTGTAATTTCAAGCTCGAGTAAGCTTGGTGGTAAGCCGGTTTCAACAAGTGCACTTTTAACGTGGTCAAAAATATTTGCATGGTTGAATTGCAATGCCGATAGATTAACTGCCATGCGCTGAAAATTGGCATCTGCAATGTGTATTTTCTTCGCTTTGTTACAAGCTTCAAGCAAAGCCCATTCTCCAATAGGGATAATCAAGCCGCTACTTTCAGCAATCGCGAGAAAATCTATCGGCGCTAACAAGCCTCTTGTTGGATGATTCCAACGTAGCAATGCTTCGTACCCAATAATATTGCCATTCACAGAGTCAACTTGTGGCTGATAATACAACATAAGTTGATTGCCTAATCTTACCGCTTCACGTAGTTCAGCTTCTATTTGAAGCCGATCCATTAACGACTTATGCATATCATGAGAAAACAATTGATAACCGTTTTTGCCGTTATTTTTCACTTCGTACATGGCTGTGTCTGCATGCTGCAACAAAATATCGCCGGTAGCGCCGTCATCAGGATAAAACGAAATACCTATGCTGGCCGAAATAAACGTTTGCTGTCCCTGAATAAAATAGGGCTTAGAGAGTGAATCGAGCACTCGCTGAGCAATAATTGCGACGTTATCAAATGCTTCTAACTCACATAAAAGCAGGGTGAATTCGTCTCCGCCCAAACGGGCAAGGTGCTCATTTTCATAATCAACTCGGCTGCCCACACTGAGCTCATCTGACATGCGTACCGAGTTTTTAATACGTGTGGCTGCTTCGCATAACAATTCATCTCCCGCTTTATGCCCCAACGTATCGTTTATTCTTTTGAAATGATCTAAATCAATGAACAACAATGCTAATTTGGTTGTGTGACGCTTAGCTAGAGCAATCGCAGAGTCCAACTGCAACAAAAACTTACGTCTGTTCGGCAGGTCCGTTAAGGTATCGTAATAGGCATAATACGCGATTTCTTGCTCTGACTTTTTCCGACTAGAAATATCATGCAAAGTGCCATTAATCCGTGGTTCGCCAAAATCGTAAGTGATATCGGTTCTATCATGCAGGGTAATCACCTCTCCACTACCATGTAACACACGATATTCAATATCATACGACTGCCTGGTTTTTAAGGCTGTTTTAACGGTTAGCTTTAAGAATTCTCGGTCATCTGGGTGGATGATTTCTAACAATTTGGAGAACGTAATATCAATCTCTTGAGGTTGCATACCCAGCATGCGATACACCTCATCAGAGCAGTCTAACTTACTGGATTTGAAGTCCCATTCCCACGAGCCCAAGTGAGCAATACTTTGTGCTCTGGCGAGTTTGTTTTTACTCTTAGTTAACTCTTTGATTGTTTTATTAGCTTTCAGCACATAGTGAATGCGGTGACTCAGCAGCGGCCACTTAACCGGTTTAGTCATGAAGTCTGTTGCACCTACATCAAAGGCCTTTTGAATATCTTGCGGCTGATCTAGTGCTGTCACCATAATAATGGCGACATTATCCCCTTCAGGTAATGAACGGATCATTGAACAGCATTCAAAACCATCCATGTTATCCATCGACACATCGAGTAATATTAAATCTGGAGAGTGCTCAGAAAAAAGCTGTATCGCCTCTTCACCACTACTCGCCTCAATAATACTACCCACTGACTGGTTTAATGCTCGACGCATCAGAATCCGAATGACAGGGTCATCATCAACGATTAGCACCACATCTTGAAGTGTATTTAATAACATTAAACAAACCTCGCTAACTTTAGCAATATTGCCTCTTTCGTTTGTTCAAACACGGGCAATAATGTGTCTGCGAGATGATTGGCATCGCTCAAGTCACCACAACGTGCAAACAACTCTATTTGGCTCGCTAACATTTGAATTTTTATCGCCCCGACATTGGCCGAACTGGACTTTAAAGAGTGTGCAGATTTAAAGACTTGGTCGGCATTATTGTCGACTACGCCTTCTATAATATTTTTAATTAACTCAGGTGCATTTTGTAAGTACAAATCCACTATGCTGTTAACAAGATCGTACGAGTCATCTGGCGAAATTTGTTGAATGTCATCAAGCGGTCCATCAACAAATACTAACGACGCCTCGTCCTGAGTATCTTCGACAACCTCGGAAAGACTCGCAGGTTCAAACACCCATTTATTCATACATTCAGATAGGTTCTGGCGGGTAAAAGGTTTTAACAACGTGTCTTTAGCGCCAGCATTACGGAATAGCCTTTTAACACTTGGTTGGATATCTGCAGTAAGTGCGATGATAGGGGTTTCATGATTAATACCATTCTGACCTAACTCAGTGATTGCTTTAGTTGCAACTATTCCATCAGCTATTGGCATATGGTAATCCATAAAGATTAAATCAAACTTTTTCTCGCTCGCTCGGACAATGGCTTCTTGGCCATTATTAACAATTTCACACTGATGCCCCAAAGACGCTAGCAGACTCTTTACCACCAGCTGATTGACCACATTATCTTCAGCAACAAGCACGGTTGTTGATCGATACGTTGCCTGAACACTCTTATCCGGTTCAACTACTGCAGGAGAAGCGATGAATGAGTTGTCTTGTGGTACAAGTGGAATGCTAAACCAGAAGTTGCTGCCTTCATTTAAGGTGCTTTCTACACCGTAACGACCATTCATCAATACGACGAGTTGTTGGCAAATGGCTAAACCAAGGCCGGTTCCGCCAAACTCGCGGGTAATAGAGTTATCAGCCTGCATAAAGGGGGTAAAAATACTCTCTAGTTTAGCTGTCGCAATGCCAATACCGGTATCTTTAACGGTAAACGTAATAAAGGTATCTGAAGCCTCCATGTGCTCGCTTATCTGTACCGAAATAGCGCCTTGGTGTGTAAACTTTATAGCGTTTGAGACAAAGTTATTAATAATTTGTCGCACTCTGACGGAGTCACCCAAATAGTTTTCGTGGATCAATGGCGATATGAACACGTCAAAATTAAGGCCCTTTTTCTCTGCCGACACTTTATGAGAATGGCATGCAGAAGTGACAAGATCGGGCAAATTAAATTCTTTAATGTCTAAATCCATTTTATTGGCGTCTGCTTTCGAAAAATCGAGCACTTCATTCAACAGCACCAGCAATGTTTGTGCTGAGTCGTTGATCATTTGAACCGTGTTGGACACATTTTTATTTAATTTAAAAGAGGTCAGTAGATCTGAAAAACCAACAATGCCATTGAGTGGCGTTCTAATTTCATGGCTCATTACCGCTAAAAACTCAGATTTGGCCTGGCTGGCTTTTTTGGCAATCTCAAGGGTTTGTTGTAATTCAAACGTGCGCTCTAATACTCGATTTTCTAATTCATGGTTAATGGTTTCTAATTGTCTACCTCGGGCATCAACCTCGCCGATCATCACATTAAAGCTGTGCGCCAACTGAGAGAATTCATCATTAGACTTGAGGTTTACGCGTTGCGTATAGTCTTTATTATTTGAGATATGTTCTATCACTTCTAACAGGGTATTAAGTGGCTTGGTGAATAAAGATTGCAACCAAAACATCACCAACAAGCTGGCAAAAATGGCAAAAATGCTGGTGGATAAAACAAGTACTAAATAGTCGTCTAGTTGCTTGGTGAATTCGTTCATATTATCGGTAATATGCAGTAATCCCACCACCTCACCTTCAAATACTAGTGGGGTATATGAATGCACGCCATCTTGATTAAACTGCGTCAGTTTTTTCTTGGAAGAAATAATATTTAATAACGTTTGCTGATCAATACTACTTTGATAAGCCTTATTGCCCTGATAAGTAGCAAATAGACTCCCAGTAGGGTTATATATTGCCGCATGCATAATATCTGGTTGAGCAATAAGTGCAGATAAGGTTTTTTCTGCTGATGTTGGGTCATTAAAAATAACCGCTGACAGGCTATTGCTCGCAACAATATCACTTAACACCGCTAAGCCCTGTTCGGCCTTCTCTTTTGTCACGGCATATTGTTTAGTGATTAATGATGAAGAAATAATAACAATGACAATAATAGCGATCACTAGCATTGAAAAAATCAACTTTGTTCGGATTGATGCAAAATTTATTATTTTCATCGCTTTACCTCAAGTGCTAATTTCAATACCTGTGAACTGATGTTTAAGCCTGATGCCTCTAACACCTTACTATTAATATTGAAATATAATCGTTTATCCTGCTCGATGATTTCAATCATGCCTCCTTGCACTGCAAACCCCGAGATATCCGAAACCGTTAAAATAGGTTTATTATCGACAGCCAAAAACAAACGACGGGTTAAATCTCTTGAGTTGGTATCAATGAAGACCACATCACATTGTGCGATTGCACTTGTTTCTGAAAGTTGAATGACTGCAATGGATTGACCGGCCAATTTTTTATTAGCCAATTCAATAAAACTGTCACGATATTGATTACCAAAAAAACATATTCTCCACGCCGATTTTTCATGGAGACGCGATTCAGGCCACTGAGTAAATTTAGCAAAGTTATAGGTAAACGCCGCTTTTAAATCAAACGAGTCCTGGGCTATTGATGAACGCGGAAGCAGCACAAATACAATCAATAATGAATACAATATCTGTCGACTCAAATTAGCTTTTTTCATTGTCGCGACCTTAAAAAGTTAAAGTCATTTTAACAAAGTAACTTGGCCCTACCCGATAAGGGAATTGTAAGCTTTCTCCTTCATATTCAAGGTGGGCTGGGTGAAGTAAATTTTTCCCGTAGGCCGATAGTGTAGCCTCAGGCGTGATGTCCCAACTCACTCCAATATCAACACTATGATAGCTAGAAATTGTCTTTATACTTGTGCCGTTTTGACTTATTAAGTTAGTGCTATCGACAAAACGCCATACGAAGTTAACATCA
This sequence comes from Shewanella sp. TB7-MNA-CIBAN-0143, assembly GCF_040310065.1. NCBI lineage: Bacteria > Pseudomonadati > Pseudomonadota > Gammaproteobacteria > Alteromonadales > Shewanellaceae > Shewanella > Shewanella sp. TB7-MNA-CIBAN-0143. Next base: position 170,326 of record NZ_JBEOPL010000009.1, read on the forward strand.
ACATCATCGGTAATATTCCAATCAATTATGGTCGACAACATATGCTCTGGTGCGTCGGTATTCTGATTTAAACTGTCACCAAATTCGCTTTGGATAAAGCTGTAATTGACTCTAAACTGAAGCGCATCCGTTGCAGCCCATAATGAAGATAACTCAGCCCCATAGTTATATCCGTCCAAGCTATTTCCAAATAGGTAATGTTGCGAAATGTAATTAGGAAATGTACTGAAATCTGTTGCAGCTATTGAAGTACTGCGCAGTTTGTCATAATCGTTATAAAACACGGTAGTATCAAAAGACCATTGGCTTGCCGGAATAAAACGATACCCCATCTCGTATGAGATAATTTCTTCGGATTCAAAGTTGTCGTTACCCGACACCCATACCTTAACCAGTGGGGCCTCGTCAGAAGGCGGTATATTCAGGCCATTTACAGATATATTATTTTCTAATCTTGACGGGGTTCGCACTGCTCGAGCAATAGAAGTCCATACACTGTTTTTTGCATCTAACTGCCATCTAAGACGAATATTGGGTTGAACTTCAAAACCAGTGTAATCATTACGTTCAAAGCGCGAAGCCAGAGTAAGCCACAACTCGTCTTTAACTAACATAATATCGTCACTGATGAATGCACTCCACAAATCAGTATTTGTCGAGAAAGCCTCACTACTTTCTAGAATAGGGCTGGAGCCGAGATCATCTTGTATATAACGATATCCTAATCCCCAAACAACATTATGATTTTGTCCAACAATTAACTGATGTTGAAAATCAACATCAAATGTTTCACTGCTTAAACCATATAAATTTTCATCTCTATTAGCATAATCGTAATAGGCTTGTACGCTATATTCAGAGGTTGCCGATAACGCTTTGGTGTACTTTGATAACAGGTTAAAACCATCATTTTTGACTTCGTCAGTATAATACTCTCGGTATAGCGGCGCGTCTGTTGATGCAATATTAGGTGCTTGCTGCATCTTCGACGTATAAAAGTCGCTGCTTAACGTGAGGCTTGTGTCTGTCTCAAGCTGAATATCAATGCGCCCACCTAATTGCAGATGCTGCCAGCTATTATCTTTGCCAGCATCAGCAAATGGTACCAGTAAATCACTCTCAAGATCATTTGGGTCAAGCTCAAACGAATCTCTTTCATGGCCTTTTAAATATACTCTCGACGTGACCTTGTCAGACAATGTCGAACCATAACGAAAACCAGCAAAACCTTGTTCATAATCTCCGGCACCTAGCTCTACATAGCCTCCTAATGTGTCGGCACTGTGTTTGGTAATAATGTTAATCACACCATTAACCGCATTGGCGCCCCACAAAGCCGCACTTGGACCACGGATGACTTCGATACGTTCAATATCTGCCATGAGTGTGTCTTGTACTTCCCAATAAACACCGGAGAAAGCTGGAGAATAAAGGGTTCTACCATCCATCAATACCAATAGTTTGTTATTGTAGCGGCCGTTAAAACCACGGCTACCGATGGCCCATTTTTGTGAATCAATCTGCGCAACATGCAGCCCTGGCACATCGCGAAGTGCTTGTGGGATTGAGGTTGCCCCAGAGCGACGAATACTTTCGCTGGTGACGACATAGATTGCAGCGGGTGAATTAGATAAAAGCTGTTTTTGCTTTGATACAGAAGTCACTTCAACATTCATTAACTCTTGTAGACTGAGATCCAAAGAGTCTGATTCAGCCGCTATAGCTGTAGAACTTGCAAGAAAAATACATAACGCAGAATAACAAGTCATTTTCAGCTTTAACATATTCAATAATTCCTTCGTCAAGCTAAAGGCAGGCATGCCAATCTGTTGATTAAATAATTTACATCACACTTTCAACTTATTCGATTAAGTTGAAAGTGTGTTGCACAATAAACATAGCAATATTACCTCAACAACTCACGAAAAATGAACCGTCGAAGGTCTCAATTTTGAACTTATGCTAATTTTTGAGGACACAAATATAAATATCGGCCAATGCAACAATATCATTAGCAAGTTGCCGTTTTTGGGCTGCGCCGAAAGATTAAACATAATCGCTGATAGAAAGATTGCTCACGATAATATCGCGTCATCCTGCGATGTATTATGCTAAACGATAACTTTTTTGCGGTGAACAATTAATGATGTTAACGCTTAACCTCAAGGGCTAATTTTAATACTTGGGAGCTGATCTTTAATCCTGACTTTTCTAACACTTGCATATTAACCTTGAATTGTAATCGCTTATCTTGCTCGACAATTTCAATCATCCCACCTTGCATTGCAAAACCGGTAATATCCGAAACCGTTAAAATAGCTTTATTCTCTACCGTCAATAATAAGCGATGTGTTATGTCTCTAGAATTAGCGTCAATAAAAACTACATCACACTGTTCGATTTTACTTGTGTCTGACAACTGAATAATCATGACAGATTGAGTGAACAGTGTTTTATCAGAGAGCCCCATAAAACTATCGTGATATTGATTGTTGAAATAACATATTTTCCACGCGGATTGTGCATCAAGACGCACTTCAGGCCATTGAGTAAACTTAGCAAAGTTATAGGTTAATGCCGCTTTTAACTCGAATACGTTCTGCGCCATAGAGACTTGTGGAAGCAAAATAGCTCCCACGACTAATAATGAATACAGTAACTGTCGACTTAAACTGGAACTTTTCATTGTTGCTACCTTAAAAGGTCAAAGTAGCTTTGAGGTAATAACTTGGCCCCACACGATAAGGGAGCTGATAACTCTCTCCTTCATACTCAAGATGTGCTGGATCAAGTAAATTTTTACCAAACGCTGACAGTATGACATCAGGCGTAACCTTCCAGTGCAGCCCTAAATCGACTCCGCTAGTGCTAGTAATTGTCTTAGTACTGAGGTCATTAATATTTAATACGTAAGCGTCACCAACAAAACGCCAAACTAGATTAAAGTCAACATTATCGCTAATACTCCAATCCATCATTGTCGATATCATATGCTCTGGAGCATCAGTATTTTGACTTTGACTTTCACCAAACTCATTTTGAGTAAAACTATAGTTTATTTTGAATTGGATAGTATCAGTGGCAGCCCACTGAGATGACAATTCAAATCCATAGTTATATCCATCAAGATCATTACTGAATGTTAAATATTGCGAAATATAATTGGGAAATGTGCTTAAATCTGTTGCGCCAGCTGGAGCGCTGCGCAATTGGTCATAATCGTTATAAAATATTGCTGAATCAAATGACCATTTTTTTGCAGGCGTAAAACGATAACCTACCTCATAAGAAATGATTTCTTCAGATTTATAATTATCATTACCAGCCACCCATATACTGACCAATGGCGACTGAACTGAAGGCGGTATGATTTGTGAGTTCACCGATAGATTATTCTCTATCCGTGACGGTGTTCTGACTGCGCGAGCAACAGAGGCCCACAGATTATTTTTTTTATTCAACTGCCACATCAGGCGAGCATTCGGTTGGACCTCAAAGCCAGTGTCGTCATAGTGTTCAAAACGTGACGCTAACGTCAGCCACAACTCATCTTCGACTAACGTAATCTCATCACGAACAAATGCACTCCACAAATTGGTTCGTGTCGATTCTGGCTCGCTACTTACGATAATACTGCTTTGGTCGAAATCATCTTGTATAAAACGGTAACCAAGCCCCCAGACAATACTATGATTTTGTCCAACAAGTAGCTGATGCTGAAAATCAACATCAACCGTTTCACTACTAAATCCGTACCAGTCATCATCTCTTTTTGCATAATCGTAGTAGGCTTGAAGGCTATATTGAGAGGTCGACGATAATGCTTTAGTGAGTTTTGATAATAGATTAAAGCCATCACTGCTTATTTCATCACGGTTAAATTCACGATATGAAGGCCCAACTAATGATGGGTAATAGGAGGTCTGCTGCATTTCAGTACGATACACATCACTGCTCAACATGAGGCTTGTGCCCGTCTCGAGCTCTATATCAACGCGACCTCCAACTTGAAAATGCGTCCAGTCATTTTCTTTCTCGACTGTGGCTAATTGCTCCGCAAGAGCTCTATCGAGATCTTGCGAATTATACTCAAGCGAGTCTCTGCTATGGCCTTTTACATACACTCTTGATGTTGCATTGTCAGACAATGTGGAACCATAACGAAAACCAGCAAATCCTTGCTCATAATCTCCGGCCCCCAATTCTGCATAGCCACCAGATGTATCTGCACTGTGTTTGGTAATAATATTAATCACACCGTTTACTGCATTGGCACCCCACATCGCTGCGCTAGGCCCGCGAATAACTTCGATGCGTTCAATATCGGCCATAAGCGTATCTTGAACCTCCCAGTAGACACCTGAAAATATTGGCGAATACAGGGTTCGGCCATCCATCAATACGAGTAATTTGTTGTTATAGCGCCCATTAAAACCTCGGCTGCTGATAGCCCACTTTTGAGAGTCAATCTGCCCTACATGCAGCCCTGGTACATCGCGAAGCACTTGCGGGATTGAAGTAGCACCTGAATTACGAATATGTTCGCTTGTGATGACATAGATTGCTGCGGGCGAATTCGACAAAGACTGTTTTTGTTTTGATACCGAAGTGACTTCGACATTCAGTAACTCTTGCAGACTAAGATCGAGAGAGTTTGATTCGTTGGCAATTGCACTGTAACTAGCCAAAAAGGCTAATAGCACGGAATAAGAAACAAGGTTCAACTTTAACATTTTCAACAATTCCCTTATTAAGCTAACGACAATTGTGAGAGTTTACTGACTAAAGAATAAAAAGTTCACAATTAATTTACACGATTAACTTACACGATTAAGTTGAAAAAGTATGTTACAGGATAAGATATTAAGTAATTTTTGAGTGGTAGATCTTGTGCAGAACAATAAAAAATATTAGTGATCGAAATAATGACAAAAGAGTTTACCCATAAGGAAACCCTTTAATCAGCTTTTCGTTTAACGTCGTCCTGAATTCAGCATGTAGCATCGTTAAAAATGAGTTGGCCACTACGGGTCATTTGCACTTACGGGCAAACTTTATTGTCACTACACACAATTAAACTGCCAATCCTGCAGCAACACCAGAGCTCCAAGCCCATTGAAAATTAAATCCACCTAACCAACCACTTACGTCCATTACCTCACCAATGAAATACAAACCTGGTACCTTATTAGCTTGCATGGTTTTAGATGACAATTCATTGGTGTCAACGCCGCCTAAAGTCACTTCGGCAGTGCGATAGCCTTCGGTGCCATTCATAATAATAGACCAGTCGTTTAAGTCGTTAGCAAGTTTTTCACGCTCGCCGTGGCCGAGCTGATTTAAAGCTTTATCCAGTTGAGACTCGTCAAATAGTGTTTCAACCAAACGCTTAGGTAACCACTGGCTTAAGGTATTGCGTAGGCTTTGCTTTGGATGATGTTTTAGTGCAAATTCAATTTTATCTAACGCGTTTTCACCCGGTAATAAATTGATAGAAATTGCTTCACCTGGCTGCCAGTAATTAGAAATTTGCAGTACTGCTGGGCCTGATAGACCTCGATGAGTAAACAATAACGCTTCGCTAAATTGAGTACCATCTTGGGCGGTAATGGTTGTTGGCACGGCAATACCCGATAACGGCTCAAAGCGCACTTTTTGTTCGGCATGCCACGTAAATGGAACTAAACCAGCACTGGTTGATAACACCGTTAAACCAAATTGCTCTGCCAGCTTATAGCCATAAGGCGTAGCACCTAATTTGGGCATGGATAAACCGCCAGTCGCTATCACTAACGACTCGCAGCTAAAATCACCATTTGAGGTAGTTAAATTAAATCCTGTATCCGTTTTAGTAACAGATAGCATTTCAGTACGCAGCTTTACTTTAGCGCCGGCCCATTCGCATTCAGTCATTAACATGGTGACGATTTCTTTGGCTGAGTCATTACAGAATAACTGCCCATGCTCGCGCTCATGGTATTCAATACCATGACGTTCAACCAGCTCAATAAAATCGCTTGAACGATAGCGAGCTAATGCTGATTTTACAAAGTGTGGATTGCCACAAATAAACTGGTGCGGCTCAACCTTTTGGTTGGTAAAGTTACAACGTCCGCCACCACTGATAAGAATTTTTTTACCAGCTTGTTTGGCATTGTCTAGCACCAATACATCACGACCTCGATAGCCCGCAGTAGCAGCACACATTAATCCTGCCGCGCCGGCGCCGATAATAATTACGTCATGATGTTTCACGTTTTACTCCACACTTTAAATGGGTTGTTTTGTATTTAATTGATAAATATTAAATGCAAAAAAGGATGCTATTTTAGCATCCTTTTTAGTATCTATTCACGGTTAACTTAGCCGCTCTGTTGCACTATTTTTTCAGCGTTTCAGATTTCTTGTCTCGACTAAGTAACTCTTTTGCTGCTTCAACCGGTGCTTTACCTTGGTATAAGACTTGGTAAATTTGCTCGGTGATCGGCATTTCTACCCCTAGGCGTTTGGCTAAGGTAAACACTTCTTTAGTGTTTCGATAACCTTCGACTACTTGACCGATTTCTTCTTGCGCGGTGATAACGTCTTTGCCTTGACCTAAAGCCAAACCAAAACGACGATTACGCGACTGATTATCGGTACACGTTAATACTAAGTCACCTAAACCCGCCATACCCATGAAGGTTGATGCATCGGCGCCGATAGCTTCACCTAAACGGCTCAGTTCAACTAAACCACGAGTAATGAGTGCGGTACGCGCATTTGCACCAAAGCCAATACCGTCGGACATACCTGCACCAATGGCAATCACGTTTTTAACCGCTCCGCCTAATTGTATGCCGATAAAATCGTCATTTGCGTATACACGCAAGCGTTTTGGACTATGAAGCAATTCGACTAAGTCATGGGTAAACTGTGGGCAAGTACCCGCAACCGAAATAGCGGTAGGTAAACCAGCGGCTAATTCTTTGGCAAAGGTAGGCCCAGATAACACAGCTAGTGGATAATGTTCACCTAATTGCTCACGAGCAACATCTTGTAATAAACGGCCAGTTTCAGGCTCTAAGCCCTTGGTCGCCCACACAATACGTGCGTCGTCACGCAATAATGGTTTTGCTTGCTTAAGCACGTCACCAAATACATGGCTTGGTACAACAACCAAAATATTCTTGCTGGCGGCTAAGGCTTTGCCTAAATCAGCTTCGATGGATAAACAATCAGGAAACTGAATGCCAGGCAAAAAACGTTCATTACTGCGGCTTTCCGCTAATACTTGCATGCTTTTAGGATCGTGACCCCAAAGCAATGTCTTATGGCCATTGCTGGCTAAAGAAATAGCAAGGGCGGTGCCATAAGACCCCGCCCCTAATACCGTAATTTCGGCAGCGTTATTCATAAATTACGCAGTTGCTTCTTCAGTTGCAGCAGCTTGACGCTGTTGAACGTACTGAGCAAATAGAGCATCAAAATTCACTGGAGCAAGGTTTAGTTGTGGGAAAGTACCACGGCCAACTAAGTTGCCAACTAATTCACGTGCGTATGGGAACAATACGTTAGGGCAATATGCACCTAAAGAATGGGCAAGTTGTTGCTCAGTTAAACCCACAATCGAGAAAATACCCGCTTGCTGAACTTCACATAAAAATGCGGTGTCTTCGCCATTTTTAGCGGTAACAGTCAGTGATAAAATCACTTCGTATGTGTCGTCAGACAATTTGTTGCTGCGAGTATCTAAATCTAATTTTACTTCTGGGTTCCATTCTTTCTGGAAAACAGCAGGGCTGTTTGGCGTTTCAAAAGACAAATCCTTTGTATAAATACGCTGAATGTTGAACTGTGGTGCTTGTGCTTCGTTGTTTGCTACTTCAGCCATAATTTCCTACCTATCAATGTTATTTAGCTTTTCTGTGAAGCTAATTGTGTTGGGCTTTCACACTCAATGCATAAAGAATTAATCTAACATTAGTGCTATCCCGTAAAGTTGATCCAGCTCGATAAATGATAACGAACAAGATCTTGATAATAAACCGTGTTAACTCATACCCAAATTCGTTAACACCGAATACCATTAAGCAACCATATTAACGCTTGCTTTTAACTACTGGTAAATTAGCACCTTGCCATTCGCCCATGCCACCTTTAAGGTTAAACACGTTTTCAAATCCTTGTTTAGTAAGAAGTTGAGCTGCTTGTGACGATGTCATACCTGAGTTACATACTAATATAATGGGGCTAGTTTTAAACTTTTCAAGGCTAGTGACTTGATTATTTTTAATTTCTGATAAGGTCACATTGAGTGAATCAACAATATGGCCTTTCTTAAATTCTTCTTTGCCACGCACATCAACGAGTTTGGCATCTTGCTTATTCACCATGAGTGTTAGCTCTTGATGACTGACATTTTTCACTTTTGATGTACCAGATTTAATGACACTAACAACAAGTGCTACAAACAAGCCGACCCACGCTAAGCTTAACATTGGATTCGCTTTAAAAAATTCCATATATTCTTGCATAATTACTGATTTCTCTGACGATGACTAAGATGAGATGGCCTCGAGTATATCGTTTTGCTCGGCAGTTTTCATTAAAGAAACACCTAAAATAAACGGTTTACGCCGAGTTATTCGTGACTCGCCCCTCGTTATCAGCTGCTTTAGTTATATCTTCAAACCTATATGCCTTTTGCACACTATCGATAAGTAGTAATATTCATACAATTGAAATTTTATAACACTTCTATTTTAACTTAATAAGGTACTTGCAAATGGCTAAAAAACGTCCACTCGCATTACTTATCCTTGATGGTTGGGGTTACAGTGAAGACACGCAAGATAACGCGGTTTTTCATGCAAACACTCCTGTCTTAGATAAGCTCAATGCACAATACCCTCACAGTCTTATTTCAGGTTCTGGTATTGACGTCGGATTACCCGATGGTCAAATGGGTAACTCTGAAGTTGGCCATATCAATATTGGTTCTGGCCGAATTGTTTATCAAGAACTCACCCGCATCAGTAAAGCAATTGTAGACCATGAGTTTGAACAAAACGCAGCACTTTGCGATGCAGTAGACAAAGCCATTGCCGCAAATGGTGCGGTGCACATTATGGGGCTATTGTCTGCCGGTGGTGTACACAGCCATGAAGAGCACATTGAAGCTATGTGCCGTATGGCTGTTGAACGCGGCGCAACAAAAGTGTACTTACATGCCTTTTTAGATGGCCGTGATACGCCACCTCGTAGCGCTCAAAATAGCTTAGTCCATTTTGATGAGCTATTTGCTGAATTAGGTCATGGCCGTACAGCCTCAATTATTGGTCGATATTTTGCCATGGATCGTGATAATCGTTGGGATCGCGTATCGCAAGCCTACGAATTAATCACCGAAGCTAAGGGTAAGTTCGCTTATGCTTCGGCACCAGAAGCGCTTGAAGCGGCATATGCTCGTGATGAAAACGATGAGTTTGTTGCAGCATCTGCCATTGTTGATGCGCAAGGCGAAGCTGCCGTATTAAGCGATAATGATTCACTGATATTTATGAATTTCCGTGCAGATCGTGCTCGCCAAATCACCCGCACTTTCGTGAATCCAGATTTTGACGGGTTTAAACGTAATAAAACACCAAAAATCAACTTTGTGATGTTAACTGACTACGCTGCAGACATTAATGCTCCGGTAGCCTATCCATCGAGTGATTTAGTCAATACTTTAGGCGAAACCCTGCAAAACCAGGGTAAGACCCAGCTGCGTATTTCGGAAACTGAAAAATATGCTCATGTGACTTTCTTTTTCAATGGTGGTAAAGAAGAGCCATTCGAAGGTGAAGATCGTATTTTAATTCAGTCACCTAAGGTCGCAACGTATGATCTGCAACCTGAAATGAGCTCGACAGAATTAACCGATAAATTGGTAGCCGCGATAGAATCTACAAAATATGATGTCATCATTTGTAACTATCCAAATGGTGATATGGTCGGCCATAGCGGTAACTTTGATGCCGCAGTTAAAGCGTGTGAAGCGGTTGATGCATGTATTGGTCGTGTCGTCGAAGCGTTAGCTAAAGTTGATGGCGAATGCTTGATTACTGCCGATCATGGTAATGCCGAAAAAATGAAAGATCCTTCTAACGGACAAGCATTTACAGCTCACACCAGTAACTTGGTACCGTTCGTTTATGTCGGTCGTGATGCCGTGATAAAAGATGGTGGACGCTTGAGCGATATTGCGCCAACTATGTTAACCTTAATGGGCCAAAGCATCCCGAAAGAAATGAGTGGACGCTGTATCATTGACCTTAAAGAGTAAACATTAACTCGTGATAACTCGTTTATTTATTAAAGCCAGCATTGTTGCTGGCTTTCTAATCTTTTCATTTACGGCAAATAGTGCTGATTTGTCTTCACGCCAGTCGGCTTTGAAGTCTATTCAAGCACAAATAAACCAACAACAAAATTCGCTCAAAGACACCTCAAGGCAACGCGAGAAGCTTATTGCGTTACTAAAAAGTGACGAGCAAGCGATTGCAAAAGCAGCTAAAAAAGTCAATCAATCACAAAATTCATTGACTGAAGTTAACGCCAAACTTAGCAACTTGGATAAACAGCAGATAGATTTAGCCAAGCTTAAAAAAAGTCAGCAAGACACCTTATCAAAACAGTTATCTAGCGCTTATTTGGCAGGTAATCATGATTACACTAAGATGATGCTGAATCAGCAAAATCCGGCCACAGTTGAGCGCATGCTGGCGTATTATCAATTTCTCAACAATGCCCGCATAAAAGCTATTCAACAACTCAAGCAAACTAGCATTGATCTTAATAAAGTTAAGCAACAGCAAGTAACAGCAAAGCAAAAACTCAATGCTTTAGTGATAGATCAAAAACAACAAGCGCAGCAATTAACCAAAGAGCAAGGCCAACGCCAACAAACATTGACTCAACTACAAAGAACCTTATCCAGTAAAGGTGCGGAATTAGAGCAACTGCAAATAGAAGAGGCAAGTTTAAAACGTATAGTGCAACAAGCAATGCTTGCCGCAAAAGCCAATCCAACTATGGATGGATTAGTCAGTCAAAAAGCCAAATTAAAATGGCCAACTAACGGCAGAGTGAGTAAACGATTTGGTAGCAACCGTTCTGGACAAATTGTTTGGAAAGGAACTGTACTTGCCGCACCTGAAGGACAAAATATCAATGCTGTGGCATCAGGAAAAGTTATTTATGCCGACTGGTTACGTGGTTTTGGTATGGTGTTAGTTATTGATCATGGTAAGGGTTATATGAGCCTCTACGGTCACGCCCAAACACTATTAAGACAACCTGGAGATATGGTGAAAACTGGCGAGTCTATTGCGCTTGTTGGCCGTTCAGGTGGGCAAAGCGAACCAGGGTTATATTTCGAAATCCGTAATAAAGGTAAGGCTGTCGACCCAGCTTATTATTGTCGTTAATAGCAAAACACGTATTGCTAATATTCAATGGTTCAACGTATTACAAGGTATAGCATTATGCCTTGCCAAAGAAAGCGGTTAACGGCCCGATTAATTAGCACTATATCAACGGGCATAACTGTGTCTATAATCACGCCGTTATATAGATATCATTGAACAATAAAACTCACACAACCAGATAAGCTAAATTCGTGCGAAACCTACTATTACTCCTACTATGCTTATGTAGCATTATGCCCGCTACAGCGACTAAATTAGCCATTATCATTGACGATATTGGTTATCGCCTAACTGACGAAGCAGCATTGTCATTACCCAATTCGATCACTTTATCGGTGTTGCCCCATACTCCGCTAGGACAAAAACTTGCGCAAGATGGTTATCATAAAGGTCATGAAATAATGTTACACCTACCAATGCAAGCCTTAAATGGCAAAGCTTTAGGACCTGGAGGGCTAACCAATGATATGAATGAGACACAAATTAAACAACAGTTACAAAGTGCGTTCTCTAATATCCCGTTTGCTAAAGGGGCTAATAATCATATGGGGAGTTTACTGACTCAAATGGATGAACCGATGTTATGGGTAATGCAGAGTTTAAAACAGCAGCAGTTGTTTTTTGTCGATAGTTTTACCACTAAATATACCAAAGCCAGCAACAAAGCGATGCAGCTTGGAGTACCATCACTGAGAAGACACATATTTTTAGATAACGACATTAGTGAACGTGCGCTTGAACGTCAGTTTCAGCAGATGATTACGCAATCCAAACGGCAAGATAAGCTGGTTGTTATTGCACATCCTTACCCAGAGACCATTCGATTTTTAAACGCTAATTTAGCTCGTTTGAACGATAATGGCATCACATTAGTACCAACATCTCAATTATTTGATGATATAAATGTCACGACAGCAAGTCTGCCTAATCCAACTGCAACACTGAAATAGATAAGTCAGGTAGTGTAGATAAAATTTCCGTTTTATTGGATACAATATCAGCTAAGGTATATTGATCAAGTACCGCCAGATAAGCTGTAACAGCCTGACCCAACACGCCTTTTAATTGACATATTGGCGTAAATCGGCAATAAGGTGAGTCACAATCAATAGGTGATAGTGAATGCTCTAAATCACGGACCAATTGCCCAATTAACACCTCATCAGCAGCTTTTGCTAATCTAAAACCACCACTTTTACCTCTGACCGTCTGCAAATATCCCTTTTTTCCCAATTGATGGATAATCTTGGCTACATGGTTTGAAGAAAGGTCAAACACACTAGTCACTTCAGCTATTCGAAACAAACTTTCGCGTTCAGATTGCACCGCAAGATACATCAAAATGCGAATACCAAAATCTGTATATCGGGTTAATTGCATGATCTAAAATATCCAAGGTAAGTAATAAACGCAGATTAGCATGTTGAAGACTCTAAATCAGTGATCAACCATAAAGCTTGTTCATTTGTGGTGCCGCACACATCAATACTTGCACTAAACTCAGCACAAACATCTGGACGTTCTGGTTGACCAAAAATCATACACAGATTATCGGCATTTAATTGAATACAACGCACCCCAGCAGGTTTCCCCATTGGCATGCCTGGTATTGCACTAGTGATAGAAGGCGCAATGCAGCAGGCACCACAACCCAAACGACAATCCATAACTTTACCCACTAAATAAAAAACACTGTATTTTACAAGAATGTACTCTTAACGACATGTTTAATTACATTATTGGTATCGAGAATAATTGAAATAGTCGCCGAGCTAAGGCAAGTTACTCTCGAGCATTTCTTCAACCACTATGCCATTGTATATTAGATCACATTTTTAGTTCTTAAGCATTAAGCACACAACAGTCATAGTGGTACATTATACCCTCTTATAGAATAAGGAAATTACCCATGAAACGTCCTGTAATTCTCGACTGTGATCCCGGTCATGACGATGCCATCTCACTTATTTTAGCACTTAGCTCTACAAAGCTTGATGTATTAGCTGTCACCACCAGTGCCGGCAACCAAACACCAGACAAAACCTTAAACAATGCTTTACGTGTACTAACACTATTAGATCGTCATGATATACCTGTTGCAAGCGGCGCCCTTAAGCCATTAGCTCGTGATCTGATCATTGCAGATAATGTTCACGGCGAGAGTGGTCTGGATGGACCCAAATTGCCCGATCCAGCCTTTGCACCTGTAGAACAAACGGCTATTGAACTGATGGCCGAAAAAGTGCGTAACAGTAAGCAACCCGTCACACTTGTTCCAACTGGACCGTTAACTAATATTGCGCTGTTTCTAGCTGCTCATCCTGAGTTACATCACAACATAGATAGTATCGTTCTGATGGGTGGCGCTGCAGGTGTGGGCAATTGGACACCAGCTGCTGAATTTAATATTTTTGTCGATCCAGAAGCTGCAGATATGGTATTCAAATCTGGCTTGCCAATCGTAATGTGCGGACTAGATGTGACTCACGAAGCCCAGATTATGGATGAGGATATTGAGCGAATTAGAGCCATTAAAAATCCTATCGCGCAATGTGTTGCGGAATTACTCGACTTTTTTATGATTTATCACCGCGACCCCAAATGGGGATTCACTGGGGCACCACTACATGACCCTTGCACCATCGCATGGTTACTTAATCCATCACTGTTTACCTCGGTCGATTGTTGGGTGGGTGTTGAAACGAAAGGTGAATATACACAGGGAATGACAGTGGTTGATCGTTATCAATTAACCGGTAAACCACATAATGCAAAAGTATTGTTCAATATTAACCGAACAGGTTTTGTCGACTTTATCGTAGAACGTCTAAGCGATTACTAACAAACTCATGCCATGCAGATAAAAGTAACCTGCATGGCAGTAACTGCGGATAACAATTAATATCTTATTCGTTATCTGCAGTACTAATACCGAGCAAGCGTAACATTCAACTCTTTTTCTCTGCTTAAATAGTTACCAATTAATATTCCATACAAACTAGCTACAGCAATAAACAATGAACCAGCGGCCCATACGACAAAGACTATTTTATTATCTCTATAATCCACACCCAATAATAAATGGTACACAATCTCGATAAACTTTTAATCTAACTTAACTAACACTCTGCTTTTAGCTATGTATATCAATTTGGAGTTAATACCAATCCTATTAAATATGTGATCTTTCAGCGGGAGTTTAAAGTGCTGTAGGCAAGGCAGATGATTGAATCGAATAGTGATTCTCGGTAATAAGCTCCTGCGATACTCTACCTCCAGCATCTGACCGCCATGGATGGTGGGGATGTCTTATTTTTTATGGAAAAAAATATACCATGCCGTCGTATTTTGAAAACATCTAACAAAGCATAAAGGACTTTGAAACCCGCCAGAATGGAGTCTCTCAGTTATTCCACTTCTGTGTTACATCGATTAAAAAGGTAACAACCATTTCTACATCAATGCGCCTTGAATTGAAAAACCTGAGAGACGCTGAACTGACCAGATATTTAATGAGATTGGTATAACACGTAAATTTCAGATACAAAAAAAGCCTCGTCGTTAGACGAGACTTTGATGTCATGACAAAGCAGACAATGATAATAAGAGTGGACCTAAACCCCCGGCGTGACTGGTCACTTTCTATTGATTGAGAGTCAACCGTCCAAATAGATTGGATGAATGCAAAGCAATACCGGGAA
>NZ_JBEOPL010000010.1:0-163589 GCF_040310065.1 Shewanella sp. TB7-MNA-CIBAN-0143
GCGCCTAATTGACTCGAAAGAGTAGTGATAAGCCCGTTACTAACGTAACGGGCTTTTTTACGTCTGCAATTTATAGTATAGAGTTTGTTATTGGCCAAAACATGACAGCAGTTTGTCGAATATGGCCATGCGTCCCCTTCGGGGATAAAAGAGTAGGTCATTTCCAGGCGCCTAATTGACTTGAAATATTCGTAAATTGATTTTCAACCTACATCTTTAGCACCAGTGTAGCTTTGCCATTTATATTGATTATTTTATCTAATAGGTCATCATCTTCTTATCAATCATCTTATAAAAGCATCAACGTCACGGCAACGGATAAATCTCAGAAATACGCAAGTAAACGGTGTTTTAACTCGCTGGTCTATTTCATTAATAAACTGATCTGGTCAATTTAATCTGTACTAGGGGCAAGTGTTTACGCTGTCATTTCGGCTATTGATGTAGTCATATAGTCGTTATAACTATGACCACTTTTTATCGACTTAACGTTTTAAAATGACTAAGTAACGGTTAATTACGGCGCTATGTAATGCTCCAATGAATATTGATAGAGAAGGAGTATTTGTGAATTTTTTCAAGGCAGGGAAATATTTGTTTTAAGGCCATTACTTTATTAGCAATGGACTTATTTTTTAGATCGGTATTTAAATGGGGAGGGACAATTTCAGAGTTCAGCTAATATCTTTTCTACGATAGGCTGATTGGCTTCTGGGAAGTCGTATTCTGCAATACTATGTATCGGCACCCATTCAATTTGCTGTTGTTCCATACCTTGCGCTTGGTTTGAAAATTCAGTAATTAAATGAATATCAAGTCTGACGTGTTTATCTGGATAATCATGACTGATGTCCATGAAGGGAGTTGAATTAGCTACATCAAGATTAACTTCCTCTTTGAGTTCTCTAATTAACGCTTCAGTAACCGTTTCATTTATTTCCACCTTACCGCCTGGGAATTCCCACTTTCCACCTTGATGAAGGTGTCCTAGCCTCTTAGCCAGTAAAATGTGCCTATCTTGATTAATGATGACACCGACAGCGACATGAATTCTTTTTTGCATGTTTGCCCCCTTTATAATTTCAACTTATTGTTTAAAGAAGTCACCTTCATCAAAACCAGCATCATCCAACAGATCTAGGTCTACATCGTGCTTAACCGGAATGGCATGCTTCTCGCTGGCCCAGTCGCCAAGATCGATCAATTTACAGCGTTCGCTGCAAAAAGGTTTAAATAGGGATTCGTCTTTCCATTCAACTTTGGTTCTGCAAATTGGGCAGTTTACTACTGTTAAAGGCATAATCATTCTTGGTTATTTATATTACTAGTGATGTTAAAGTGTTTATGTGCAGGTTGCTAGTGAGAACTCAACAGTTTCACTCGTATGACGATGTAAATCGAAATCTACAAAATGAATGGCATAACGATTTCGATTGCCGCTGATGGTAGGATAGCAGTTTTGATTGGAATTTATTTGTACTCGAATTAATGACAGAGGTTGAACTGAGTTACCTTGGTAGAAACCCACTGGAGCTTGGCATAAACCAAAATCTGCTGTCGTTCGAATCAGTTCCAGAAGTAATGTGATCGGGGCGAGTAGAGGCTGGTATTGAATAAGCCAACTTTTGATATCTTGCTGTCGATGTTGCCAGTCTTTGCCAAGCCAAAAGTGCAATTGTGGAAAGTCGAAATTACAGTATGCGCCAGTCATGTTGAAGCGCTGTCGTAATGCAGAGATAAATTTGTCTTGTTTAAGGCTACAGCCAATTCTTTCTTGTGCTTGCAGTGGTAATTTTAGCGCGATAAGTCTTTGGGTGAGTTGATCCACTTGAGCGTTATCTACATTTGAGTGGGCACGCCAATGAGAAATTATCTGAATCTGTTTTTCAATATCTTTTAAAATATCGGTGCGATAATCACATCGTTCAGTTAGTTCGGCAAGAGCAAATAAAGGGCTAAAACATTGATGTTGGTTATCTTGTTCGGCATGCTGTTGCAACTGGAGGGCAAGGTTTTCTATACGTAAATAACTGCGTATTTTTTCATTTAATGGTTGTTCATAAATTAAATCAGTCATTGACGTTAGTTTCTAAATCGGCTGCCTGTTGTAAGTATTGTTGATGCAGACGAAGTACTTGACTGCGCAACAGCTCATATTCTCCTTGATTATCAATAATGTTATCAGCTTTAGCGAGTCGTTGCTCTCGAGTCATTTGACTCGCCAGAATATGCTCTACCTGTTGTTTACTGACACCATCACGTTGCATCGTCCTTGAAATCTGTAACTCTGGTGCTATATCTACAACCAAAGTAGTATTAACTAAACTATCTAAATGATTCTCAAATAGCAAGGGCACTACCATTATTACATATGCAGAAGTCGATGCTTGCACTTGGTCGAGCATCTTTTGGCGGATCATTGGATGGAGTAAATTATTAAGCCATAAACGTTGTTGAGGATTATCGAATACCTTTGCTCGCAAAGCTGCTCTATCAAGGCTACCATCGGATAATAGCAGTGACTGACCAAAGTGTTGCACTATTGCTTTGAGTCCATCAGAACCTATTGATACCACCTCTCGGGCAATAACATCGGCATCCACTAAGTCTATGCCATATTCTGCAAATAAGTTAGCCACGGTGGTTTTACCGCTGGCTATGCCGCCTGTTAACCCTACAACATACTTGTTTAAGCTCATAACGTACTAAGATACCAATTAAGAATGTCATGTCCCCATACTAACGCTATCCAGCCTGCAGCAGCAATATAAGGACCAAAAGGGATTGGGTTACCTTTATTGAGTTGTTTAGCCATAATCATGGTTATGCCCACTACCGCGCCTACTAGTGAAGACAGTAAGATAATTAATGGCAACACTTGCCAGCCTAACCAAGCACCGAAAACGGCTAATAGTTTAAAGTCACCGTAGCCCATACCTTCTTTGCCAGTGACTAATTTAAATAACCAGAATACCGACCATAAACTTAAATACCCTGCAGCAGCGCCAATAATCGCGTCTTCCGGACTGGTATAAATGCCTTTAAGGTTAATGATTAATCCTAACCACAGGATCGGTAGTGTTAGCTGATCCGGTAATAGCATTTCATCTAAATCGATACCCGTTAATGCCACTAACACAAAGGTTAAAATACTGGCATAAACAAATTGCCATGTAGGGCCAAAATGCCAGGCTAATGCGGCAACTAATACACCGGTTAACAGTTCAATAATGGGATAGCGGCTTGAAATGCTGGTTTTGCAATCGGCACATTTACCCTTAAGCATCATCCAACCTAATATTGGTAGATTATGCCAAGGCTTTATATTGGCTTTGCATTTAGGGCAGGCAGAGCCTGGCACTACCAGATTGTATTTTTCAGGAAAGGGATCGATGGCTTTCTGTAAACGCTCACTGCCTACTTGTTTGACAATGTCAGGATGATATTCATTGAGGTAAAAGTTACATTCGCTTTGCCATTCACGTTTCATCATCACTGGTAAACGGTGGATCACGACGTTGAGAAAGCTGCCAATAGTAGCAGCAAAAATAAAGCTAATTGCAACAAAGACCCAAGGGTATTGAGTCATTGTTGTAATAAAAGTTGTGATAAATTCAGTCATTTTTTCTTATTTAAATTATAAAACATCGCCAAGTTGGAAAATAGGTAAATACATACCGATGATCAAACCACCAACTAGAGTGCCAATGACGACCATCATTATCGGTTCTATTAAGCTAGATAAGCCATCAACTGCATCATCAACTTGCATTTCAAATATATTTGCAACTTTGTTAAGCATATCATCCAATGACCCCGCCTCTTCACCTATTTGGATCATTTGAATAAGCATATCTGGAAATAAGTTAGCCGTTCTCATTGCAACATTGAGCTGCATACCTGACATGACTTCTTGGCGAATCTTTAATAAGGCAATTCTATAAACGGCATTACCAGATGCACCAGCTGCAGAATCCAAACCATCAATCAAAGGCACACCAGCAGCAAAAGTTGTTGCTAAAGTACGAGCAAAGCGTGCCATCGCTGCCTTATGCAAAATATTGCCTAATATTGGAATTCGTAGAATGTTTGTATCAACTTGGTCTCTAAATTTTTGTGATTTTCTATGTGCTTGCTTAAAGAAGTAAATAAATATAATTATGCCTACAACAAAGAAATACCAAGATGCTTGTAACCATCTAGATGCATTTACTATTAATTGTGTGAATGCTGGTAATTCTGCACCAAACCCTTTGAATATTGATTCAAATTGTGGAACAACAAATAAGAGTAATAAGACTGTTACACCAATTGCAACGGTTGTGACTGCAGCAGGATAGAACATGGCTTTTTTTATCTTTGATTTTAATTGTTCTGCTTTTTCTCTATAAATAGCAATACGGTCAAAAACCACATCTAGTGAACCGGAGTTTTCACCTGCGGCTACTAAATCAACGTATAAATCATCAAAATATCGTCTATGGGGTCTTAATGCTTCGGAGAAAGGTATACCTGATTCTACATCAGATAGAATAATATTGAGCAACTCTCGCATTTTGGCTTTTTCATGACCGCGGGCTATTAGTTGCAAGGCAGTTACGAGTGGAACGCCTGAAGATAGCATTGTAGCAATTTGTCGAGTCATCATCGCAATATCCATTGCTTTAATACTCGGCTCTCCAAGTTTAAATAAAGGAGTTGCTTTTTTTCGAACACCTTTAGGTGTTACTCCTTGTGATTTTAGAATTCCTCTCACTTCAGCAACGGAGACACCTTTCAATTCTCCCGAAGTTTTTTTGCCATCTCTATTTAAACCTTTCCATTCAAATGTGAACACCTTGGGTTGGAGTTTTATTTTTTTCTTTACTTTAGATTTTCTATTCGCCGTTGTTGTGGCCATGAAGCCAGTCCTTTTATTATTGCTGCATCCACTTTAAAATACTAATGTTGATAAGAAATAATCAATTAAATGGTTGATTTACTCTAACAGATTTGACTATAGCTGAATTAAAAGCTGGTGACACGGTTAATCTCGGCAATACTGGTTACGCCATGAATGACTTTAAGTAACCCTGATTGACGTAAATCGCGCATCCCTTGTTGTTTGGCTAAAGTGGCAATTTGGAGTGAGTTGCCGCCTTCCATAATAGTGCGCGCTATTTCATCGCTCATTTTCATTACTTCATAAATGCCGACTCGGCCTTTATAGCCACCTGAGCATAGCTCACAACCAACAGGTTTAAATACGCTAAAACCAGCGGTTATATTGGCTTCAGAAAAACCTAAGCGTTGCATCTCAGCAACAGGAATTGTCTCTTCATGTTTACAAGCTGGGCATAGGCGCCTGGCAAGTCGTTGGGCAATAATTAAATTGACTGAGCTGGCAATATTATAACCGGGCACACCCATATTGATTAATCGAGTTAAGGTTTCTGCAGCCGAGTTGGTATGCAGGGTTGATAATACTAAGTGGCCGGTTTGTGCCGCTTTAATAGCTATTTCAGCCGTTTCTAGGTCGCGAATTTCACCCACCATCACTACATCAGGATCTTGGCGTAAAAAAGAGCGAAGTGCAGAGGCGAAAGTTAAACCAGCTTTTAAATTAATGTGGACCTGGTTAACCCCTTCAAGATTAATTTCGACCGGGTCTTCGGCGGTTGAAATATTACGCTCTTCTGTATTGAGGATGTTAAGACCAGTATATAAGGATACGGTTTTGCCTGAACCTGTAGGGCCGGTAACTAAAATCATCCCTTGTGGTTTGGCGAGCATTTCTTCGTATAATAAGCGTTGGTCATCCTCATAACCGAGCTTTTCAATACCCAGTTGGGCGGAAGATGAATCCAAAATACGCATCACGATCTTCTCGCCCCAAATGGTCGGCAAGCTACTGACACGAAAATCGATAGATTTGGTGCGTGACAGCTTCATTTTAATGCGACCATCTTGCGGCACTCGGCGCTCAGCAATGTCTAATTTCGACATGACTTTTAAACGGGCGGAAATGCGGTTGGACAGATTGACTGGCGGTTCTGATACTTCATGCAAGATACCATCAATACGAAACCGAATACGGTAACGTTTCTCGTAAGGCTCAAAATGTAAATCTGAGGCGCCTTTACGGATTGCATCGGTTAGAATTTTATTAATATAAATAACAATGGGTGCATCATCACTGCTATCACCGCTTGGTTCATCGTTACGACTGGTATCGGCAACTTCGATACCAGCTAATGCTTCTTCGTCAATCCCTTCTAATCCTAGACCACTAATGTCTTCTTCGAGAATTTTTTCTAAGGCTTTATTGAGTTTATCATCTTCAACGAGTATTGCTTCAGCATGTAAGCCTAGACTAAATTGAAAGTCTTCAAGGGCTGCAATGTTAGTTGGATCTGAGGTGGCAATATAGAGGCGATTACCGCGTTTAAACAACGGCAAACATTTATGTTTGGAGATGAGTTTTTTATTCAACAACGCTTCTGAAATATTAGTTATATCAAATTCATTTAAATCGAGTAGTGGTGTTCCGTATTCTTCGTAACACAATTCAGCTATTTCACGAGCGGAGAGTAGTTTTTTTTCTATTAAGGTAGTAACAAGCGAAACTTTTGCTTTTCGGGAGTCAGCTATAGCTGAGGATAACTGCTCTTCGTTGAGAAGGTTTTTACGAACAAATAAAGTTGATAATCCTAAATGAAGTGCTGTTGCAGACATATAACTTACTCAGAAGAAGGATAATATTTTCAGTATTACATAAAAGTGTTAAAAAATAAAAAAGGCAGCTCAATGCTGCCTTTTTAAATTAAACCTATTAGGCGCCGGGACAAGATTTTGGAGCAAAGGCTGTAGCAACTGTTGTCGCGCAAGTCCAAGTTCCTGTAGCTGAACGAGAAAGTATTACAGTTTTACCTTGTACATCAGGGCCACCTTGTGAATAGGTAAAGGTAACAGTTCCTTCACCACCACCTACTAGGGCCAAAGCGATAGTACCATTAGATGGTGCGTTAATACCTACATCACTCTCTTTACCTGCATCAGGAAAAACACCCTCAGTTAATACATATGATTCAACAGGCGATTTTAATGACGTTAATGATTGCACAGCAGAAGCTACATCTGATTTTGCCACATATGTTTGATACTGTGGAATAGCGATAGCAGCAAGAATACCGATAATTGCTACTACAATTAATAATTCGATAAGAGTGAAACCCTTAGCGTTTTTGATTTGGTTAATACCTTTCATTTTTCTCTCCGTAAAATAGGCTGTGGCAGTTTCAATCCTAGAGTTTTAGCACACTTTTTTATAGTTGAGTGTGCTAAATGGCAATCCATATGCCTAAGGCCTTACAGACACAAATATGTGACAATAATTGTCACGATGTCGTTTATGTCGTCGCTTGTGCATATTACTCATACCATAGTGTGCAATGATTTAAGTTTTATGTGTCCATGATGACAAGGTTTGTTAATTCTTTTTTCTAAAATGTGCTTTTAGAGGGCTAAACCTATGAAACATTTCAGTATAACAAGTTTTACAGTTTAGCCATCGCTATGTTTGTTATCCATTGGACAGTAAATTCCATCACTTATAGATAGCAACAAGCTACTTACTTTATTGTGTCAGTATTGCATTTCGGCTGAGCTGCAATGCTAGTGTAAACGCTCGTTTTATTAATCGGTAATATTAATATCACTAACAAGCTGTTGAATCAATGTTACGTGATTGATAAAACATAGACGTTTTTTGCAACTTTAGTATTGCAGTACATGGCCGAAAGGCCAACTCGCCTACATTAGACGTTAGTATAAACCGCCTAAAAAAGGAATAGTTTTATGATACAAATTAAAAATAAATGTCTAAAAAGGCTCTGCTTTCACATTTTCCGCACATTATACCCTATATGTTTTTTGACGTGCTAGGCATAGAGGAAAAATTATTTGACAAAAATGCAACAATGTCGGTTTATTGGCGCTCTTTTTGATGGCAGATGTGGCAGGTTTATCGCTAAACTAAAAGCCTAGGTTCTAGAGCGCTGCGCTGTTAGATGCTATAAAATCTTAGCAGCAAAGCTGTCCCTAGAAGCGCAGCGACCTAGCAGGACGCAGTCCGTTCTAGAACCTAGAAAATGTAAGTATTAAGCCTTTAATCTCAATGATAAATCTAATGCTTTGACATGCTTAGTCAGGGCACCTACCGAAATATAATCAACGCCAGTTTGTGCGAAGGTGGCTAGGGTGTCTAACGTGACATTGCCTGAAACTTCTAATTTTGCGCCTTTAGCTTGATCTTTATAACGATTATTAAGGCTGACTGCGTCGACCATCATGGTGACGTCAAAGTTGTCGAGCATAATGATATCGGCTCCGCCATCAAGTGCTTGGGTGAGCTCATCAAGAGACTCTACTTCCACTTCTACTGGCTTGTTAGCATCTAAGGCGCGTGCTGCTGTAATGGCTTGTGAGATGCCGCCGCAAGCCATAATGTGGTTTTCTTTGATTAAGAACGCATCGAATAAACCAATGCGATGGTTTTTGCCGCCACCGCAGGTTACTGCGTACTTTTGGGCGGTGCGAAGCCCTGGGATGGTTTTGCGAGTATCGAGCAATTGAGTATGGGTGCCTGCAAGCTTATTAACGTACAATTTGGTTAAGCTGGCTACCCCTGATAAGGTTTGAATGAAGTTCATTGCTGTACGCTCGCCAGTTAAAATAGCGCGTGCTGGGCCAGATAGTTCGCATAACAATTGATTGGCTACAATTAAGTCACCGTCATCAACATGCCAATGCAGCACGACTTCACTGCCAAGTTGATTAAATACTTGCTCTGCCCACGCTTTACCGCAAAAAACCCCATCTTCGCGGGTGATTAACGCGCCGGAAACGTGTTTGTCTGCAGGGATAAGCTGAGCGGTAATATCAGCATTGAGCATATCGTGAATGGTATTATGGGCTGTGTGACCTAAGTCTTCATCAAGCGCTGTTTGCACTGCATGACGGATGTCGTTTTCTAACATAAGCAAAATCCTTGCTAAAGAGTGTAATAAAGCTAAACAGTATCTGCATTCAACGGAGTGTTTGTTACAGAATGCATTTGTTAAAGATTACCATAACTTGGCTAGATACTGACACTACCCAGTCGGCAATTTTCAGCATGGGTATGGCCGTTTAATACTGTTAAATTCAGATTGAGAATGGTTAAATAACCTTAGTTTGGGATAATAAACTGTTATCGAACTGTCCTTTGAGCCGCTAACTGTGTTGCATTGACTTACAATGGACCAGCTACTGACACTGCTAATGATAAGTGGCAGCACCTTGTTAGCGAAGCAAATGACAAGTTTGATCTCCAATAGGCCAATTATTCTCGTTTTGGCTTACAATCCTATTGTTAACTCTGGTTGAGGTTATGTCGTTATGTTTAAAGGATGAATATGGCAAAAGGCTTATTAAAACAAGGTTGGTTAGCCAGCGCTAGAAAGTGTATTTCGCCCCATTTTAATTCACGGCCAACAGATGAGGTGAGTTTGTTGGTGATCCACAATATTAGTTTACCGGCGGGTTGTTTTGGCTTACCGCACATTGATGCACTTTTTCAAGGCTGCTTAGATATTGATGCTGACGACAGTTTTGCTGAGTTGGCAGGTTTGCAAGTTTCGGCACACTTTTTAATTCGCCGCGATGGTGAAGTGGTGCAGTATGTGAGTTGTGATGACAGAGCATGGCACGCTGGTATCTCTGAGTTTAACGGGCGTAAGGGCTGTAACGACTTTGCAATTGGTATTGAACTAGAAGGCACCGATAGTAGTGGTTATACCGATGAGCAATATCATCAATTAATGCTGTTAACATTTGAGTTAATGGCGCAGTATCCTATGATTAACGTAAATAATATTGTTGGCCATTGTGATATCGCACCAGGGCGTAAAACAGACCCAGGTTTTAGTTTTGATTGGCCTCGATATAAGCAAGCCATTGCCGTTGCTTAGGCTAGTCTTGTGGACATAACTGTTGTTGGTCGCATTTGTTGATCTCATTTATTGATCGCATTTGCTGAGAGCATTTGTAGCCATCGCCCACCTAAAAACGGTTCTTTAATGGCGACAGCAACAACTGAATTGAAGTTAAAAGGATATTCATGGCGTTATTTTCATTATTAGTGGCAATTCTAGTTGAGCGTATGAAGCTTCTGCCGAGTGGTTGGCAGTTCGATAGTGTGATGACGCGTTACCAAAAGCAGTTTTGGGATAGCCAGTCGCTAAAATCACCATTCGGTGTGGTGATTGCCATCGTGTTGCCTGCTTTATTAGTGTTGTTGATCTGTTTTCTGCTTGATGGCATTTTTTTTGATTTATTGAGCTTGTTGTTTTGGGTGCTGATATCGATTATTTGCTTTAGTCACCAAACATTACGAATTGTGTTTAAACAGTATATTCAAGCGGCATGCCGCGGAGATGTACAAGCCTGTTACTGTTACGCTAGCGAGTTGGACTCTACAGAGCATTTGGATGTCGTGGACGAACAGGATTTAGGCCGCAAAGTGGGCCAAATGGTGGCGTGGATTAATTACCGCTATTACGGTGCTGTGGCGTTGTATTTGATATTTTTAGGCCCAGTAGGTGCAGTTTTATATTGTACAGTGCGTTTTTATAGTGAGTACAACAGTAAGAATAAGCTTGAAATGCCATTGGTCGACCGTTTACAAATGATATTTGATTGGTTGCCAAGCAGAGTGTTTAGTTTTGGTTATGTGTTAAGTGGTCAGTTTAGTTCAGGGTTAAGCGTTTGGCGACAATATGGTTTAAGTGTCAATACCGATGCTAAAACGATAGTGACCCATACTGCTGTTGCGGCAGAGTCTTTACCTGAAGTTGGAGATGCGCCGTTGAGTGTGCAATCTACCCTGGCATTACTGGCATTAAGTAAGCGTAACTTTGTATTACTGCTAACCATGGTTTCGGTATTAACCATTTTTGGATTTGTTAGTTAGACTCTAGGGCGCTACGCTTCTAGGGCGGACTACGTCCTGCTAGGACAGCTTCGCTGCTGAGATTCTAGGACAGCTTCGCTGCTGAGATTCTAGGGCAGCTTTGCTGCTAGGATTCTAGGACAGCTTTGCTGCTAAGATTCTAGGACAGCTTCGCTGCTGAGATTCTAGGACAGCTTCGCTGCTGAGATTCTAGTACAGCTTCGCTGCTGAGATTTTATAGCCACTAGAAGCGTAGCGCTCTAGTTTCTAGGACTTCCGGGTAAATGGTCTGACCCCTTAAGCATAAATATCGGTTATGCTCTGGGCTTGAGCGTTTTAAACAAAGCGGTGTTCTTTTGTTGGTTTGCTGATAACTAGACACGGCTTGTATGATTTGATAAAGTGCGCTCTCTCATATTAATTGGTAAGACCAATTGACAATTGCTTGTTTAGGGAGCAGAGCGCTACATGGCTTATATTAAGATTAACCAGCCAAAAATTTCTGATGTGATCATGGAGCAATTAGAGCGGATGATCCTAGAAGGCAGTTTGCAGCCTGGTCAGAAACTACCTCCTGAACGCGAACTCGCGGTGCAATTTGAAGTGTCTCGTCCTTCTTTACGTGAAGCGATTCAAAAATTAGAAGCTAAAGGGTTGCTCATGCGTCGTCAAGGCGGTGGCACCTATGTTAAAGAACAACTGTGGCAAAGCCTTGCCGATCCTATCGTTGAATTAATGCATAACGACTCTGAAAGTCAGTATGACTTACTCGAATTCCGTCACGCCACTGAAGGCATGATGGCGTATTATGCTGCGCTGCGTGGCACCGATTCGGATATGCAGAATATTCAAAAACGAATTATTGAAGTAGAAGCTGCGACGAATATTGAGGCTAAAGCTGCTGCCATTGTACGTTTTTATCGTGCGGTTGCTGAGGCATCACACAATGTTGCTATGTTGCATTTAGTATTAAGTTTAACCCCTGTGCTGCACAAAAATGTCGCACAAAATCTGGAGCTTTTAAGCATACGCGAAGAAGCTTCCACCATGGCAAATGATCACAGACGCGCGTTACTGGCTGCGATTATACGCCGGGACCCAGACGCTGCACGTGAAGCTTCGAATGAGCACCTAAGCTACATAGAAGAAGTCATGTTGTCAGTAAGGGAAGAAGACAGTCGGTTGCAACGTAGTTTGCGCCGTTTAAAGAGCGGCGTGTAGCACTTGTCACTTTGAATAAGAATACACTTTTGCTGTGTCAACAAGCAGCAAAAAGCCGAAATATAATCCGTATATAGAGAAGGACTGCGAGATGTCTGAAGATATGCTTCAAGATTTAGACCCATCAGAAACCCAAGAGTGGGTTGATGCTCTACAAGCTGTGTTAGAGCAAGAAGGGCCTGAACGTGCACACTTTTTACTCGAAAAATTAATCGACAAAGCTCGCCGTAACGGTACTCACTTACCGTATAACGCGACAACTGCGTATTTAAACACTATTCCAGCAGGCCAAGAGCCAAACATGCCTGGCAACCAAGAAATGGAACGCCGTATTCGGGCGATTATTCGTTGGAATGCTTTGGCTATGGTGTTACGTGGTTCTAAGAAAGATTTAGAGCTGGGTGGCCATATTTCAAGTTTCGCGTCTAGTGCGACAATTTACGATGTGTGTTTTAACCATTTCTTCCGTGCGCCTAATGAGCATGACGGTGGTGATTTGGTGTATTTCCAAGGTCATATTGCACCTGGTATTTATGCGCGTTCGTTCCTTGAAGGCCGTATTACTGAAGAACAAATGGCTAACTTCCGTCAAGAAGTTGATGGCAAAGGACTTTCTTCGTACCCACACCCTAAGTTAATGCCTACTTATTGGCAGTTCCCGACGGTATCGATGGGTCTTGGTCCTATTCAAGCGATTTACCAAGCGCGTTATTTAAAGTATTTAACTGACCGTGGTTTAAAAGATTGTTCTAAGCAGACTGTTTACTGTTTCTTAGGCGACGGTGAGTGTGATGAGCCAGAAGCATTAGGTGCTATTGGTTTAGCTGCTCGTGAAGAATTAGATAACTTAGTCTTTATCGTTAACTGTAACTTACAGCGTCTTGATGGTCCTGTACGTGGTAACGGTAAAATTATCCAAGAACTTGAAGGCGAATTCCGCGGCGCAGGCTGGGAAGTGGTTAAAGTGATTTGGGGACGCTATTGGGATCCGTTATTGGCTCGTGATACTAGCGGTAAATTATTACAGTTAATGGAAGAAACCGTAGACGGTGAATACCAAAACTGTAAAGCCAAAGGCGGCGCGTATACGCGTGAGCATTTCTTTGGTAAGTACCCTGAAACTGCCGAAATGGTTGCTAACATGTCAGATGATGACATTTGGCGTTTAAACCGTGGTGGTCATGATCCTGTTAAAGTTTACGCTGCACTTGAACATGCACAGAAAACTAAAGGTCGCCCAACCGTTATCTTAGCTAAAACCGTTAAAGGTTACGGTTTAGGTGATGCAGGCGAAGGTAAAAACATCGCTCACAACGTGAAGAAGATGGGCGCTGAATCTATTCGCTACTTCCGTGATCGTTTCAATATCCCGATCCCTGATGACCAGCTGGAAGATCTGCCTTTCTATCATCCTGGTCCAGACTCTGAAGAAGTGAAATACTTGAAGAGTCGCCGTGAAGCATTATTAGGTTATTTACCGCAACGTCGTGAAAAGTTCACTGAAGAGTTAGAAATTCCTTCATTGAAAATTTTTGATTCGATTTTGAAAGGCTCTAATGGCCGTGAAATTTCGTCAACCATGGCGTTTGTACGGGTATTAACCGCGTTATTGAAAGACAAGGGTATTGGCAAGCGTATTGTGCCGATTATTCCTGATGAAGCGCGTACTTTTGGTATGGAAGGTTTATTCCGTCAAGTGGGTATTTATGCTCACGAAGGCCAAAAATATATCCCACAAGATTCTGATCAAGTGGCGTACTACCGTGAAGATAAAACCGGTCAAGTTTTACAAGAAGGTATTAACGAATTAGGTGCAATGTCATCTTGGGTATCAGCTGCAACTAGCTACTCAGTCAATAACATGCCAACGATTCCGTTTTACATCTACTACTCTATGTTTGGTTTCCAACGAATTGGCGACATGGCATGGGCTGCTGGCGACATGCGCGCTCGTGGTTTCTTAGTCGGTGGTACTTCAGGCCGTACAACATTGAACGGCGAAGGTTTACAGCATCAAGATGGTCACAGCCACGTATTGGCTAACACTATTCCAAACTGTATCTCTTACGATCCAACTTACGGTTATGAAATTGCAGTTGTAGTACAAGATGGTATTCGTCGTATGTATGGCGAAAATCAAGAAGATATCTTCTTCTACCTAACCACAATGAACGAAAACTATGTTCAGCCAGAAATGCCAGCCGGTGCCGAAGAAGGTATTGTCAAAGGTATTTACAAGCTTGAAACCGTTGCCGGTAGTGGTAAAGGTAAAGTGCAGTTAATGGGTTGCGGTACGATACTTGAAGAAGTGCGTAAAGCAGCACAAGCATTAGCAAAAGACTTTGGCGTAAGCGCTGACGTATTCAGTGTAACTAGCTTTAACGAGTTAACTCGTGACGGCCAGGCTGCTGAGCGTTGGAACATGTTGCACCCAACAGCAAAACCTAAGCAATCATATATTAGCCAAGTATTATCTGCAGACGCGCCAGCGATTGTGGCTACTGACTACATGAAGATATACGGCGAGCAATTACGTGCTTTCGTACCGACAGACTATAAAGTACTTGGTACTGATGGTTTTGGTCGTAGCGATAGCCGCGCAAACTTACGTCACCACTTTGAAGTAGACGCTAAGTTTATTGTTATTGCGGCACTGAAGTCTCTTGTTGATCGTAATGAAATGCCTGTTGATGTGTTGACTAAAGCCATCGCTGAATATGGTATTGATGCTGACAAGATTAACCCACAGTTCGCGTAAGGGGATACAAAATGGCTGAATTAAAAGAAGTTTTGGTTCCTAACATCGATACTGATGCAGTACAGGTTATTGAAATTTGTGCTGCGGTTGGTGATTATCTTGAAAAAGAAGCATCAATCATTACAGTTGAAAGTGATAAAGCGACCATGGACATTCCAGCACCTTTTGCTGGTACGTTAGCAGAATTAAAAATTGCTGTCGGTGATACCGTTTCTGAAGGTACCTTGATTGCGATGATGAGTGCAGCTGACGCTGCACCGGCTAAAGCCGAAGCAGCTGCGCCAGCACCTAAAGCTGAAGCGCCAGTGGCACAAGCAGCAGCTCCTGCACCAGTGACGCCAGTTGCCGCACCAAGTGTTGGTAGCTCAGAAGTGATTGAAGTAAAAGTACCTGATATCGGCGGAGACACTGATGTGTCAGTCATCGAAGTATTAGTTGCTGTTGGTGATAGCATTGACGTTGATACGGGGTTAATTACCTTAGAAACCGATAAAGCAACCATGGACGTACCGTCACCTAAAGCGGGTGTGGTTAAATCAGTGACTGTAGCCGTTGGCGACAAAGTGTCTGAAGGTTCATTGGTTATCACGCTAGAAGTTGTCGGTTCTGCGCCTGTTGCAGCTGCGCCTGTTGCAGCTGCACCTACTGCATCTGCGCCACAAGCCGCTGCACCGGTTGCTCAAGCGGCTCAGGCTCCTGCAGCACAAGCCGCAACGACAACTCAAGTACAAGAAATTCATGTGCCTGATATTGGCGACGCCAATGATGTTGATATTATCGAAGTGTTGGTTTCTGTTGGTGATGAAATCACTGCAGATCAAGGGTTAATTACCCTTGAAACAGACAAAGCTACGATGGAAGTGCCAGCACCGTTTGCCGGTAAATTAGTGTCGTTAACGGTTAAAGTGGGCGATAAAGTGTCTCAAGGTAGCTTAATTGCGACCATTGAAACCACTAGCTCTGCACCAGTAGCGCAAGCTGCTCCTGCTCAAGCAGAACCCGCTCCAGCGGCAGCCGTGCCAACTATGGCGGCTAATCGTCCATCAACTCCACCAGTGCCGTTTCATCCAAGTGCTGCAGTGACTGCGTCAACTGGCGTTGTTCATGCTTCGCCTGCGGTACGTCGCTTAGCGCGTGAATTTGGTGTTGATTTAACCAAGGTTTCTGGTACTGGCCGTAAAGCGCGTATTTTGAAAGAAGACGTGCAAGCGTTTGTTAAATACGAATTATCACGCCCTAAAGCAACTGCTGCTACAGCGGTTTCTGGTGGTGCTGGTGGCTTAAACGTGATTGCAGCGCCTAAAGTTGATTTCAGTAAGTTTGGTGAAGTGGAAGAAATACCACTAAGCCGTATCCAGAAAATCTCTGGTCCTAACTTGCATCGCAACTGGGTAACCATTCCACATGTCACCCAGTTTGACGAAGCTGATATCACTGAGATGGAAGCATTCCGTAAGCAGCAGAACGACCTTGCCGCGAAGAAGAAAGCGGATTACAAGATCACTCCACTAGTGTTCATGATGAAAGCTGTCGCCAAAGCATTAGCTGAGTTCCCAGTGTTTAACTCTAGTTTGAGCCCTGATGGTGAGTCGCTTATTCAGAAGAAGTACTTCCACATTGGTGTAGCTGTTGATACGCCAAATGGCCTAATGGTTCCGGTGGTACGTGACGTTGATAAGAAAGGCATTGTTGAATTGTCGCGTGAGTTAACCGACATTTCTATCCGTGCTCGTGACGGCAAACTAAAGTCTGCTGACATGCAAGGTAGCTGTTTTACCATTTCAAGTTTAGGTGGTATTGGCGGTACGGCGTTTACGCCGATTGTTAACTACCCAGACGTGGCTATTTTAGGTGTATCAAAATCTGAAATTAAGCCAAAGTGGAATGGTAAAGAGTTTGAACCTAAATTAATGTTGCCGTTATCGTTGTCATATGACCATCGCGTTATTGATGGCGCAATGGCTGCACGCTTTAGTGTGACCTTGTCTGCGATACTATCAGACATTCGTACATTGATTTTATAACCACAAAGGTCGCTCATATGAGCGACCTTTTTATTGTGATCGGTTTCAAACAAATTGATTTGAGTATAAAATGCGCCCATCCCAATTTTTTAGTCCACAATTGAAAGAAATTGGAAGTGAAACGTAAGTTTCAAGCTGGCGACATCGACATTTGGGCCGATCCGTCTTTCACACGGAATGAACAAGATTAGAGGAAATCATGAGTAACGAAATCAAAACTCAAGTAGTCGTACTAGGAGCAGGCCCAGCAGGTTATTCTGCGGCGTTTCGTGCTGCTGACTTAGGCTTAGACACCATAATTGTTGAGCGTTTCAGTACCCTTGGTGGTGTGTGTCTAAACGTTGGTTGTATTCCTTCAAAAGCACTATTGCACGTAGCAAAAGTCATTGAAGAAGCCAAAATTGTTGCTGACCATGGTGTTGTTTTTGGTGAGCCAAAGATTGATTTAGACAAATTACGTAGCTTTAAAAATAAAGTCATTGGCCAATTAACAGGCGGTTTAGGCGGAATGTCTAAAATGCGTAAAGTTGATGTGGTTAATGGTTTTGGTAAGTTCACTGGCCCTAATAGCTTAGAAGTTACTGCTGAAGATGGCACTGTGACTGTTGTTCAGTTTGAACAAGCCATTATTGCAGCGGGTTCACGTCCAATTAAATTACCGTTTATTCCACATGACGACCCACGTATTTGGGACTCAACTGATGCACTTGAACTGAAAGAAGTGCCTGGTAAGTTATTAGTGATGGGTGGCGGTATTATTGGTCTAGAAATGGGTACTGTGTATTCATCTTTAGGCAGCAAAATTGACGTGGTTGAAATGTTTGACCAAGTTATTCCTGCTGCAGATAAAGACGTTGTCCGTGTATTCACTAAGCAAATCAAGAAGAAGTTTAACCTTATTCTTGAAACTAAAGTGACCGCAGTTGAAGCAAAAGACGACGGTATTTACGTAACAATGGAAGGCAAGAATGCACCTGCCGAACCTGTTCGTTACGATGCTGTTTTAGTCGCAATTGGTCGTTCACCTAATGGTAAGTCTTTAGCTGCTGAAAAAGCAGGTGTGAATGTTGATGAACGTGGCTTTATTAACGTTGATAAGCAGTTACGTACTAACGTACCGCATATTTATGCTATCGGTGATATCGTTGGTCAGCCTATGTTGGCTCATAAAGGTGTGCATGAAGGTCATGTTGCAGCGGAAGTGATTTCGGGCATGAAGCACTACTTCGATCCTAAAGTGATTCCATCAATTGCTTATACTAATCCTGAAGTAGCATGGGTCGGTTTAACTGAGAAAGAAGCGAAAGAGCAAGGTATTGCTTACGAAACCGCGACTTTCCCTTGGGCTGCAAGCGGCCGTGCAATCGCTTCTGATTGCAGTGAAGGTATGACTAAGTTAATTTTCGACAAAGAGACTCATCGCGTGATCGGTGGTGCTATTGTTGGATCTAACGGCGGTGAATTATTAGGTGAAATTGGCCTAGCAATTGAAATGGGTTGTGATGCTGAAGATATCGCATTAACGATTCATGCTCACCCAACATTACATGAGTCTGTAGGCTTAGCGGCTGAAATGTATGAAGGTTCAATTACTGACTTACCTAACCCTAAAGCGGTTAAGAAGAAGTAATTAACACTGACTAAATAGCCTTAAAAAAAGCATTCCATTTTGGGGTGCTTTTTTTTGTCTTTTTTCTGATATTTTAGGCTAGTCTTAATGATTAATATGTGTGAGTTATATTACGTTATAGGGCATTTCACAACATGTTGATTTAGCAGAATAGAAAGCGAATCGAATAATGATTCAATCGGGGGTGACTTTCCTACTAAAATAATGTTAAAACATTAATATTACTTATAAAAATCGCATTCAAGTCGTTAACAATAAAAATAAGTGATATTAACTTTTTTGGCTAGTAACCGATCCATCACAACACCAAGATGATTAATGTGTCGATGATGATAAGCCTGTTTTTTACTACGTGTGGGGCTTGCCTGCATTTGATCACGTAAAGGATAAACTGAATTTATGACCAGAGCAGTATTGGTGAGCCTAGGCTGTTTTATATTGTCTTTATTTACTGTATTGCCTGCGTGCAGTGCAGACATTGTTCAGCGAGTCTTTAACGCCAAAGATGGCTTAGCTAATGCGACGATTCAAGACATTAGTTTTGACCGTTATGGTTATGTTTGGCTGGCGACTCAGCAAGGTCTTTATCGCGTTAGTAATAGTAAAGTAAGGCGTATTGATAAAGTGGGTTTTGATTCGGTACTTGATGACGAACTGATTACAACAGTAGTTAATTCTGGCCAAGACCATTTACTTGTTGGCACCAATTCCTCGCTATATCTTTACAGTATTTTAGATAATCACTTCAGTTTATTGCTTAAACCTGAAGATAATGATGCGACTAATATCAATAACAGTATTCGCGTGGCGGCAACTCAGCGTCAGCTTGATGGACGATTGCTGATACTCGCTTATTCTGGTCAAGTGTATTATTTTGATGATGCTTCTCAGCAATTGTCTTTATCTCCAAGTCATTCTTTAGACCATAATTTACCTTGGCGCAATGCGCTTGAATTGCACAATTCCCAGTATTTGTTTTCAACTAATCACGAGCTTCAACTTCACCAAGCCGATGGTAGCTTCATTGGTCTATTTTCGTTGTCTGATAAAAATGATTCCATCAGGAAGTTGTTTCAAGATAGACAACAACGAGTGTGGATGCTGACATCGAAAGGTTTATTTAAGGTCAATACCGAAACGCTTACGGTGCAATCTGTGCCTGAGATTCCCTATTATGTTGACCAAATGGAGCAAGATCTTAATGATGACTTGTGGATTTCAAGCCGAGCAGGATTGATTTTTTGGAGTCCAGAAAACAACAAGTTAACCGTATACCATGACGAGCTTAAACAGCGAGCTAATATTGATTACATTCATGATATGGCTGTGGATTCTGAAGGTTTACTGTGGGTTGGTGGCTCTGGTGATGGGTTAGCGGTGATAGCGGGTAAACCTCATTTTTTAATTGAAGATTATTCTAAAAAGCCGCCTTATCAACTTGATAATGAAATGGTTTGGTCGGTATACAGCGAAGGCGATAAGGTGTGGCTAGGCACCGATGGTGGTTTGTCTGTCGTTAACACTCAGAACCAAACCTCAACCATGGTAATCCCCAAAGGATTTGAACTGAGTGACAGTATTTATCGAATTGAGTCTTTAAACGCACAGCATCTTGTGTTGGCCACGACCAGTGGCTTATATGTTGTTAATAAATTGACTAATGCCAGTACCGACTTTGCGACATGGAGTGGTGGTAAAGAGTCACTGGACGATAGAATCGTCATTGGGATTTATCGTGACGAGTTACTGAGTGATGTGATTTGGTTTACCACCACTAAAGGATTGTATTATTGGCAAGATGGTAATACTGATTTGACGTTACAAGTTTTATCAGATGGCCAGCAGTCATTAAGTCATACGCTATATAAAGCCTTATTAAGGGATGATGCTGATCATTTATGGATTAGTGGCAGTAAACATTTTGGCTATTTAACCACTACGGGTGAATATATTTCTAAAGTGGATGTATTTGCTGATTTTACAAATATCCCAACCATGAATAGTCTTATGCAAGTGGCGCCGGGGGTTATATGGCTAGGCACGTCCCAGCAAGGTATTTATCAATTCAATACTCAAACCGATGAGCTCATTTCGCTGGATCAACAGTGGAAGATTGATTGTAAAGTGGTGTTCTTTTTACAGGACACTGAAACAGACCATATTGTTGGCTGTGCCAGTGCCATTATTAAGGTTAATAAGGCGACAGGTAAAGTCAGTTCGTTTAGCCATAAAGACGGTTTTATTTCCGATGAATTTAATGAGTCGGCAAAGTTTTATGACCCTGCAAAAGGCTTTTTTGTCGGTACGCCAGACGGAGCGATGTTAATCGATCTCGATAAACTGGCGCCACGGACTGTAAATGACAAAGTGATACTTGAATCTGTGTCGGTGTTTTATGAAAACAATACCGAGGTTTATCTCATTCCAAGTCAATTGTCGCAAGTCGAACCGGGTGCCAGCTTAATTAGCTTTCAAATTGCCGTGCTCGATTACCTTGATGATAAGCCAATGACTATACAGTATCGTTTGGTCAAAGATGGCGCAGACTCTGGCAATTACGTGCTATTAGAAGGCCAGTCACAGATTAATATTACCGGTTTAAGCGCTGGGTCGTATGCACTTGAGCTTTTATATAAAAGAAATGGCGTGTGGTCGAATGAGCCATTTCAATATCGATTTACTGTAAAGCAGTTTTGGTGGCGCTCACAACAATTTAAAGGCGCATTGATTTTTAGCATATTACTGATAGCCGCCATTATATTGTTATATAGACAGCGGCAAATTCATCGGTTTAAGCAAATGAATCATGCTTTGGTTGAAAGTGATGAACGCCTACGTCAATCGTTAAAAGGCAGCGATTCGGACCTATGGGAGTGGCATAAATCAACACAAGTGCTGTCACTCGATAATCGCGGTGGTGTATTAGGACCAGAGCAGCAGATTGACGTTAAACTAGAAGAGATCCCAATTCATCAAGACGATGTTGAGAGAATCACATCGGTTTGGCAGGACCTTGTTAACGGTAACGTCGAGATGATTGATGCCGAGTATCGATATCGTAATCAGCATGATCATCAGTGGCATTGGTTACGAATTAAAGGCCGTGCTATTGAGGTAGATCTTAACAATGGAAGATTAATTTATGCTGCAGGGATGTATACCGACATCACTCAACAAAAAACCCTTGAAAGTGAGGTTAATTTATTAGCCCAAGCATTTGAAAATACTTCCGAAGGCATGTTGATATTAGACATGAAAAAGAACATCAAAATTAGCAATGCTGCGGCTAATTTAATTCTAGCGGCTAAAAAGAGTGATTTAGCCGGCACACCTTTTTCCGACTTAGTGTTTGAGACCGTAGAACCTTTTGACATGGACGATGTGTTCGATAAGGAGCGCTTTTGGACCGGAGAATGTGAATTTAATTGTAGTGATGGTAGCCGATGCCCTGTTTGGATCAATGTATCGACCATGTTCAATATGAATGGTTCGGCATTACATTATGTGGTGGTGTTTTCTGATATCACTGAACGTAAGCATAATGAGTTACATCTGCGCCGCTTAGCAAACAATGACATGTTAACCGGCTTAGCTAATCGAGCGATGTTTTCGCGTCGATTGGGCCAGGTTATTGAAATAGCAAAACAGCATAAAGAAACCCTAGCGTTATTGTTTTTAGACCTCGACAGATTTAAACATGTTAACGACTCATACGGTCACAGTATGGGTGATGCATTACTCGTTGAAGCCGCAAGTCGACTACAGTCTTGTTTGTCTGAAGAACATTTATTGTGTCGTTTTGGTGGTGATGAGTTTGTTATTTTGCTGCGTGATGCAAAAGACGTCGACACCATTAACCACATTGCCAAACAGTTATTAAAACAAATCGAAACGCCTTTTAAATTATACGGTCGAGAATTTTTTATTTCGACCAGCATTGGTATCAGCATTTGGTCTGGCGATGATCAAACGCCAGAAACCTTGATTAAAAACGCCGATTTAGCCATGTACCATGCTAAAGAAGAGGGCCGTGGTAATTTTCAATATTATTCAGCAGAACGGAATGCAGAAGCCTTATATCACTTACGCATAGAGGCTGATTTGCATCGAGCGATACTGTGCAATGAATTTGAATTGTATTACCAGCCTCAGATAGATGTTAACCAACAAAATAGTATTGTTGGCGTTGAAGCGTTAATTCGTTGGAAGCACCCAAAAGATGGCATGGTGAACCCCGATGTGTTTATAGGTATTGCAGAATCCTGTGGTTTGATTGTTGAGATTGATCGTTGGGTGCTAACTCAAGCTTGTCTCGACGGTGCAGATTGGCATCAGCGATACCAAAGCGACATAAAAGTGTCGGTTAATGTGTCTGCAATGCATTTCAGACAGCCAGACTTTATCGACTTTTTAACCGCGACATTGCATCAAACTGGCATGCCTGCTAAATGTTTGTCGGTAGAAATTACCGAAGGCGTATTGATGAAAGAAATTGCTATCGCCAGCCAGCATTTACTCGCGTTAGAGCAGTTAGGTATTGATGTTGCTATAGATGATTTTGGTACAGGTTATTCGTCGCTAGCGTATTTACGTTCATTCCAAGTCAATATTCTGAAAATAGATCGCTCGTTTTTAATTCATATTGACAACCATCAAGCCGATCAAGCCATTGTGAGCAGTATTATTGAATTAGCACGTAACCTATCGCTTGAAGTCGTGGCTGAAGGTGTTGAAACATCTGAGCAACTTGCACAAGTCGTTAAGCGTGGTTGTCATATTATTCAGGGATATTATTTTGCCAAGCCGATGCCCAAAGCCGAACTTGAGCTCGATATTAAGCGACAAATGGGGATTAATGAATGATGAGTTCATTAGTGATGCCAGGGTAATCTTGTTACTGCTATCCATTAGTATGGGTATTGATTAAATTTTGTTAGAATAAGTTGTTTTTACTTACTTTCGGAATGATTTATGCAACAAATTTTGCGCCTTAACTTACCTACCTGGTTTTTGGCTAGCTATATTTGCTTTAGCCTAGTAGTGCAACCTGTCTATGCTGCAAAAAAAGCCGCTAAAGAAAGGCCCACTATTGGCTTAGTGCTGAGTGGCGGCGGGGCAAAAGGTGCTGCTCATATTGGTGTGTTGAAAGTACTTGAAAAATATCATATTCCTGTTGATTACATTGCGGGTACCAGTATTGGTGCTTATGTTGCTGGCATGTACGCGTTAGGCTATAACGCCGATCAAATAGAAGAAATAATGCTTAGTGGTGAGTGGTCTAAAGGCTACTCAGACACCATTCCGCGCGATAAATTAAGCTACCGTGATAAACAGCAACGTGATCAGTTTAATATTCCACTGACCGTGGGTTATAACAATAATAGCTTAACCTCACCTAGTGGCTTGTTACGTGGCCAAAGCATGTCTCAATTACTGCGCCACTCCACGGGTTTGGTTGAACAGTTTGGTGACTTTGATGAACTCGCGATTCCGTACCGAGCGGTGGCGACGGATTTAGCAACCAGTGAAGCAGTGGTGTTATCCAGCGGCAGTGTAGTACAAGCCATGCAAGCATCTGCCACCGTTCCAGGTGCATTGCAGCCAGCATTGATTAACGGTCGTTTACTGGTTGATGGCGGAATTGCCAATAATATGCCTATCGATGTGGTAAAAGCCATGGGGGCAGATATCATCATTGCCGTCGATATTGGTTCCGCACTGACCAAACAAGAACATTTAGACAGTACCATTGCGGTTTTAGAGCAACTTTCAACTATTTTGACTCAAGCGAGCACAGCTCGCCAAAAAACCTTACTGACTTCTAGCGATATCCTCATTCGTCCCGCCATTGATAGCCTAAGCACCACTGATTTTTCAATCATGCCATTAGCGCTCAAATTAGGTGAAAATGCCGCCAATTTAGAGTTAGTGAAGCTGGAAGCGCTTGGTATTAGTGAGCAAGACTATTTAGCTTATCAAGCGGATAAATTACAACAAAGTTTACTGTGGATCGATCCGCTTAAAAAACCCATTTATAAAATTGCTTTCGATAATCAATCAAAAGTCAGTGAA
The DNA here is from genome assembly GCF_040310065.1 of Shewanella sp. TB7-MNA-CIBAN-0143. NCBI lineage: Bacteria > Pseudomonadati > Pseudomonadota > Gammaproteobacteria > Alteromonadales > Shewanellaceae > Shewanella > Shewanella sp. TB7-MNA-CIBAN-0143. Next base: position 24,675 of record NZ_JBEOPL010000010.1, read on the forward strand.
AAATTACTGCGTGAGCGTTTAGGGATTACCGAAGGCGTTGTACTGACCAAAGAAGAGTTAAATTTAGCGTTAAATCGAGTGTATTCACTGAATAAATTCGAGCGTGTCGATGCCGAGTTTGAAGATGTTGAACAGGGCCGAATTCTAACCATTACCACCAGAGCCAAATCATGGGGGCCGAATTACTTTCAAGCAGGCTTTAACTGGGAAGATGATTTCACCTTAGATTCGGCTATTACACTCAGTTTGGCTTACACCATGACCGACTTAACTGAAAATGGTGGTGAGTGGCGTAACGAATTAGAACTGGGGTATAAAAAGTTAGTCGGCACTGAGTTTTATCAACCATTAGACCGTGATCAAACATTTTATAGCCTAGCGCGATTCCAGTATGAAATGAAAGATTGGGATTTAATTGATCAAGATAGCCGTTATGTAGAACTCGAAAATAATGTTGCTCAAATCGTTTTAGGTATCGGCTATAACTTTGATTCAGATGGTATTATCGAATTAGGCTTTGTCGGCGAAGATGGTCGGGTTAGCAGTGAATTTGGCTCGGTTGATTCACTAGATTATCATTCCACGGGTGGCTATTTAAAAGTGGCCTACGACAGCCTAAACAGCATTAGCTTCCCGACGGAAGGTAATCGAATTACCTTTGTCAGCTACTTAAGAGATGAATCCTACAATGGACTAAGCAATGTCGATACGACTTTTAGTGATGACTTAGCATGGCAATTTGAAGCAGATTGGAAAGGTGCGTTGAAACTCGGAAATCACGCCATTGTAGGTAAGATGGAACTGGCAACTGTTGAGAATGACGGTAACTTTACCTTGCATGTGGCAGATTTAGGCGGCTTCTTGAATTTGTCGGGTTTCCGTAAAGACACCTTAATTGGTGCACATAAAGTGTTTGGAGCCGTGATTTATCAATATGATCTCGGCCGTGATGTACTGATCACCGACTTGCCTTTGTATTTAGGCACCAGTCTTGAAGCCGGTAATGTGTGGTTTGATCGTGATGATGTCGATTTAGATGATTTGATTTACGCCAGTAGTTTGTATTTAGGTACTGATACCGACTGGGGCCCGGCAGCATTAGGTTTTGGTTTTACCGATCGCGGTGAAACAGCATTCTATTTATTTGTTGGTAAAAACTTTTAGGCCGTCTACTACGCCAAAAGCTTAGAGCGCTTCGCTGCTAGGACGCTACGCGGCTAGAGGCTATAAAATCTTGGTGACGGGCGGTGGCAAGCGATGACGAGAGATAACAATCGAGCTAAAAGCTAAAAGCCTAGTGGCTAGAGCGCTTCGCTACTAGAGGCTATAAAATCTTGGTGATGAGCGGTAGCAAGCGATGACGAGAGATAGCAATCGAGCTAAAAGCCTAGTGGCTAGAGCGCTTCGCTGCTAGAGGCTATAAAATCTTGGTGACGGGCGGTGGCAAGCGATGACGAGAGATAACAATCGAGCTAAAAGCCTAGAGGCTAGAGCGCTTCGCTGCTAGAGGCTATAAAATCTTGGTGACGGGCGGTGGCAAGCGATGACGAGAGATAACCATCGAGCCAAAAGCCTAGAGGCTAGGACGCTGCGCTGCTAGAGGCTATAAAATCTTGGTGACGAGCGGTGGCAAGCGATGATGAGAGATAACAATCGAGCCAAAAGCCTAGAGTGCCCTATCCGTGAGCGCAGCGTTCGCTGTTATCGCTTGTTATCGTCCTCGCAGCGAAACTGTCCCTAGCAGGACGAAGTCCGCTCTAGAAGCGCAGCGGACTATCCGCGTAGCGGCCTAGGCCTCTAGCAGCGCGGGTAATAATCCTGCGTGAGCTAGCTGATGATGGGCAATCACCCATTTAGCTTGTGTAGCAGTGTGAGGCGCAGGAATTGCCACGGTTTGCATACTGGCTGCCCGCGCGGCGATTAAGCCATTAAACGAATCTTCAATTGCCATACATTGTCCCGGTGCGATGCCCAACCCTTTAGCACAATTTAAATATACCTCAGGATGTGGTTTACCATAATCGAGATTTTCAGCTGACTCAATCGCATCAAAATAATGGCTAATGGCCAGCTTATGCAGCACAGCTTCAATAATTAATGACGATGACGAGGTGGCTAACCCTATTTTAAGCCCTAAACGTTTGCACGCCTCTAGCGACTCAATAACGCCTCGCATCGGTTCACCATTGGCTTTTATTTGGCTTACCACTTCATTAACGATGGTATTCGCTGTAGCTGTATTGTCGTAATTCGGCCAAGGAAAACGTTGGTACCAATAGCTAACAACATGATCAATACGCAAGCCTGTGGTTTGCTCTACTTCTTCAAGACTGAGGTTAAGCCCAAAGCTATTTAGCACCGTCAGCTCGGCCAACTGCCAAGCCGGTTCGGAATCGATTAAAATTCCATCCATATCAAAAATAACGGCTTTTATTTGGTTTGACACAATACTGACTCCATAAACGGCACAACGTAAAGTGTTAATTATTACGTTGTTGTTGATTAGACACAATCAAAACACACTTTTTAAAAAATATTTCATCTAAAAAAGGGGATATCTTTTTGTATATAGTTTAATCAGCGGGTACTGTATAAGTTAATGTATTTAAATGTTTTTCCTTCTGTTTCAAACTATTGTCTAATTTTATTTTATTCAACTTAGCGCTAAATTGATTTTTAGGTTGATAAATCGCGTTGATTTCATACCTCTGAGAGTGTGAGCTGATTCATACTTTTATAAAGCTGTAGTATACTGGAGGTCGGATTTCAAGCCCGAACCAGTGGAATTATCAGCGTAACCATAGTGGCGCTGAGTTTCGCCGTTAGGCGCCAAACAAAGAGGAATGTTGCCGTGCTAGAAGCATATCGTAAACACGTCGCAGAACGTGCTGCAGAGGGCGTAGTCCCTAAGCCATTAAATGCACAACAAGTGGCTGAACTGGTTAAGTTATTTGAAACACCACCAGCAGGTGAAGAGGCGTTCATCCTCGACTTGCTCGAAAATCGTATTCCACCAGGAGTAGACGAAGCTGCTTACGTTAAAGCCGCTTTCCTTGATGCAGTCGCTAAAGGCACTGTGTCATCTCCTATCTTAAGCGCAGAACACGCTGTTAAACTGCTTGGCACTATGCAAGGTGGTTACAACATTGAGCCGCTAATTGACCAACTAGATAATGCAGCACTAGCACCTCTATCTGTTAAAGCACTTTCAAATACATTGTTGATGTTTGATTCATACCACGATGTTGTTGAAAAAATGCAAGCGGGTAATGACTTTGCTAAGCAAGTTGTCGACGCTTGGGCCAATGCTGACTGGTTCTTAAACCGTCCAAAATTGGCTGACAAAGTATCATTAACAGTGTTTAAAGTGTCTGGTGAAACCAACACTGATGACTTGTCTCCAGCGCCAGATGCATGGTCTCGTCCAGATATTCCATTACACGCATTAGCAATGCTAAAAAATGCGCGTGACGGTATTGTGCCTGATGAATCAGGTGTTGTGGGTCCAATCAAAGAAATCGAAGCGTTAAAAACTAAAGGTTTTCCTTTAGTTTACGTTGGCGATGTTGTTGGTACGGGTTCTTCACGTAAATCTGCCACTAACTCAGTGTTATGGTTTATGGGTGATGACATTCCTTTTGTGCCTAACAAGCGTGCTGGTGGCTTCTGTCTAGGTAACAAAATTGCGCCTATTTTCTTCAACACCATGGAAGATGCGGGTGCATTACCGATCGAACTCAACGTTGATCAAATGGAGACCGGTGATGTGATCGATATCTACCCTTATGAAGGTGTAGTTAAGCGTCACGGCACTGATGAAGTGATCTCTACATTTGAGCTTAAAACCGAAGTATTATTAGATGAAGTTCGTGCTGGTGGTCGTATTCCGTTGATCATTGGTCGTGGCCTTACTGACCGTGCGCGTGAAACCTTAGGTCTTGAAGCATCGAAAGTATTCGTTCGCCCACAAGATATCGCCGCTTCTGATAAAGGCTTTACTTTAGCTCAGAAAATGGTTGGTAAAGCATGTGGCGTATCAGGTGTTCGTCCTGGTCAATACTGCGAACCTAAGATGACCTCTGTAGGTTCACAAGACACTACCGGCCCTATGACACGTGATGAGTTAAAAGACTTAGCATGCTTAGGCTTTAGTGCTGATTTAACCATGCAGTCATTCTGTCACACTGCGGCTTATCCAAAGCCAGTTGATGTAACGACTCACCACACACTACCGGATTTCATTATGAACCGTGGTGGTGTTGCTTTACGTCCAGGTGACGGGGTTATTCACTCGTGGTTAAACCGCATGTTACTACCAGATACCGTAGGTACTGGTGGTGATTCACATACTCGTTTCCCTATTGGTATTTCGTTCCCTGCCGGTTCTGGTTTAGTGGCGTTTGCTGCTGCAACAGGTGTCATGCCTCTTGATATGCCTGAATCAGTGCTAGTGCGCTTTAAAGGCGAAATGCAACCCGGTATTACCTTACGCGATTTAGTCCATGCTATCCCATTAAAAGCAATTGAAATGGGTCTGCTAACGGTTGAGAAGAAAGGCAAAATCAACGCTTTCTCTGGCCGCGTATTAGAAATCGAAGGTCTTGAAAAACTTAAAGTTGAACAAGCATTCGAATTATCTGATGCATCTGCTGAGCGTTCAGCTGCAGGTTGTAGCATTAAGCTAGACAAAGAACCAATCATTGAATATCTAACCTCTAACATCGTGATGTTAAAGTGGATGATTGCTGAAGGTTATGGCGATCGTCGTACGATTGAACGTCGTATTACTGCGATGCAAGAGTGGATTGCCAAGCCAGAGTTGATGGAAGCAGATAAAGATGCAGAATATGCTGAAATTATCGAAATCAACTTAAACGACATCAAAGAACCAATCCTTTGTGCACCAAACGATCCTGATGATGCAGTATTATTATCAAGCGTTGCACAAACTAAGATTGACGAAGTGTTTGTTGGTTCTTGTATGACTAACATCGGTCACTTCCGTGCTACCGGTAAGATGTTAGAAAAGTTTGCTACTACGCTACCAACTCGTTTATGGATTGCACCACCAACTAAGATGGACCGCGATCAATTAACTGAAGAAGGTTACTACTCCATCTTCGGCCGTGTTGGTGCTCGCATCGAGATCCCTGGTTGTTCTCTATGTATGGGTAACCAAGCACGTGTTGCAGAAGGTGCTACTGTAGTATCAACTTCTACACGTAACTTCCCTAACCGTTTAGGTACTGGCGCAAACGTATACTTAGCATCAGCTGAGTTAGCAGCAGTAGCAGCGTTATTGGGTCGTTTACCTTCAGCAGAAGAGTATCAAGAATACGCTAAAGAATTAGATGCAACAGCAGCTGATACTTACCGTTACTTGAACTTCGACCAAATCGATTCTTACACTAAGAAAGCCGACAGCGTGATTTTCCAAGCCGCGCTTTAAGCTTAAACGAGTTAACAATTGATCAAAAATGCCAGCAGAAATGCTGGCATTTTTATTTGGTTTTTAGTTATGTAGGATTAGATATTGCTTTGTTAGAATGTAATATTTAGCAATAAGATAATTTACGGTGAGCCTGTCAAAACAAACAGTTATGTTTCTTTCTGTGACTTATGCCAATGGTGACCAAGCAGGATTTTACTAACATTTCCTTTTGCTTGATATGATGCATAAAGGATGTACATAAAGCCAAACATACCGCCCATAATAATGCTCAAAAATCCATAAATTGCCCCTTTCAGTTTCGATTCTTCACGCCAAAACACCCATGAACATAAAATGAATAAGTGAATTAAAAAATCAGTATTAAACTGCTGGCGCCAAGGATTACCTAAAAATAAATCTCCAAAATAGATAGCGGGCCAATTAGGACCGGCTTGTACGGTAGCGTAAGCCGTTATGCTCATAATTAATATCCATGATATTAACAATGCCACTCTAAAATTAGTCATCGCTTTTACTCTTTGTTGTGTGTGTAAACTATATTGATATTTGCAGGTAATAAAAGCTATTACCTCGGAGGTAATGTTCATTGATTTAAATCGCGGTAACATAGTCCTATAAAACGTTAGCAAGGGTCATCATGAATAAATTTGGTCAGCAGTTACGCTTTTGGCGTACTAGTCGTCGTTTGAGCCAACTAGATTTAGCATTAGAAGCAAACGTAAGTACTAAGCATATTAGTTTTATTGAAACGGGTCGCGCCAAACCCAGTAAAGAAATGGTCATGAACTTGTGTGAAGTACTTAGTTTGCCCTTAAGAAACCGCAATGAACTGATCACGTTAGCAGGCTTTGCTGAACAATATGTACGTACGCCACTGAGCGATAATAAAAAAGTGGAAGTAGCGAGTATTCTTGAGCTTATAGTCGCCAAACATGAACCATTCCCAGCTATTGTGGTTGATTGGTACTGGAATGTAGTGATTCGCAATAAAGGCTTTGATAAATTAATTGCCTTAATGGAGGCTGAAAACCCGCAATGTATCTGGTTGGATAATATTGCTCACTGGCTAATGCACCCTAATGGTTTACGTCATGTGATTACCAACTGGCAGGAAGTGGCTAAAACAACTTTGCAACGCTTGAATCTGGAGAATCAATACGCCCCTAAACGTCATGATGAATTGATCCAATCTTTATATCAATATCCTGGCGTAGCGAATTTATTAGCGGATAAAACACTTATCGTGTCGACTGAACCTTTTATCTATTTAGACATAGTGGTCTCTGGTAAAACGCTGCGCTTTTTAACTACATTGACTTCATTTGGTACGCCGTTAGACATAACAGCCTCGGAATTGTTGATGGAGCATTACTATCCTGCAAATGCACAAACAGAGCAATTTCTAAAAAGCCTGTAGAAGAGTCGATCGCTTGATAATGTCACTTTTTAGATTTATTTTATGAGGCTAATGCTAAATAACATCAATGGTGTGTGCAGGGCGACAATATAACAATTTATGTTCAGAGCGGGTATTCTCTCAGCTGCGACCTAGCTTTAAATGTGGTCCCTATAAACAATCTTGGAGATAATAGTCGGAATAAATCATCTGGGATAAGGATGTGAGTTTGATAATGTTGATATTCATTTACATATCATCTGCAGGCAATTGATACCATTGAGCTTAAGGACGTTGAAGACTCTTTACAACAGGATGTTTGAGCCTGGCAGACCTTTAACGTACATCCTTGTGCTTCAAGGCATTCTAGTTATTAGAGTCAGGCTAGCTTTTGCTGTAAAAAGGTCGTTCTTTAGTTTCCTGCCATCACGATATTCGTGAATCCGTCCACATCAGATGTACCATCGGAAGCATTAGCATTTACACTCTTTATTGAAAAATGGGCCGAAGCCGATGACAAACGACGTTAAATTAAATGCTGACATTTTTGGGATGTAAAATCATTTATTTGTTCTTCGAATGCCATTTCCCCGATAAGATCATAATATAAACTCCGATGGTTATTATGCCCAACATAAGACCGATAAAAGGATCTGTACTTCCGATAAGTAAAGACATACCAAATGAAACCCCAAGGCATAAGGTTACAGCACTCAGTTTTGCCTGAGTAAGCTTGTGGTTAAATTTCATTTATATCACCTCTTCCGATGAGTTTACCGATGGCAAATTTAAACATATAAAAGTGCTTTCGCACAGCATAGAATGCTTGTTCCGAGTATGGAACAATATAGTTGTACTTAAAGGATAACGTTTATAGTAATTATGATATCTATGGTTTCATCCCCATTCCTGAAGTTGATTCTAAAATAGCAGTCCAAAAATTCAATTTAACCAATTGCCAGTCGCAGGTCATCGTGTAGATAATTCAGCGAGACGCCGACTCTTGATGTAAAAATTAGCATCCATGTGGACGTATCCAAAACCTCCATGCTTTGGATACTCGCAGACTCATCTAAATCTGTGATTTTTATCTCTTCGATTAACGTTATTTATGGTTGTCAGTTATTTAAAGTTTAGAACTGATTAAACTCTTTCAGGTTTCATATTATTGAGGATGTTGAAGAAAATAGCGTGAAGCTCACATGGATGTGAGCTTAGCTTTAGAGGGGAAGGGACGCCCCATCTGAAGCGTTAGCATTTTCAAATAAGTCCGAAGAACACGAAACAGAGGCCAAAAGCTAGAGCCATTTCCGTCGCAATTTTTTCGCTGCTGTTGTTTGGTTAAATAGCGAAAATGTTGCCGGAACGGCAAGGGTGATCCAAGAGGGGATTGCTGTTGATCCCCTTTTGGCCGGTGCAGGGTGGAACCTTGCGATCTTAATTCAAACGAAGTTTGAAAAATCTGGTGTGGGCGAGGCGCTACGACCTTAGTGGCCGTATGCCATCAGGGATAAGTGCTAAGCATAACGAAACACCTGGATCCCGGCTCAAAAGCATTGCCGGGATGACGAGGTTAATGAGATTTATTTGGATTAAATTTATTGCCAGAAATGCAACTTTAGCACTTGGTCTGGTGTGGGCGAAGCGCCACGACGTTAGTGGCTGCAGGCCATTGTTAACACGAGTTAACTAAGTTCATTATTCAACAATGCCAGCAAAATAGCTGGCACTTATAGTAGAGTCATTTAACGTTTTCGAATGATAACAACATCCTTTTGATGAACGTTATTAACATTAACGACGCGATATGCCGCTGGTTTAACAACGATCACTTTAGTTACAGCAGTCTTATTTTTCGGTGCTTTTACGTGTCCATGATGAGCACGTGGGGCACAGGCACTTAAACTGATAATAGCGAATCCGACCAATAACACTTTAATCATCGGAAATTGAATTGACTGTTTCATACACACCTCGATACGAGTGAAGACTATGACTAAGCATAATCGTTTGAGTGTCAATTGCTGATCGCAATGAGTAAAGTTATGCAAATATAGTGTTGAAATTAACGTCTATCGTTAAAACGTACCGTCATCATGAATACTTAATATTCATTGAAATCAGTGGTTCTCGTGAGCCTTTCTCTGCCCGCAATCGGGCTAAATACTGTTGCCATAATTCAGTTTGATTACTGCACAGGTTATGTAGCACCTGCCAAGAATACAAGCCAGTATCATGACCATCATCAAAGGTAATTTTTACCGCATAGTGGCCAACAGGTTCGAGCGCTTTGATATTTACAGCTTTCTTATGGGTAACCAATATTGGGTCGCCATGACGTTGCACTTCAGCAGATGGCGAGAATACTCGGAGCATTTCACAACTGATGTTGTAAGTTTGGTCGTTATCAAAGGTCACTTCGAGTAACTTAGATTGACGCTTAAGCTTAATGCCGGTGACGGTAGGCGTTGATTGGGTCATGGGAATACCTATAAAAAAAAGGATTAACGCTAAATCGCAGATTATCATCATACGCGATTTTGCTGTTAATCCTATTGTTGTAACCTGCATTCGTGATGTTTATTCATAAACCAAAAGTCACGAGACCTCCAATTAATAATAACCAAATGGGAGGGCGCTTGATTCAAATAATGGTTATAAAATAAAGCGGCTTAAATCTTCATCTTGTACCAAGGTATCTAGGTGGTCATTGACATATTCAGCGTCAATGACAAATTTAGAACCCGACTTTTCAGAAGCTTCGTATGAAATCTCTTCCATCAATTTTTCCATCACGGTATGTAAACGGCGTGCACCAATGTTTTCGGTGCGCTCATTCACTTGCCATGCCGCTTCTGCAATGCGCTCAATACCTGATTCAGTAAACTCTATGGTGACGCCTTCGGTGTTCATCAGGGCGACATGTTGCTCAGTGAGTGAGGCAAATGGCTCTGTTAGAATGCGTTTAAAATCAGCAGCGGTAAGGGCGTCTAATTCAACACGAATCGGTAAACGGCCTTGAAGCTCTGGAATTAAATCAGACGGTTTAGACATCTGGAATGCACCAGAAGCAATAAACAAAATGTGGTCGGTTTTAACCATGCCGTGTTTAGTAGAAACTGTGCAGCCTTCCACTAATGGCAGTAGGTCACGTTGTACACCTTCACGGGATACATCGGGGCCTGAGCTTTCGCCGCGCTTACAAATTTTGTCGATTTCGTCTAAAAACACAATACCATTTTGCTCAACCAGCTCGATGGCTTGTTCTTTTAAGTCTTCTTGATTGACTAGCTTTGCCGCTTCATCTTCAACCAACTGCTTGTAAGCATCTTTGATTTTAAGCTTTTTGCGTTTAGAGGTGCTTTGGCCAAGATTTTGAAATAAGCCCTGTAACTGATTGGTCATTTCTTCCATGCCTGGTGGGGCCATGATTTCAACACCGACTTGAGGCGCAGCAACATCGATCTCAATTTCTTTGTCGTCTAATTGACCTTCGCGCAGCTTTTTACGGAAAACCTGACGGGTGGTAGAGTCATCTTTTTTGTCGGTATCCCAGTCATCTTTTGGCTTAGGTAATAAGGCATCTAAAATACGCTCTTCGGCCATTTCTTCGGCGCGATGACGGCATTTTTTCATTTGCTGTTCGCGAGTCATTTTCACTGCTGAGTCGGTTAAATCACGGATGATTTGTTCCACTTCTTTACCGACATAACCCACTTCGGTAAATTTTGTCGCTTCAACTTTGATAAAAGGTGCGTTAGCCAATTTGGCTAAACGACGGGCGATTTCAGTTTTACCGACACCTGTTGGGCCAATCATTAAAATATTTTTTGGCGTGACTTCATGACGAAGTTCTGGCTCAAGTTGCATCCGGCGCCAGCGATTTCGCAATGCAACGGCTACTGAGCGTTTGGCATTTTGTTGGCCAATGATATGTGCATCTAGTTCGTGAACAATTTCACGTGGAGTCATTTCAGACATAACTGTTCCTTTATTAACGCTCGAATTAGTAGTCTAACTTTTCGATAGTTTTGAATTGGTTGGTGAATACACAAATATCGCCTGCAATCGTCAGTGATTTTTCTGCTATTTCTTCTGCGCTTAACTCAGTATTTTGCAGTAATGCTAAGGCTGATGCATGAGCATAGTTTCCGCCAGAACCAATGGCAATTAAGTCATATTCTGGCTGAACAACGTCGCCATTACCGGTAATAATTAATGATGTTTCAGTATCCGCTACGACCAGCATAGCTTCGAGCTTACGCAGCATTTTGTCGCTACGCCAATCTTTGGCAAGCTCTACGGCAGATTTTAATAAATGGCCTTGATGCATTTCGAGCTTGGTTTCAAAACGCTCAAAAAGAGTAAATGCATCGGCAGTACCGCCAGCAAAACCGGCTAATACTTTATTGTGGTATAGGCGGCGCACTTTACGTGCATTACCTTTCATCACGGTATTGCCTAGAGACACTTGGCCATCACCAGCGATGACAACTTGATTATTACGGCGTACGGATACGATAGTAGTCACGGTAAATCCTCTTCACTAATACATCAACGGGTCATTAGGGTGAATGCAATTGTTGATTGATAAAATGGATATGGGGACAAAATGACAGATATCAAGCGATGGACAACAAAAAGCCCTGTTGCAGAGAACAGGGCTAAAGTGATTTATACAGCAATATCAGACGAGCAGCGTTATTCCCACAACCAAATGATGCAGCCATTTAACCCTGCGTTCTGCATCTTATGACGATTATGTTCCGCATCGCGCTTGTTCGGATAGGGTCCTAATACCACGCGATACCACACGCCATTGGTACCTTCGCTGCGGCGCACTTGTGCCTCAGCACCTTGGAAGGCAATTCTGGCCTTCATTTCATTTGCTTGCGACTCTTGCCTAAACGATCCGCATTGCATTTGATAGATGCCACTAGACACTACACCTGTTTCAGGTAAGTCTATCTCCACTTGCTTGTTTTCAAGCTCTTCCAGATAAGTCCATTCTTCCTGCGGCTTAGGTGGCAGTGCGTTAGGATCTTTCTTGACCACTTTTTTTGGCGCTTCTACGGTCGTGGTTGATAGCGTTTTCTTTTTAGGTTGTTGAGCTGGCTCAGATTCGACCGATGAGTCGGAGCTGCCATTAATGGACCATAAGAAATAACCAAAACCTATGACTAAGGTGAGTATCACAAAAACAGCCAAGTAAGGAAAAGAGCGTTTAGGTGCTTTTTTTCGTTGTGGCGCACGGGCTTTTGCGCCCGCACGAGGTTTGCGATTTGCGTAGTCACGACTCATGATTACATCCGCTCTAGGGTTTCAATGCCAAGTAGCGACAAGCCCGTTTTTAAGGTTTTAGCGGTTAATTGTGCAAGCAATAAACGGCTTTGCTTTTGTGCTTCAGTTTCGGCAGCAAGCACTGGGCAAGCTTCATAAAAACTCGAAAACTCACTCGCTAGCTCATACAGGTAACCACATAATACATGCGGTAAGCCTTTGTCTGTCATGCGAGTTAACACCTCACCAAATTGTGCCAGTTTAGTGCCTAAGTCTTTTTCTTTTTCATGCTCAAGCACAATCTTAGCTTGGCTAAGATCAATATCTGTTGCACGTTTAAAAATACCTGCCACGCGGGTATAGGCATAAAGAAGATAAGGTGCAGTATTACCTTCAAAGCTAAGCATTTGCTCAAAACTGAAAATATAATCACTGGTACGGTTCTTGGACAGATCTGCATACTTAACTGAGCTGATACCGACTACGCGAGCAATTTCAGTGAGGGTAGCTTCATCCATATCTGGATTTTTACTGCGAACCAGTTCAAGAGCGCGAACATCGGCTTCGTCAAGTAAATCGACTAACTTAACCACCCCGCCTGAACGTGTTTTAAATGGACGACCATCTTCACCATTCATGGTGCCAAAGCCTGTGTGCTCTAGCGACATTTCAGGGCGAACAAATTTAGCCAGTTTGGCAAGGCTAAACACTTGCTGGAAGTGCAAGGCTTGACGTAAATCGACAAAGTACATGGCGCGATCGGCTTTTAATACGTTTGAGCGGTAACGCATGGCGGCAAGATCTGAGGTGGCGTATAAATAGCCACCATCAGCTTTTTGAATAATAACCGGTAAAGGCTCGCCTTCTTTATTACGAAACGCTTCTTGGAATACCACTTTAGCGCCATTGCTTTCGCTTAACAGGCCTTGGGTATCTAAATCTTTAACTACTTGGGCTAAGTCTGCATTGTAGGCACTTTCGCCGTGAACATCTGCGCGGGTTAAGCTAACGCCTAAACGCTTATATACATCATGACAATGGCTTAATGAGATGTCGTTAAATTCGCGCCATAGCTTATTGCAGTATTCATCACCTGATTGTAACGCGACGACAAGTTGACGAGCGCGAGTGGCAAATTCTGTAGACTCATCAAAACGTACTTTAGCAGCACGATAAAAACTTTCTAAGTCAGACAATTCCATTTTGGCTTGTTCGCCATTAGCTGCGCGTAACTCTTCCATTAACGCCAGCAGCATACCAAACTGAGTCCCCCAATCGCCGACGTGGTTTTGGCGAATGACCTTATGGCCCAAATACTCGAGTGCGCGCACGACGCTGTCACCAATGATGGTTGAGCGTAAGTGACCGACGTGCATTTCTTTGGCTAAGTTTGGCGAAGAATAGTCGACAACGATAGTTTGCTTAGTCGGTAAAGCCACTCCTAAATGGTCGCTCGTCAGTGCTTGCTGTAGTTGATTAGCTAATGCATTGTCATCAATGAAAAAGTTAATAAACCCTGGTCCGGCAATTTCTACTTTGGCCACATAAGACGATGCTGGCAAGGTATCAATAATAAGCTGTGCTAATTCGCGCGGGTTCTTTTTAGCAACTTTAGTCAGCATCATTGCAAGGTTAGTCGCTAAGTCACCATGACTTTTATCTTTAGTGCGATCGACCTGAATGCGAGCTTGAAAATCAGCCGGCACAATTCCTTGCTGTTTGAAGGATTCGATGGTTTGTTCTAGTAAAGATTCAATATGTGATTTCATGGGCGTTTGCTTGCACTAATTCGTTAAATGAATGACATGACGGAACCGCATATTTTAGCCGTTTATGGGGGGTGATTGCTATCTGCTTTAACGGAAATATTGGTTTTTTTATGCTGATTATCAACCTAAGCGAAGTTTATGACAGATATAGGGTCCGTTGGCTTAGTAAAAATGCCGCTGTGTTACATTAAATCCTGTGGATCACGATCGATACTCCAACGGCAACGCTTACTTTCAGGTATTTGTTCAATGAGTGCTAATACGCGTTCGAATTCGGTTTGCAAGCGCTGACGACTTTTAGCTTGCAGTATTAATTGGCGTCGATATTTTCCAGCTTTACGATCAAGTGGCGCCGGAATTGGGCCAATAATTTCAAAGTCTTTATCTTGTGGTAATAGCTCGCTGGTGCGGGCGAGAAACGCATCAGCATCTTCGGCTAAATGTGCTTCTGCTCGAATTAATACCATGTGCCAAGCGGGTGGTAATAGTGCCTGTTGGCGCTCTTTCAGCTGAGTACGAGCGAACTCACCATAACCGCGTTTCAATAAATCACGTAAAATGGGGTTATCACTTTGATGGGTTTGCAGTAGCACTTTACCGGGTTTGTCTGCACGGCCAGCACGGCCAGACACTTGGGTGTATAGCTGCCCAAAACGTTCAGGTGCGCGAAAATCTGCACTGAACAATGCACCATCGACGTCCAATAAGCCAACAAGGGTAACATCTGGAAAGTGATGTCCTTTGGCGAGCATCTGTGTGCCGACCAAAATTTTATATTTACCCATGTAAATTCCTTTGAGCTGCTGTTCAAGGGAGCCTTTACGTCTGGTGGTGTCTCGGTCAATGCGGACAACCGGATATTTGGGAAACAGTTTAATCAATTCTTGTTCTAGCTGCTCTGTCCCCAAACCGTGGCCCATTAGCATGGTGCTACCACATTGATGGCATTGGCGCGGGATAGCGTATTGATTGCCACAGTGATGACAACAAATCTCGTTTAAGCCTTGATGAACGGTAAAAAAAGCATCACAACGATCGCACTCATGTAAATGACCACATTCATGACAAAGCAAGGCCGGGGCAAAGCCGCGGCGGTTGAGAAATAGCAGTACCTGATTACCCGCATCAAGGTGCATACGCATTTCATTAATTAATGATGTCGACATGCCTGCTTTTAATGGTTGCGAGGTGATATCGACAATTCCTTGCTTAACCTTTTGCGCAGCACCAGCGCGTTCACTCAGTTCCAAGTGATGATAGCGGCCAGATAGCGCATTTTGTAAGGTTTCTAATGATGGCGTCGCGGAGCCTAATACCACTTGAATATCTTCAAGATGCCCGCGCATTACTGCCAAGTCACGCGCGTGATAGCGCACACCTTCCTGTTGCTTAAAGCTGCTGTCATGCTCTTCATCGAGAATAATTAACCCTGGGTAGGCCATTGGAGTAAAGAGTGCTGAGCGAGTACCAATAATAATTGCCGCTTCACCGACACGAGCCTGACGCCAAGCTTCTAGGCGTTGGTTGTCGGTTAATCCGGAATGGATCACGGCAACATTGACTTCAAAACGGCGTTTGAAGCGATTAATGGTTTGCGGTGTTAAGCCAATTTCAGGCACGAGGATCAGTGCTTGTTTACCTTGTTTTAAAATTGTCTCAAGCAAGGTGAGGTAGACTTCGGTTTTGCCAGAGCCTGTGATCCCTTCTAATAAGGTGCAATGAAACCCTTGCTGTTGAGTGAGTACTGAAACGGCAACGGCTTGTTGTTTGTTAAGCTTATGAGGTGACTCATTCATAATAAGCTGTTGGCGCCAGCTTAAATCATGGCTGAGTACCTTTTGTTGCCGTTCAATCCATTGTTTTTGTTCTAATGCTTTTAATGCCGCTTTGCTTAATTGTTGGGTGGTGAACTCATCATGGCTGATGGGGTTTGCCAGTAATAACTCGTGCAGCTTTTTCTGTGCCGGGGCACGTTTTAATACGCTAGAATCAGCATTGCGTCCTTCGGGGCTTAAATGATATTCAACTACCGCTTGCGGCGCCGCTTCGAGGCCTTTTCTCAGTGCGACAGGCAGCGCTTGGCTGAGCATTTGTCCTTGGGTAGTAAAGTAATATCGGGCCGCCCAGAGGGTTAATTTATATAGCGAATCAGGTAACAATGGGGCATCATCTAGTACAGCTGTGACTGATTTTATTTGTTGCGGTGCTAAGTCACAGCTGTCAGTAATAGCAGTAATTAAGCCGATGAGTTGTTGAGGGCCAAAAGGGACTTTGACTCGAAGACCGATTTGTAATCCCGCTTGTTGTTCGTCTTTTACACGATAACTAAAGTTTCTGCGTAACGGGACGGGTAAGGCGACTTCAACAAACACGGGCATAAGGCTTCATCATTTTTCAATTCGATAGTGGATTGCGGATCAGTTTACCTCTAAGTGTCATCAAAGAGATAGGGCAACATATATGCGTAAAGGACTTATTGAGGTCATCATTCTAGTATTTGGATTATTGGGCTATATTGCTACGCCAATGGCTCAAGTGAATCATGTCAGTATCAATAGTCGCCAATTTGAATTGAATAATCTCCCGCACTTAAAGATCAACATCGTGGCACAAAATGATGATGTGTCGCGGTTAGGTTTTTATATTCGCCAGTTGGATGACAGCTTGGATGGCAATAAGGTTGTGCAGCAGAAGTTAGCAGTGCAGAGTATTAATCGTTTTTTATTGCAGCTTAAGGGTACTGATATCATCAGTGATGTAAATGCACAGTTAATCGTTACCGAAGATACTGCGAAAGGAGCGGTTACGTTAGCAGTAATGGCCTTATTTGATGCCCCGTACTCAGTTAATAGTGCCACCTTAGTCTCTAATGTTGTTACGTCTCGAGTACTGCCAGTAGCAAAAGACACCACTAGTGGGAAAGCATCCAAAAAACATCAACAAGATGACAGACGTCTAGAGCAGGCATCATCAGTACCAGAACTATCAGAACCATCAGAACCATCAGAACCATCAGAAACATCAGAAACATCAGAGCCATCCACAGTAGAATCCTCTCTTCAGGCAATCTGTGTAATTGAGCGAGATAATAGTGATACATTATGGCGTATTGCGAACCGTTACAAAGAGCAATGGCATACCAGTGTTTATGGGGCAATGTTAGCCATTTTTGAGGCTAACTTAATGGCATTTTCCAAACAGAAAATTCATTTATTACTCAAAGATGTTCCATTGCATTGCCCATCGAAGGCTATTTTAGCTGAATACAATAATAAAGCGGTAGATAGGAAAGTCTTTGAGGTCATTGAAGCAAAGCATGCGGCTAAATAAGGTTTCTGATCATAATTAGTGATAAAAAGTAGTCCTTAATCGAGTATTTACTTTGGTTTATCAGTAATTAGTTGCAGCTGTTTATGTTAGTTTATATAGTTGCCCGTGTTAATACTTATGATTTAGCTCAAGGATAAGGTTAAAAAAGTAAACAATAATAATAAATTACAGCCTGATGAGCTTTATGTGAACATTTTATTTGTCAGTGTATACGTGTATTTAACATCATGGTTTTACAGCGTGTTTTACGCTGTGCTGAAGCGGTTTATAATCGAAAGGATTGATTTAATGAAAAGCTTTAAGGTGCTAGCAATATTAGCATTATTGGCGGTTGATAGTATTTCAACTGTGATTGCACAAGTCAGTCATATCAGTATTGATACTATTCCATTTGAAAGCGGACAATCTCCTCAGTTCACCGTGAATGTTATAACCGATCACCATGATTTATCGCGGCTGACATTTTATTTACGCCAAATTTATCAAGATAATATTGTGTTAGAAAAGCTTGAGGTTGAACAGCGTGATCGTGATGTTTTTGTATTAAGTGGTACCGAAAAAATCCGCGATAAAGATGCGGCACTCATTGTTTCTGAATACCGTAATGCTAAATGGCTACAATACTCACCGGTACCTTTATTCTCTCAAGCCATTGTTCAGAGCCAATACCAACCAGTAGCAATTAAAACGATGAAGTCAGCTTCGGTATTACCGACTTCAATGCTTACGCCTATAAGTCGTAAAGCCAGCGTTATACCTCAGGTAGCTACAACGCAAAAAAATCTGAATGATTGCCAGATCAATCAGTTACCGAATGATACGTTATGGAAAATAGCGGTTCGCTATCGTAAGCAATGGAATTCAAACATTTATGGCGCCATGCTTGCGCTTTATCAAACGAATCCCTCTGCATTCTATCAAGATAAAATTAGTCTACTGCAATTAGGCCACTCGTTACGCTGCCCATCAATGGAGACGCTTTCGCGCTATCAAAATGTCGTGGTAGATAGGGTCACATTCGACAATTTAGTCGCCAGTCAACGTGGTAATTCTCAAGGACTATTAACGCCAACATTACCTGTACCTGTTCTCGCCACTCAGTCAGTATCAATGAATGGTTCAGTGAATGATATGGACAGTAAAAAATCTGAAAGTAATGCGTTATTGGCCGCTATTCATGACACGAAAATATCGCCTCAGCCATTGCCAATCAATAATATAGCCAAGTCATCGATACCGACTTATGGGCAAGATAAAACCTGTTTAATGGATAAATTTCCTCAAGACACGTTATGGCGAGTTGCCGATCGTTATTATCGACAATGGCAAATCAGTGTATATGGTGCAATGCTGGCGATTTATGAGGCAAACCCTAATGCGTTTGCCAATGGTAAAATTTACTTATTGATGTCTGATAGCCGTTTACAGTGCCCATCAAGTGAGATGTTAAAGCAACATCAAAATTCATCTAAGGCACAAATTACCTATGAGACTCTAGAGCGCACACATCGACAATCGTAGTATCGCTTAGAAATTCTACTTGTTTGTGTATAAGAGACACTGTATTATCTTGCGCCTAAAACATATTGTTATTAACTGCATGTGGTGCTCAACTTCGGGTTGGGAGAGCGACATGGCCTTCAATTTAAGGTAGCCCAAAATGAAAACAGGTATTCACCCAAATTACGCTGAAATTACTGCAACTTGTACTTGTGGTAACATCATCAAAGTGAACTCAACTGCAGGTAAAAACCTACACTTGGACGTATGTGGTGCATGTCACCCATTCTACACTGGTACTCAGAAAGTTGTTGATACTGGTGGTCGTATTGACAAGTTCAACAAGCGTTTTGGTATGCTTGGTAAAAAGTAATTGCATTGCAATTTACTTGAATAAGGCGCCTTTGGCGCCTTTTTTGTTTTTTATATGGCAACAGCAGTATTGTGCTGTAACGAAAACTAATTTTTTAGTGGTAAACAATACAAAAAAGCACAAACCTCGCTTTATTGTTATTTAGACAAAATAAACTGCAAATATCGACGTCTATATCCGATTGTTATCGTAAATCTTGTTATTTTCCTACATTTTTAACTTATTGATTTATATATATTCATGTTCGATTAGTTATAATTATAAAACGTAGCCTCTATTCTGACTCACAACACCTCCTATCACTGAGTTTTTGATGTATATAATCCCTGTATTAGCGTATTGTTATTAAAATTTTAGATGGCCTGCAAGTTCACGGTTAAAGTGAACTATGGATCATACTTTCCTTCATAGATAGCGCATTTCAGGATGTATAAAATGTCAGATATTCGTCAACAAGCTCTCGATTATCATGAATTCCCAGTACCAGGTAAAACCGCTGTTTGCCTGACAAAACCGGCTCAATCAAGCCACGATCTAGCGTTGGCCTATAGTCCTGGTGTGGCAGAGCCTGTTAGAGAGATCGCTTCTAATCCTGAAAATGCCTATCGGTATACCAATAAAGGCAATTCGGTTGCGGTTATTACCAACGGGACCGCTATTTTAGGTTTAGGCAATTTAGGACCATTAGCGTCAAAACCGGTTATGGAAGGCAAATCACTTCTGTTTAAACGTTTTGCGAATATTGATTCGATTGATATTGAAGTGAAACACCGCACAACTGAAGACTTTATTAATACTGTCGAATCTATTGCTGATACCTTTGGCGGGATTAATTTAGAAGATATCAAGGCGCCTGAATGTTTTGAAATTGAACAAGAACTGATTAAGCGATGCAATATTCCGGTATTTCATGACGATCAACACGGCACTGCTATTGTTACTGCAGCAGGCATGTTGAATGCTCTGGAAATTCAAGGTAAAAAAATTGATGATGCAATATTTGTTTGTTTAGGTGCCGGTGCTGCTGCGATTGCGTGTATGACTATGATCGTTAAATGTGGCGCATTGCGTGAAAATGTTTATATGCTAGACAGGCAAGGGGTGATTCATACACGCCGTGAAGATCTCAATGAATATAAAGCGTTATTTGCCAACAATACCGATAAACGCACCCTACAAGATGTGATTAAAGATGCCGATGTATTTTTAGGGTTGTCGGGTGCAAATTTATTGGCTGCCGATGATATTGCGTTAATGGCACCTAACCCGGTGATCTTTGCCTGTTCAAATCCTGATCCTGAAATTAAGCCTGAATTAGCTCATAATATCCGTAAAGACTTAATTATGGGTACTGGTCGTAGTGACTATCCAAATCAAGTGAACAATGTATTGTGCTTCCCGTTTATTTTTCGAGGCGCACTCGATGTTCGCGCGGCGGTCATTAACGACGAAATGAAGCTAGCTGCTGTATATGCTATTGCTAACCTCGCTAAAGAGCCGGTGCCAGCCGAGGTGTTAGCGGCTTATCCTAACGTGTCATCATTGAGTTTTGGTTCGCAATATGTGTTACCTAAACCCATGGACCCAAGATTACTGCCGCTGGTAGCTCGCGCAGTATCGCAAGCGGCTATCGATTCAGGGGTGGCAAAAATCACCACATTACCGACTGAATACAAAGTGTAGAAAGCAAGCATACCTAATCAGGTTTATTCATCCGAACAGAGATAATAAACCTGATTAGGTTAATAAAAGGGGCTTTTGCCCCTTTTTTATAGGCCTAAGATAAGCGTGATTAAAAACGATTAGTGAAGTTGTAGAGCACAATCGTTATACTGGATAACATTGGAGTCATTAATAAAATAAATAAATCCAGCAGGATAGCGGATAAATGAAACTCACCAAGATCCTTACTAAAAAATTAACCAGTTTTTGGCTGCTTTCATTAGCTGCGGTGGCTTTTGTATTTTTACTGTGTGCGGTGATGGGCTTTACCCAATTGACCTACACTTTTCAGCAACAAAAAGTCGCTGAGTTAGAAACCATGTTAGCCGACGATTATCAACAACACGGTAGTCGTCAATTTTCTACCTGGTTACCCCCTCTATTGACCGCTTATAAAGCGGTTGAATTCTCTCTGTCGCAAGACAACCAATTAGTTTATCAATTTCATCGTGATCAAGCAGGTATCGTTAAAAGTAGTTTAACGCTCTATAAGAGCGAATTAAGCCATGGCCAATTATCAATGACATTAATTATGCCGCCGCCATTTTCTTTACATGATCTTGGCTGGCACGAGCTTATTATTCTGGTTATTGGTTTTATCAGCATCGGAATTTTTGTCCGTTTTGGTTATGGATGGTACTCCAGAGAGCTAGATGGCATTGAACAACTTGCTCAACGAAGCAAACTCATTTTAGAAGGACATTTAAAGCAAGCTGCCGATATGCCGACAAATGGCAAACCACGGATGATCAATCGTGCGATCAGCAAATTGCTGGCCGAGTTGGATGATGCTCATAAAGAACGTGGCCGCTTAGATCAATTTATTCGTAAAGACACTTTTCTTGATAAACAAACTCAGATTGGCAACCCGATATTCTTTCAAAATCGTCTCGACGGATTAAGCCATAATCAGAAAATGGTTGCTCATGGTGTATTAATGTTAATTGAGTTTGATGATGTTGACTTAGTGGAAGACCAATACGGTGAAAGCGGCGTTAAGGCAATGCTGTCATTAACAACGGAAGCCATTACAGCCGCACTCGTTCAATACGAGGACAGTATTTTTGCTCGCCGCAGTTACTCACAATTAGTCATCATAGTGCCACAATTATCACTGGCAGAAGCCGACCAGTTAGCGCAACGAATACTCAAAACCTGCCTTGCATTACCTTTTTATGGCATTGGTAATCCCGATAACTTTTTACACTTAGGCTGTGCTTTTTTTAACGCAAGCGATTTACAAGTTCAGCTTATTGAAGAAGCCGAAATGGCACTTCGAGCTGCGCAACTGCAACGTATTAATAACTGGTTTATGTACGATAAAGGCGCGTTAGATGAGGAAATCGCTAAAGGGTCTGTGCGTTGGCGTAGTTTTATTGAAAATGCATTGGTGTCCAAACGATTTTTTACCTTACAGCAAGCTATTATTGATAGTGATAATCAAATTATGCACTATGAAATATTCAGCCGCGCCCGTGATTTAAAAGGTAATGATGTTCGCGCGACATTGTTTATTCCCATGGCTAACAAGTGTGGATTAATGCCACAGGTTGAGAGGCAAGTACTGGAACAAGTGCTCTTCAGGTTAATGTCTGATAATGAGTCAACTTACAGCATTAACTTAAGCCTTGATAGTTTGACCAGTAGGGCATTTGTTCGTTGGTTACAATCTACATTATTAGAGCATCGTCCTTTAGCTGCGCGACTTATTTTTGAAGTTTCTGAAGATATTATTGTCAAAAATCAGAAAAATACTTTGGTAGTTAAAACTCTCGATATGTTGAGAAAGATGGGTGCAAAATTGGCGGTAGATAATGTTGGTCAATCAGTTGTGGGTACTCATTATATCCAGGAGTATCACTTTGATTTAGTGAAATTACATCGGTCTATCGTGCGCCGAGTAGATCAACGCTCAGAAAATCAATTATTTATACGTAGTCTCATTGGTGGCCTTTATAGAGCCGAAGTGAAAGTGATTGCCGAGGGCGTTGAATGTTTAGAAGAATGGCAAACGTTAAAAATTCTTGGTGTGAGTGCAGCCCAAGGCGATTTTTTGGGGCAAAGATCTGAAGTTTAAGTCATATAATGCTATGTTTGTTTAAGTTAGATCTTGTTTATCAATAGATTGCACTCTATGTTCAATCTATATGCGCTATATTAATGAGCAGTTATAGCGTTAACGTATCAGTAACAAAGCTTCATCGTTTTAGATTTGAGCAATAATACTGAGAAATGACAATACAGCGTAATCGAATCATGTTGATGTTATATGCTTGTACATTGGCTTAAAAATGTCATTTTTACTGATATATTTATCATCAGTAATCTTAAATAATTAATATGTTAGCGAATATGGGCCACGCAATGGACAATGGTTTTTTGAGTAAACTAGCCTTTTGGCAGACATCGCAATTGATGGGTAATGTAGGTGTATTTATCGCCGGAAATTCCCTGTGGGTATGTAAGCCACAGCAAGGTCAATCAGCGCCTGTTATCAGCCAGTTTTTAGTACAAAAAAACAATTGGTCTCAAGCCTTTGAAGCATTAAAGAGTCAGTTTGGCCGAGTTCGGGTGCAATTAGTGCTGTCGCAGCAGTATTATCAATTATTACAAGTTGAAAAACCCAATGTTGAGCCTAGTGAAGTGACTCAAGCGTTGATTTGGTCTGTTAAAGACATGGTGTCAGAGCCCGTTACGAATATTCATCTAGATTATTTCGAATCCAGTTTTATTGCCAGTTCAAAAGTGAATGTGGTGGTCAGTAGTCGTCAATTTTTAATGCAATTGGCCAGTGCTTGTGATGCCAATGGATTAGATATTGTTGGGATCAGTATTGAAGAATTGGCATTAAGCCATGTCTTAGCACACGATAATATGGCACATATGTTAGTCGCTCACTTGCCGCAGCAAGAATTGTTGTTGTTAGTTGTTAAAGCGGGTGAAGTGTTAATGCAGCGTCGCGTTAGAGGATTTAACCACCTAGATAAAGCGACTTTAGAAGAATTAAAGCAAGGCTTAGCCGATAACCTCAGTTTAGAAATTCAACGTTCTATGGATTATTTTGAAAGCCAATTACGTCAAGCTCCAGTTGGGTCAATTAGTATTTTGGTTGAAGGTGATAGTTCATCATTGGCCAATCTCGTTAGTGCTAACTTTAATCAAAAAGTGGTCGCGGTTACTCACGATGGCGTATCGAATTTACTCGCGCAGTTAGCGTTGCAAGAATTAGCTCGAGGTGAAGTGTGATAAAAACCAGTGTTAATTTATATACCGCAGATTTGTTGCCGAAAAAGCAAAGGCTAACCTTTGCGAGAATGATGTTGGCATTGGCTTTTTTCACTGGAGGTTGCGCTGTACTTTATGTTGTAGGGCTGTGGCATACCGATGAATTGCAAAAGTTAAATCAACAGGCAAGCAGCACAAAAAGTCGATTAACTAACCAAAAGACACAACTAGAACAACAAATTGCTTTACGTAAACCTAATGCCGATTTGGTAGCAAAGGTTGAACTTGAGCAACAACGTTTAGATCTTAAAAAACTACTAAAAGATGAACTAAGTCAGCGCAAGACCATGATAAGCCAAGGTTACTCGCCAATGTTGACCGACTTGGCTGCTGTGGCTGATAGCAATGTGTGGTTGAGTCATATTACTATTGAGCAACAAAACACTAGCGCTCAGCGAATTGAGTTTGAAGGTTATGGTCGTAACCCTCAAAGTATTCCATTGTGGATAGACAAATTAAAAACCACTTCAACGTTAAAGGGTTATGCATTTTCAGCGATGACAATGGATCGCGGTGAAGCACAGCCGTTGGCGTTTAAATTGATAAGCCAGCCCGTTGCTAAGGAGTTTGCACAATGAAGCAACAATGGCTGGTGTGGTCGTCAAAATTTAATGAGCTAAGTCCACGAGAGCGGATATTGATTACGTTAGCCTTATTCGTTGTCATTGGGATGTTGCTGTTTATGCCATTAGAGTCATTGTGGAAGCAACAGCAAAGTGTTCAGAATCAGTTAAAGGGACTCGAACAAGAAAATTCGATTTCATTACAACAAGTGGCGCTTTATGAAGAGCGTTTACAGCTCGATCCCAATCAAGATTATCAACAACGATTACAGTTGATTACTGAGCAGATGCAATTGATTGATGCTGATCTCAGCAACAAAATGGTTGATATGGTTCCTGCGGATTATATGCCGACAGTATTAGCCAACTTACTGGGCAATGTGAAGGGGGTATCGCTCATGTCGTTTGCCTCTATTGCGCCCAAAGCCTTATTGCAAGTGGGTGATGGTAGTAAAGTTAATCTTTACAGCCATGGTATTAAGTTGACGTTACAAGGCGATTACTTTTCTATTTTAGCGTTTATTAAAGCGGTGGAAAGTATGCCCGATAAATTGTATTGGAAGCGTTTAGATTACCGTGTTGAATCTCATCCCGATGCGTTAGTTGAATTAGAACTTTACACACTTAGTGTGAATAAGGACTTTATCAGTGTTGCGAAACAAGATTAATGCTATGGCGTATGCATCCAGCCTAATGATGCTATTAATGTCGGCTGCTAACGCGCAAACATTACGTGATCCAACTTTACCAGGGCAGGGCTTTGTTGCTGTGCAGGCCAAAGCTGATAATCAATCTTTGGTGTTAAACAGTATTGTTAACGGCCAGAATACTTATGCGGTTATTAATAATATTATTCTTTCGGTAGGTGATGCTATTAGCGGTAGTGGATTACGAGTATCAAAGATTAACAAGGACGATGTTACCTTGTCAGACGGAAGAAAACTTCAACTATTTCAGTCGATAACAGAGCGATAGGATAAGAATAAAAATGAATGTGATTAGATATGTTACTCCTCTGATGTCGCTGTGCTTAGTTGCTTGCCAAACGACAGATAGGCCCGACCCACAAACAGCGAAAGCGGCCTTGAATGAGTCAAGGCAACAAGCTGAGGCGAGTCAAGCCATTACGCCTCCTCCAGCGGCAATGCCTGAAGATGTTCAGCGTGAGCTTAATGGTAATAATGTGTTGAGCCAATCAGCAAGAGCATTGCCCGCCGAGCGTCGTTTTGATGTATCAGCCAATGAAGTTGACGCCAGAGTTTTTTTCCCCAGCTTAGTAAAAGACACCCCATTGAGTGTCGCGGTACATCCAGATGTACAAGGTAAAATTTCATTATCTTTAAAAGCGGTAACCTTGTCAGAAGCCATTCAAGTTGTTGAAGACATTTATGGTTACGAAGTGAATCGAGAAGGTCGTATTTTACGTGTGTTTCCGTCGGGTATGCGAACCGAAACTTTCCCTTTGAATTATATCTACATGCAACGTGAAGGGTTGTCATTAACCTCCGTTAGCTCAGGACGGATTTCAGACCAAAATAATAATTCAAGTAATGGCAGTAACAATAGTAATAGCAACAGCAGTAACAGTAGTAATAGTTCAAATAGTAACAGTAGCAATGGCAATTCGAACAGCAGTGACAATACCAATGGCACGTTTATTCGTTCAACGACCAAGACCGATTTTTGGGGTGAATTACAAGCCACATTAATGTCAATAATGGGTGAAACAGGTGGCGGGCGACAGGTTGTGGTAACCCCTCAAGCAGGGCTTGTTACCGTTCGAGCTTTCCCTGATGAGCTACGTCAAATTCGAAGTTTCTTACAAATAGCCGAAAGCCATCTACAGCGCCAAGTGATTTTGGAAGCGAAAATTATTGAAGTGACCTTATCCGATGGTTACCAGCAAGGTATTCAGTGGGAAAATGTCTTAGGTCATGCTGGCAGTACCAATGTTGATTTCAGTACCTCAGCAGGACAAGGGTTAAGTAATGCGATTACGTCTGCAATTGGCGGTGTAACCTCGATTAATTTCACCGGAAGTGATTTCAGTACCATTATTAACTTGTTAGATACCCAAGGTGATGTTGATGTACTTTCAAGCCCTCGTGTTACCGCTTCTAATAATCAAAAAGCGGTTATTAAAGTCGGCAATGACGAATACTTTGTCACCGATGTATCTTCAACGACCGTAGCGGGTACCACTCCGGTAACGACGCCGCAGGTTGAGCTGACACCATTTTTCTCAGGCATTGCCTTAGATGTAACCCCGCAGATTGATGAATATGGCAACGTAATATTGCATGTCCATCCTTCGGTGATTGACGTGACCTCACAAACCAAAGAAATTAAAATCAGTGATTCAACCTTAGAATTACCGTTAGCACAAAGTGAGATCCGTGAATCGGATACCGTTATCCGCGCCGCTTCTGGTGATGTAGTGGTGATTGGTGGCTTGATGAAGAGCGAAAATATTGAAACAGTGTCTAAAGTACCTTTATTAGGTGATATTCCTTTTCTGGGCGAAGCCTTCACCAGTCGCACTAAATCTAAAAAGAAAACTGAATTGATTATTATGTTGAAGCCAACGGTTGTGGGTGGTGACACATGGAAGGATGAATTAAAGCGTTCGCAAGATTTAATCGAACGTTGGTACCCTTCTAAATAGCGACCGTTGACGGTAGAGAATTGACGATTAAAAATAGCGGTTGAAATTGATAAGGGATAGCCAGTAATTATGTATTTGCAGCACTTTGGCTTAAGTCAATTGCCCTTTACGCTTACCCCAAATACGAGTTTCTTTTTTGGGTTGTCGCCGCATGTGGAAGCGTTGCAAGTGCTGCAAACCGCATTACAGACAGGTGAAGGTTTTATTAAAGTCACTGGTGAAGTGGGTACCGGTAAAACCTTAGTGTGTCGTAAGCTGTTGAATGACTTACCGACTCAATATCATTGCGCTTACTTACCTAACCCCTATTTGAATCCTAAAGAATTACGTTTGGCCGTAGCGGGCGAACTCGGTTTAGCGTTACCGAACAAATTAGATCAACAACAATTGACAAGGCTTATCCATGAGCGCTTGTTAACGTTAAATCATCAGGGCTTTCACGTGGTGTTAGTGTTAGATGAAGCGCAATCATTACCGGATGACAGTATTGAGGCGTTAAGATTATTTACTAATTTAGAGACCGAAAGTCGTAAATTATTGCAAGTGGTGTTGTTTGGCCAACCAGAATTAGATGAGCGTTTAGCTCAACCCAAGTTTAGACAATTACGACAACGCATTACCTTTAGCTATGACTTACGTCCATTAACATGGGATGAGATACAAGCTTATATTGGTTACCGACTTGCTGTAGCGGGTTATCAAGGACCTGAATTGTTTAATACCGCGGATATTAAACGCATTGCCAAAGCTGCTCGAGGTATCCCGCGTTTAGTGAATATATTGGCGCATAAGAGCTTATTGCTATGTTATGGCCAAGGTAAAAAAAAGGTGACATCTCGCCATTGTCTAGCTGCGATAACGGATACAGAAGATATTAATTTACAACATAAAGTAGGGTTTTCCCGTGTCAGCATGCTGATAATTATGTTGCTTGTAACAGTGATGGTGGTTATTGGGTTAAATGGTGATAATTGTTGTGGTGAATGGATGACACAAATAAGCGAGATTAAATGAGTGTGATTATCAAGATGCTGAAAGATTTAGAGCAGCGTCAGCAACCCGGAACAGACAAACCACCAGTGCAACCTGCAGGTGAATTTGTGCGTCCTCAAATTCAGTATCATTCAGTAGCTAAATCTCGCTCACCACTTATTAGCCTTATTGTTGTTGCCGTACTCCTGATCCCTACATTGTGGTTTGGTGTATCTATGTATCGCCAAGCCAATATTCAAATGGTCAATGAGCAAACAGCTATCAATACATCGGTTACCGAAGATATTCAGTCATCGCTGGCGAGTCAGCCACAAGATAATGTCGTTGCTGCTGAACCTAAGCTTGCTCAAGTTTCAACTGAAGCACCAACCCAAGCAGCAGCTCAAATATCAACTCAAGCATCTATTCAAGCGAGCACCCCAGAAATCACTGCTGAGATGATTGAACCAACGGATCGCATATCCGAGCTTGATCCATCCAAAGTGAGCACTGCATCAGCCGTTAATAGCGAAACCGTTAATATCTCTTCGCCATTGGAACAACAAGTTAGTGCGAAAGTAGCAGAAACCGTCAATACACAAACATTTAACCAACAAACAGTACTAGCTTCAACCGTAGACACAGAGAAGCCCAGTGGTTCGGTGGATAATAATTCACAGAATATGGCTTCGCTGATTAATACTGAATCCACTCAAGGCCAAATCGTAGCACAAACATCTCGCTTCTTACCCGCAGAAGTATCTGCTGCAGCAAAAACTGTTGATATGAGCGTCAATGAAGTGGTGCTTTCCAAGACGCAAATGGCGCAATTGCAATATCGCAAAGCGATGGATGCTGAGCAAGCGCAACGTCTGGACGATGCGGCGGGTTACTATTTAGAAGCCATTATTTTACAACCGAGTTTACATAAAGCCCGTAAGCAATTAGTCGACATTTATTTTGCGCAAAATAATCCAACGACTGCAATGAGATTACTCGAGAGTGGAATCAGTATGTTTCCACAACAGTGGGAGTTTTATGTGATTTTGTCGCAAATTCAAACTGCAATAAAAGCTTATGATGAAGCGTTAACAACGGTGGCGATGATCCCAGATAGCTCATCGTGGGCTCGTGATAAGTGGATCGCACAAACCGATTTGGCACAAAACTCTAAAAACTTTGTTTTAGCGGAGGAGGCTTACCGAAACTTATTGGTATCTGAGTCAACTCAATCTCGCTGGTGGATGGGGTTAGGTTATGCGCTCGATTCCCAGCAAAAATATCCACAAGCCGCGCAAGCATACCGATCAGCATTAAGCTATGAAGGGCTATCAACTTCAGCTATGACATTTATTGAAAAGCGTTTAGATCAGCTAGGAGAAAACCGATGAAGCCTAAGTTAAAGATGCGGTTAGGAGATCTTCTTGTTCAAGAGCTGATTATTACTGACACCCAATTACAGCAAGCATTAGCAGAGCAGCGCAATTCAGGTAAAAAGCTCGGCCGCACCTTAATTGATTTGAACAGTATTACTGAAGACCAGTTACTTAAATTTTTATCTCATCAGCTTAATTTACCGTACCTCGATATTAGTCGTCGTCCGATTGCCGATGAAGTGGTGAATATTCTCCCCGAAGTACAAGCGAGGCGTTATCGAGCTTTAGTGGTGGAAAGTCATTCCGACCATGTATTAGTTGCTATGAGCGACCCGGCTGACTTGCAGGCTATTGATAATATTGAAGTGTTAGTTGCCCCTAAGCAGTTAATGATCGCGGTGGCACCAGAACAACAATTACTCGACGCGTTTGACAACCTTTATCGTCGTACCGGGCAAATTGCTGAAATTGCCGGTAAGCTTGATGAAGAATATGCCGCAGATGACATGTTCGATTTGGCTAATTTGACTCAAAGCGACAGTGATAACGAAACCACCGTGGTGAAGCTATTACAGTCTATTTTTGAAGATGCGGTGCAAATGCGTGCGTCAGATATTCACATTGAGCCTGGCGAGAAAGTGCTGCGGATCCGTCAGCGTATCGATGGCCAATTACATGAAAACCTTCTCAGTGAAGTTAATATCGCCTCTGCTTTAGTATTACGGCTTAAGTTGATGGCTGGACTGGATATTTCAGAAAAACGTATGCCACAAGATGGCCGTTTTCATATGGAAATAAAAGGTCATAAAATCGATGTGCGGATGTCGACCATGCCGATTTATCATGGTGAGTCGGTGGTGATGCGTTTATTGGATCAGACCACAGGTTTACGTACGTTAGATGAAACCGGTATGCCACCGCATATTGTGGCGCGTATTCGTAAACAGATTAAACGCCCCCACGGTATGTTGCTAGTTACAGGGCCAACCGGTAGTGGTAAAACGACCACCTTGTACGGTATTTTAAGTGAGCTTAACACTGCCGATAGAAAGATTATCACCGTAGAAGACCCGGTTGAGTATCAATTACCGCGCATTAACCAAGTACAAGTTAACCACAAGATTGGTTTAGACTTTTCTAACGTACTGCGTACCACGCTTCGTCAAGATCCTGACATTATCATGGTGGGAGAGATGCGTGACCAAGAAACGGTGGAAATTGGCTTACGCGGTGCATTAACCGGTCACTTTGTATTATCGACTTTGCATACAAATGATGCGGTTACCAGTGCATTGCGATTACTCGATATGGGCGCGGCGAGTTATTTGGTTGCCAGTGCGCTGCGGGTCATTATCGCTCAACGTCTTGTTAGGCGCGTTTGTCACAATTGTGCCGTAGATTATCAACCAACCGCAGCTGAGCGCAGTTGGCTTGTAAGTGTGACGAAAAGAGATATTAGCAGCGCTACGTTTAAAGTGGGTAGCGGTTGTCAAACTTGTAATGGTTCAGGTTATCGTGGCCGAATTGGTATTTTTGAAATACTTGAACTTGACGAAAATATGATAGATGCCATGCGAACCGGTAACCCACAAGATTTTGCCCGTGCAGCGCTGCGCAGTCCTAATTTTATTCCCCTTGCGCATTCTGCGATGGAGTATTTGTTCCTTGGCACCACAACACTGGAAGAGGTGTCAAAACTGGTTGAAGATGTCAGTGAGTCGAAAGTGCCGTTGTCGGAAGATATCGTTAGCCAACAAGATATTGGGTTGTAACAATGCCACTATATCAATATCGAGGACGTAATTCACAAGGTCAGGCGGTCAGTGCACAGCTTGAGTCTGCTAATGAAAGTTCGGCGGCAGATGCATTGCTTTCTCGTGGGATTATTCCGTTAGAATTGCGCGAAGTGAAAACGAAGCAATCTTTTTCGATGAGCTTATTTCAAAGCAAGGTGTCGCTGGAAGAGTTACAAATTTTTAGTCGACAAATGTATTCACTGACGCGTTCAGGTATCCCCATTTTAAGGGCCATAGCGGGCTTATCTGAAACGACGCATTCCGATCGAATGAAAAAAGCCTTAGATGATATTTCAGAGCAGCTGACGTCGGGAAGGCCGTTATCTTCGGCAATGAATCAACATCCAGATATATTTGATTCGTTGTTTGTCTCGATGATCCATGTTGGTGAGAATACCGGTAAGCTGGAAGATGCTTTTATCCAGTTGTCTGGTTATATCGAGCGAGAACAAGAAACCCGTCGACGGATTAAAGCCGCAATGCGTTATCCGATGTTTGTCTTGATTGCGATTACTATTGCGATGGTTATTTTGAACATTATGGTGATCCCTAAATTTGCCGATATGTTCTCTCGTTTTGGTGCTGAATTACCATGGGCGACAAAAATTTTAATTGGCACGTCTAATCTGTTTGTTAATTTTTGGCCTCACATGATTGTGCTATTAATCGGCATCATAGTCGGGATTCGATACTGGCATCACTCTGAAAAGGGCGAGAGGCAATGGGACTTATGGAAACTGCACATACCTGTTATTGGATCTATTATTGAGCGCTCAACCTTGTCACGTTATTGTCGCTGTTTTTCGATGATGCTCAGTGCAGGCGTTCCCATGACACAAGCATTAAGCTTGGTCGCAGATGCGGTCGATAACGCTTATATGCATGACAAAATCGTGGGTATGCGCCGTGGTATTGAATCTGGTGAGTCAATGCTAAGGGTATCAAATAGCAGCCAGCTGTTTACCCCATTAGTATTGCAAATGGTTGCCGTGGGTGAAGAAACCGGTCAAATAGATCAGCTGCTCAATGATGCCGCTGATTTTTATGAAGGTGAGGTGGATTATGATTTAAAAAACCTCACTGCAAAACTCGAACCTATTTTAATCGCATTTGTTGCTGGCATTGTATTGATATTGGCACTGGGTATTTATCTACCTATGTGGGATATGCTGAATGTGGTAAAAGGCGGTTAGCAAAGAATGCAACAAAGAACGCAACAAAGAATGCAAACAGATCATTGGGTATCGAGATGTTGAGCCAGCAAAAAGCGGATGGCGATCTGCTTAAAGTCTATGGGCGAGTTATTGCGATTGTGGTGGTGTTAACGCTGCTGGCTATTTTTGGCGGACGTTATGTCAATACTACCTCAAACATAGGTGGGCGTGGTTTAGAGTTTGAACATAATCGTTTTTTGAATGTCTTAGCTATGGTGCGTAGTCAGTGGTTAGCTTCTGGCCGACCTCATAAAATGCAGTTGTCCTGGCATCATATGGCATCGAATGTGACATCAAGTAAGATTAGCCATGACAATACAGTATCAAAAGATGCTCCGAGTAAGATGGATGCTATTAATACTGATGCTGATTTGGTTGGCACCGATAATTGGATTGCTATGTCTAATCAAGGTTGGCCAACCATTGACACTAATGATGTCCAAGGTTGTGAACAACTGTGGGGGCATTTATTGGCAACTAATGTTCAAGAGTTAAATATTACGGTAGATTATCAGCATGATGAGAACATTTGCCGCTACTATTCAGGCAATACAGCCAGTTTAAGTTATCAGCTACAAACCGGTAGAGTTATTTTTTTAATGAGCGATGGATAAAGTTTGTGCCATTAGTGTTAAATTTTAAATAAGCTGCTAATATTAGTGAAGTTATAGCTTAATCAGTATTATTTCCTGTTGTAGGCGCTATAGATAAGAGTGAGTTATTATGAAATTGAAACAACAAGGTTTTTCATTGATCGAGTTGGTTATTGTTATTGTCATCCTCGGTTTATTAGCCGCTACAGCGATCCCGCGTTTTTTAAATGTGACCGATGATGCTGAAGATGCCAGTGTTGATGGTGTTGCTGGTGGTTTAGCCACAGCAGTGAGTTTTGTTCGCGCACAATGGGAAGTTGATGGTCGTCGTAACAACAGTGTTATTTTAGATGGTACTAGCGTATCACTCGATACACGTTTTGGTTTTCCAACTGGCACAACCAATACTGATGTTACCTCAATGACCAACGAAACATGTCAGGAAGTATTTGATTCAGTTTTACAAAATGCTCCTAGAAATGTTCTTTTCAATCAGGATGCCCGTAATCATCGTTATACTGTAAGAATGCAAAATGGTGTCGGCGGTTCATCTACCAGTATAGATGGCCAAACTGTTACTGGTCTTGATTTGTGTGTTTATCACCAAGTGGCTACTTTAGCGCTAAATCAAACGTCGGGAGTGGCCGATCCTGCGCCTGATTTAGACACTGCGGGTGCTAACGGTGTAACATATAATGCAGGTACGGGTCAGGTCGTATCATTTACTAACAACTAATTTGATTTACCACTGTTCGCAGTGATGTTGGTTTACCCATTTATTTTCTATAGAGGTTATTTAATATGCAAAAACAACAAGGTTTTACATTAATCGAATTAGTGGTAGTGATCATTATTCTAGGTATTTTAGCGGTTACGGCAGCGCCGAAGTTTATTAACTTGCAAGGTGATGCGCGCGCGTCAGCGTTATCAGGAATGAAAGCGGCAATTCAAGGTGCAAACACCTTAGTTTATTCAAAAGCAGCATTAGCAGGTGAAGAGAAAAAAGCTAAAGATGATGCTACACCACCTTCTGTTGTTCTTGGTACAGGAACTCCAGCAGTTACACAGTTTGGTTATTTACAAGGTTTGCAAGCAGAACTTGAAAATGCGATGGATGTGACTTTTAATGTAGGTACTAGTGCATTAGACCCTACAATTGCTACAGATAATGATGCTGATTGGACTATCTTTGTTGATACAGGTGTTGCTACTATTTGGCAAGTTGGCGCTCCAGCTACCTGTACTCTAATCTATACAGAGGCAGCAAATGCAACGACCATTCCAACTTATGTAGCAATAACAGATCCTGATCTTTGTTAAAGCGCTTTTAATTAAAAATCAAAAGCCTGCTTTAAGCAGGTTTTTTTATAAGTTTTATTTATAGCAATCAGATCTGACATTAGAATAAACAGACAATATCACCTATGTTTGCGATACTGAATGCGTTAATATAAGTTATTGACACCATTATGGTTTAATTAATATTGAACGTTAATAATGTTCATCAGGTGAATGAGGACATCATCATAGTGAATCGACAACATCATATTCAAGCCGGGTTTACCTTGGTTGAATTGGTTACCACCATGATTGTGATTGGTATTATTGCCGTGGCGGTGTTGCCGCGTTTGATGTCTGATTCATCTTTTAGTGCCTACAGTTTACGCAGTGAATTTATTAGTGAGTTACGCCAGGTCCAACTTAAAGCCATCCAGAATACTGATCAGTGTTATCAAATTGATGTGACATCAAGCGGTTATACGTTACGCCATTTTAGCGGAAGAGCCGCTAGCTTATGTACAAACCAAGTACGTATAGAGCAACAACAAACCTTCAGCGGCAATGCTCATGTCGCCTTAACCAGTAATGCTAGCCAAGTGTTTTCGATTACCTTCGACAGCTTAGGTCGCATGTTATCTCCGGTTTGTTCTGGCCATTGCTTTAATGTGGTGGCAGATGAAACCTTAGCCATTGCGGTCGAGTCAGAGGGGTATATTTATGCTCCGTAACATTCAATTTCATCGTTTATCACAATCTACTCGTGGTTTTACTTTAATCGAACTTGTCATTGGCATGATGGTGATCGGCATTGCGATAGTGATGCTCACTAGCATGCTTTTTCCCCAGGCGGATAGAGCAGCATCAACATTACAAAGAGTGCGTTCGGCAGAATTAGCTCATTCGGTAATGAATGAAATTTGGGGTAAGCGATATGATCAAAATACCAATCCTAATGGCGGAGTACCAGCGTGTAATGCACCTATTGGTATCGCTTGTACTGCAGCATCAGCATTAGGACTAGACGGTGAAAGCCGAGACATGTTCAACGACGTTGATGATTATAATGGCTTGGATGAAGATGATAACATGCTCGACTCGAGCCAAACTTATGTCCAAGCCTATCCTCGCTATCAGTTGCAAGTCACTGTGTCATATCTCGACTCAGCAACGAAAGCGCAAAAATTAATTACAGTAGATGTAACAACGCCTGCTAATGAAGTGATCACTTACCAAGCGGTAAGGAGTAACTACTAATGCTTTTACGACGAGGATTAAAAGCAGCAGGTTTTACCTTAATTGAAATGGTGACGGTCATTTTAATCTTAGGGATTATTATTGTTGGGATTAGTAGTTTTGTGATTTTTGGTACCCGTATTTTTGTTGAATCAAGTGCGGTAGATCAAGTGCTCAGTCAAAGCCGTTTTGGTATCGAGCGGATGACCCGAGATATTCGCCGTGCAGTGCCCAATAGTATGCGGGTACTTACCGCAACCGATGGCAGTTATCAGTGTTTGGAGTTACTGCCTATTAGCACCAGCACATCGTATCTTGAAGCACCGTTTGTGCCTCAAATTGCGCAAAATACCATAACCGCGATTAAAAGTATTCGTCCCATTAATGCTGCTCAGTCAGTGCTAATTTATCCTTTAACCAATAGCGAAATTTATAATCCTCAAGCGACTACCGGCAAACGATTTATTGTGCAGAGTGTGGCTGAAATAAGCGATCAACTCACCATTACATTAACTCAAAGTGTGCGTTTTACTGAGGCCTCACCGTTAAAACGCTTGTTTGTTGCCGATAGCCCATTAAGCTACTGCTTTGTTAATACAGCTAGCAATGTTGATCTGCGCCTGTACCAAAACTATGGTTATAAGGTCAATCAGCCTGCACCAGCAGCAATGGGCAATGGCGTATTGATGGCACAAAATGTCACTAATACCTTAGCTGTTAATCCCGCGGTGATCTTGACTCCATCGACACTGGTGACTAATGCTATAGTGCATTTGCAGCCACTATTTAGCGTCAATGGTGAAACATTTCAATATCAACATCAAGTACAGGTGATGAATGTTCCCTAAGCTGAAATTAACCCAACATTCTCAACAAGGTAGCGCACTAATTATTGGTGTATTTGTGCTAACGGTGATGTTTTTACTTGCCGCGAGTTTAATTCGTATTGTCGGTGATGCAGATGAATCTGTAAATATGGAAGTGTGGGGCACTCGAGCTTTGTTTAGTGCCAATAGCGGTGCTGATGCGGCTTTGGCTGAGTTATTTCCAGTTAATGGCACTGTGGCAACTTGTACTAATGTTAGCTCAACATGGACACAGCCAAATAATGCCGTTGGATTCCATAACTGCACAGTGTCGATTAGCTGTAATACGGCCACTGTGGGCAGTGTGAGCCAATATCGCATTAACAGCTCGGCGGTATGCGAAACTGGTAATTGCGGTGGCAATTCAAATAGTTCAACATGTTTGCGAGTGAGTCGCCAAGTGGAGGTAGAAGCCCGTGGGAATTAATTTCCAGAGACTAAAAGGTAAAGCTTTTTACCTGTTTTTTAAGCTCTTGCTCTGTTTTAGTTTTTGTTTAACAGGCCTCCCTGTGATGGCGAGTTGGGATGGCAGCTTTATAGAAGGGCTTAATGCCCATGGCACTGATGCCACAATTAATTTTTCCGGTGGAGCACTGTTATATAATGCTCCAACCAACGGTCAGTTACCCGCATCTACAGTCACAGAGGCTGATAAGTCTTGTGTATCTGATAATAAGGCTAAAAACTGTAAAGCTTCGTCCCCAATAGCAATTATTCCAAATGATCGCCTAGCCTTTAGTTTATGTACTTCTACTAGCACTGAACAAATAGGGCCTCCTACATCGGCTGCCCCCAATGTCACTGTTGAACAGGGGGAATATGGCAATATAAATTTAAGCGGCGGCAGTGATAGGACACTGACTTTCAATA
Organism: Shewanella sp. TB7-MNA-CIBAN-0143; assembly: GCF_040310065.1. NCBI lineage: Bacteria > Pseudomonadati > Pseudomonadota > Gammaproteobacteria > Alteromonadales > Shewanellaceae > Shewanella > Shewanella sp. TB7-MNA-CIBAN-0143. The sequence continues at coordinate 62,211 of NZ_JBEOPL010000010.1, forward strand.
CGGAAAATGGCATTTACAAAATGAAGTCTCTGACGGCATCATCAGGTAAAATAGTGCTATCGTCTGGGCAGTACTGGATTGAAACCTTATCTATAAACAATGGTGTGGAATTAGAGTTTCCAACAACAGGTACAGTGACATTTTTTATTAAAAACGATTATCAGCACTACAATCTAAATTTAATAAATGAATCAGAAAGATTTATTATTTATACCTATGGCAATTTTGTGCTTAATGGCAGTGCTTTACTTAATGCTTATGTTTTTTCTGAGGGTGATGCCACTATTAGTGGTAGTGCCAGTTTGAATGGAGCATTAACAGCAAGCAACATACTGCTAGAAGGTAATAGTAGTGTCAGTTTTGGCGATAAAGTGACTAGTGTTACTACTACCCCCAATTGTACTATTGATATACCGCCTACGGAATTTCATATTCAATATGGAAAAGCGACGACTAATAGTATTACTTTTGATAAAAAATTTCCTACAGGTGTGTCCCCCTTAGTCTTTTTAATGCCGACTGTTGAGGATAGTAATAACGACGGCCCAGCATCAGTATTTATTGATAGTGTATCGGAACAAGGATTTATCTGGTCAAAAAAACAACCAGATGCACCTAGTAACCGTTATGTAGCATCAAATGAAATGCCTGAAGTTCACTGGATTGCTGTCACTCCTGGCACATATAAATTACCGAACGACACAAAACTTATCGCGGGTTCTGTTGACTACAATCAGGCTTTGTTTGGTTCGAATTCCCCCTATACTTCTGTCACTTTAGCTTTATCTTTGAAGCAAAATATCTTGTTAAATCAAATTCAAACTCAAAAGAATAATTGTTGGTTAACTAGCTCATCACAATTTTCGACGACTGGAATTGAACTCGCGTTAGATACGTCTGAGGTTTATAGCAATAGTCGATGTCGACCAGACAATTTGAACAATAGCCAAATTAAGAATGAAACTATTGGTTACTTAGTATTGGAGTCAGGCAACGGCACTATGGAGATAAATGGTGAAGAAACCACTTATCACTTTGGCCAAGCGCAAACGTTTACTGATAGTGGTACCGAAGATATTAGGGCTCAATGTAGTTATACCACGCCTTTAACTGGCTTTAAGGGAATTCCCACATTAGTTGCGGGTAAAAATAGCCGTTTAGGTGGCGATGGCGGCTGGCTTCGTCGTTGTCAGTTGACTAACGACAAAGTGAGTATGGTCGTTGATGAAGATACTTTTAGCGATAATGATCGAAAACATCGATGGGAGAATTATAGCTTTGTTGCTTTTGAAAACGTTGAGCCAGTCTTCCAATGTTTTACTGACGATTTCCAACGAACTGACCTAGGGGATGACTGGGTTGTTTCCAATAGTCGAGGCAGTTTTACTCCATCCATTGTTAGTAATCGCTTACAAGTTACTCAAGCCGCAACCAATCAAGCAACTTCGTCAACTTACCAACGGCTATTTCCTGCAGCAGACAATTTCGTCACCATAGAATTTGATCATTATGCTTATAATGGCAGCGGTGCCGATGGTATTGCTTTTGTATTGTCAGATAGCACGATTACACCTCAAGCAGGCGCTTATGGCGGACCGTTAGGTTATGGCGCTCGCTCAAATGAAGCTGGTTTTGCTGGCGGTTGGTTAGGTTTTGGTATTGATGAATATGGTAATTTTTCACGAGAAGGTGGCTCCGGTGGTCCAGGGCGCCGTAAACAATCTGTTGCAATTAGAGGGTCTGGCTCAGGCACATCTGGTTATCCTTATTTACGTGGTACTTGTTCAAATGGCACGACTAATACGAGTGGTAATTGCTTATCGCCAACTATCGATAACAACAATGTTACTCCCGCGCATCGATATCGGATCACTGTAGACTCACAAGTTGCGAATCAATCGTTAGTCAAAGTAGAGCGAAATACTGGTAGTGGTTTTGTTGAAATTATTTCCGCATTTGATGCAGCAGCCATCGCTACCCAAGCAGTGATACCAAATAACTTTTTATTATCGTTAACAGGCTCAACAGGAGGATCAACCAATAAGCATGAAATTGATAATGTGAATATTTGTGCTCTAAAATCAAATCCAGTTGGAATACAAATAGATCACTTTGAATATTCATATTCTGGCCAAGGGATCACCTGCACACCTAAAACATTGTCGATTAAAGCGTGTGCCAATGCGGATTGTACGCAGACAGAGGCCGATACCGTTACAGCAACTTTAAGCCCTGCAACAGTCACCGGTGGTGGCGGTTGGGTTGGTGGTAACGTGATAACGTTTACTGGTGGGCAAAAATCAGATTTACAACTAAGACGTAATACTCCAGGCACAGTTACTTTAGGTGTTACAGGGTCTACGCCAAGTACTAAAGCATTCAGTAAAACCTTGTGCCGTGTTAATGGTAGCGCCGCGAGTGAGGCTAACTGTGGTTTAGTGTTTGCAGACAGTGGTTTCATTTTTGATGTGCCGGATAAGTTGGCTAACAAACCAACAGGTAATGTATCCATTAGTGCAGTGAAAAAATCGGATAGTACTCTTCAATGTGTACCTACTTTTGCTAGTACAACCAAAAACGTCGGTTTTTGGAGTACTTATATTGAGCCGACTACGTTGATTAGTGGTCAATCGGTAACCGTGAATGCAACAGCTGTGGGTAAACAGAGTAGTGCAGCAACCACGCTTGCGTTGGCATTCGATGCAGAAGGAAAAGCAGATATTATTGTTAACTATCCTGATGCAGGAAGAATGCAGCTAGATGCAAAGTATACTGGCACAGGCGATGAGCAGGGGTTGATCATGTTAGGTTCAGATCAGTTTGTTAGTTTCCCTGTAGGCTTATGCGTTACCCCCAAAGATAGTGTTGCAGAGTGCTCTGCAAATATTAGTAGTACTTGTAATCGATATAAAAAAGCTGGCGAGTCATTTGATTTAATTATGCAAGGTAAAGCATGGCAAGCGGATGGGGACACAAATTACTGCGATAATGTAAATACCCCTAATTATTCCCATACTAATATTGTATTAGGTCATCAGTTGGTTGCTCCAGCCGGAGGTGTGTTAGGGGCTGTGGGATCATCGCTATACAATCATGCTGCGCAAACGACTAATAGTAATACCGTCTCTCAGTCGGTAACCGAAGTGGGCGTCTTTAGCTTTACCGCTAATCCACCGAGTAGCTATTTAGGGTCGAGTTTTTATGACATTCCATTAGCCGCATCTCCTAATATAGGTCGTTTTATACCAGACCGATTTTTAGTCAGCAGTTCAAGTGTATTGCCATCTTGCGGTAGCTTTACCTACATTGATCAACCGTTTGGTTTGACATTAACATTAAGTGCCTTGAATACCGGTACTTACGTAACTCAAAATTATCAAGGAGCCTTTGCTAAAGGTAGTGCAAGCCTTGTGGGTGAAAACATCAATAATGGTGTAGATTTGAGTGGTAGATTAAGTGCTTTACCAATAAATGCTGGTTCTTGGGCTTTGGGTGAAGCAAACGTCGGATTATCTTATCAAGCAAATTTTCGTCGTACCGTGGCACCGGCTGTGGATGGACCATTTAGTCAGTTAGCTCTTGGCGTACAAGCATTTGATAATGATGGAGCGGTGTCGTTTATTGCCTCACCTGATATGCGTGCAGACAGCAGTGCTATTTGCGCTGACAGTAACACCTGCAATGCGAAACAATTGTCGACTCAAGATTTTCGTCATGGCAGAGTGGTGATGGATAATACCTATGGCCCTGAAAATGAAATTTTACGCATGCCAACGTATGCTCAATATTGGAATGGTAGCGGCTGGATAACTAACGTCAGTGATAGCTGTACTCGAGTAGTCGATCTACTTGATGGTAGCGAAATATACGACCCATTATTAACCTCTGGTGAAACCGTTACCCGTAGTGATGGCAACAGTGCCGTGAACGTTACGATGAACAATGGCCAACTCCCCTTATTATGGCAAAACACTGGTTCTGTCGCATATCGAGGTCAAGTGACCGCACCGCTACAAGTCGAGGATTGGCTTAAGTGGTATTGGAATTGGGACCAAGTAAGTCCGACTCAGCTCTATGAGCCAAGAGCAAGTGTGTACTTTGGTCGCTACCGAGGCCATGATAAGATCATTTATTGGCGTGAGGTTAGTCAATGATCCGAATAAAAAAGCATCTCTTTTACGCTTTTTAGGATTAAATTTGACCGATTAGCATTTTTTTAGATACTTTTACAAAAAAAAACGTCAGATTAGCAATTGTTAACCTGTTCGGTCTTGTAGAATGGGGGTGTCATTGATAAAGTTAGCTGATTTTTCTTCTTCTGATTTCACAGAATACAGGCCTGATACATGTTCAAAAAGCTGCGCGGCATTTTTTCTAACGACCTATCCATCGATTTAGGTACGGCAAATACTCTTATTTATGTTCGCGATGAAGGCATCGTGTTGAACGAACCCTCAGTGGTTGCCATTCGCGGCGAACGCAATAGCAATGGACCAAAGTCAGTTGCTGCAGTCGGTAGAGAGGCAAAACAAATGCTAGGCAGAACGCCTGGTAATATTCAAGCTATTCGTCCAATGAAAGACGGCGTAATTGCCGATTTTTATGTTACCGAAAAAATGCTTCAGCACTTTATCAAACAAGTGCACAACAACAGTTTCTTCCGTCCTAGTCCTCGCGTACTCGTGTGTGTTCCGGTAGGCGCGACTCAAGTTGAACGCCGTGCTATTCGCGAATCAGCGATGGGCGCTGGTGCTCGTGAAGTTTATCTAATCGAAGAGCCAATGGCTGCTGCGATTGGTGCGGGTTTACCAGTATCTGAAGCGACCGGTTCTATGGTTGTCGATATTGGTGGTGGTACGACCGAAGTGGCGATTATTTCATTGAATGGCGTGGTGTATTCTTCATCAGTGCGTATCGGTGGAGATAAGTTTGACGATGCCATTATCAATTATGTTCGCCGTAACTACGGTAGTTTAATTGGTGAAGCAACAGCTGAGCGTATTAAACATACTATTGGTACCGCATACCCTGGTGACGAAGTACTTGAAATTGAAGTGCGCGGTCGTAACCTTGCTGAAGGTGTACCAAGAAGTTTCACCTTAAACAGCAATGAAATCTTAGAAGCATTACAAGAGCCATTATCTGGCATTGTGAGCGCGGTAATGGTTGCCCTTGAGCAATCACCACCGGAGCTAGCGTCAGATATTTCTGAGCGCGGCATGGTATTAACTGGCGGTGGTGCATTACTTCGTGACCTAGACCGTTTATTAATGCAAGAAACCGGTATTCCAGTTATGGTCGCAGACGATCCACTGACCTGTGTTGCTCGTGGTGGTGGTAAAGCTCTTGAAATGATTGATATGCACGGTGGTGATTTGTTCTCTGAAGAGAACTAATTATCAACTGCTGAGCGGCTTTGTTAATGGCATTTTATGGGTTAACAAAGTTGCGAACAATTTATGAAACCAATTTTCGTTCGTGGCGTCTCGAGTCAATTTAGATTGACACTGGCAATTATTTTGTCGGTGGCATTACTTATGACCAATAATCGCCTTGATCCAATACGCCAATCTTTATCCTCAGTATTAAGTCCTCTACAGTATTTAGCCAATGTACCAGGGGTGATGCTCGACTGGTCAGCCGAGGCTTTTGCCACCCGCAATATGCTTGAACTGCAAAACAAAGAACTGTTACGCCAACAACTGGTTATGTCAGAACGTTTACAACGTTTTGAGCATGTTCGCCAAGAAAATGAGCGTTTACGTGCATTACTCGGTTCGCCTGTGCACATGGATTCTCGTAAAATGGTGGCTGAAGTGATGGAAGTTGCCAGTGACCCATTTCGTCAATTTGTGGTATTAAATCATGGTTCACAAACCGGCATTTATGTTGGTCAACCTGTGGTTGACGCCCAGGGCGTTGTGGGACAGGTGGTGGAGGTTAGTGAGTTTACCAGTCGAGTATTGATGGTGTCAGATACCACTCATGGTATTCCGGTACGTGTTACCCGTAACGATGTGCGGGCCATTGCGAATGGCATGGGTGATATTGATCAAATTGAACTACGTCATGTGGCGAAAAGCACTGACATTATAGTGGGTGATTTATTAGTCACTTCAGGGCTGGGTAATCGTTTTCCTGAAGGGTATCCTGTCGCGCGCGTTATTAGCGTGTCGCGTGATGATGGCCAGAGTTATGCCGTAATTTATGCTCAGCCTTTGGCAGCGCTAGATCGTATTCGATACGTGTTACTGATTTGGCCTGATGAAACCAAACCGTTTACGCTGCCTAATGACGTACAAGAGTTAATAAAAGAAGCGGCAGATAAAGCCGCTGCCACTGCAAATTCTTCAGCGCCCCAACCTCAACCCGTAGAAACAACCACTACACCAGTAACAAGCGAGGTAAACCAATGAGCGCACATATTGCAAATGGTCGCTTAGTGGTATGGCTGACCTTATTCATCGGGATGATGTTTCAGATTATGCCGTTGCCAAAAATGGTAGAAGCCTGGCGACCGGATTGGCTATTGATGGTGATGATGTATTGGGCCATGGCGCTACCGCATCGTTACAGTATTCTCACTGCGTGGTTGTTAGGGGTGATGCTTGATGTGTTGTTGGGCGCTCATCTAGGGATCCGTTCATTAGCATTATCATTAGTGATTTATATTGTGGTGTTGTTGTGCCAACAGTTACGTAACTATCCTCGCTGGCAACAGTCGTTACTAGTTGCTTGTTTTATTTGTATTTATCATGCAGTGATATTTTGGGTGCAGTTTGTTGTTGTAGGCGCAGCCCCATTTAATGTGGACATGTTTTTACCCGCTATTTCGAGTTTATTTATTTGGTGGTGGGTGTTTTGGGTGTTACGCAATATGCGCCGCCATTATAAAGTACGTTAATCCTTACGCACTAAAGTGAGTATGATTTTAATGTACACTAATTAGGGTAAATAACCGATGGCATGGGTACTGGCTTCAACATCACCAAGAAGAAAAGAATTATTGGCGCAAGCGGGATTTAGTCATCTCGATTTTTCGTTTCAGCTTGTCGCACCCAACATTGATGAAACACCTTTGTTGACTGAAACGGCAGAGCAATATGTCTGTCGTCTCGCACTTGAAAAAGCCCAAGCGGGTCTAGCGCTTAGCGGTCATGTGGTTAAGCCTCAAGTTCTGGGTTCAGATACGATAGTGGTGTTAAATGGCCTGATATTAGGTAAACCAACAGATTTAAATGATGCCAAACGTATGCTGGCATTATTATCCGGTCAAACTCACGAAGTGATGACCGCGGTAGCGTTAACAGACGGTGAACACACCTTTAACCGACTATGCCGTACCCAAGTGAGTTTTTGTGAATTGTCTGCAGCAGACATAGATGCTTATGTTGCCTCAGGTGAACCGATGGACAAAGCCGGTGCTTACGGTATACAAGCTCTGGGTGGTTGTTTTGTTAAATCGATTACTGGCAGTTACTCTGCAGTGGTTGGTTTGCCGTTAGTCGAAACACGTGAATTATTAGCCTGCATGATGCAGCAAACTTAACCTTTGCTTTAATCGGTCATCTACGGTGGTACAACTGCTGTCAATATTACGATTGGAGCATGACCCGAATACTGGTGGCTTATGAACATAAAAGCACAACGTAAAAAAGGCACAGAATTACTTATCAATGTCACGCCAACAGAAGCGCGTGTTGCATTAGTCGAGCATGGTGTTTTACAAGAGGTGCATATTGAACGTCGCATGAAGCGAGGTTTGGTCGGCAATATTTACAAAGGTAAAATCAGCCGTGTCCTCCCAGGTATGCAAGCCGCGTTTGTTGATATTGGCTTAGATAAAGCTGCTTTCTTACATGCCTCAGATATTGTTCCTCATACCGAATGTGTTGCCGATGTCGAAAAAGGCAACTTTGTGGTGCGTGATATTGCTGAGCTCGTGCGTCAAGGGCAAGACATTATGGTGCAAGTGGTCAAAGACCCACTCGGTACCAAAGGCGCCCGCCTTACGACTGACATTACCTTACCCTCACGTTATTTAGTCTTTATGCCTGGTTCTAGTCATGTTGGCGTATCGCAACGTATTGAGCTTGAAGACGAACGTCAACGCCTTAAAAATATTACTCTTCCTTATGTTGATGATGACGGCGGCTTTATTATTCGTACCGCGGCTGAAAATGTGGGTGAAGATGAACTTGCTCAAGATGCGGCCTTTTTACGCCGGGTGTGGGCTAAAGTCAGCGAGCGTCGTAAGCGTAAAGGCGTCACCTTACTGTATCAAGACTTAGCCTTACCAGTGCGGATCATTCGTGATTTTGTCGGAACCGAACTTGACCATATTCAAGTCGATTCGCGTCGAACTTATGCAGAGCTGCAACAGTTTGTGCAAGAGTTTATGCCTGAAATTGCGGATAAAATTGAACATTATGCCGGCCCCGCACCTATCTTTGAATTGTATGATGTTGAAAACGAAGTTCAACGGGCTTTGGGCCGTAAAGTTGAGCTTAAGTCTGGTGGTTATTTAATTATTGACCAAACTGAAGCCATGACTACCGTCGACATCAATACCGGCGCATTTGTTGGCCATCGCAACTTAGAAGAAACCATTTTCAATACTAATCTTGAAGCCACTCAAGCAATTGCAAGGCAACTACGGTTACGCAATTTGGGTGGGATTATCATTATCGACTTTATCGATATGCTAAGTAAGGAACACCAAGCGCGGGTGCTAGAAAGCTTAAATGCAGCATTGGCGTTAGATCGCGTTAAAACCAGTGTCAGTGGTTTTTCGGGCTTAGGTTTAGTGGAAATGACCCGTAAACGTACTCGCGAAAGTTTAGAGCATGTGGTGTGTGGTGAATGCCCTTCCTGTAAAGGCACCGGCACCATGAAAACGATTGAAACCGTGTCTTATGAAATTTTTCGAGAGATTATCCGTTTAGACCGAGCATACAAAGCCGATGAGTTTTTACTGTATTGCTCGCCGGCGGTGTATATGAGCTTTAGTGGTGATGAATCGCATTTGCTGGCAGAATTAGAAGTCTACATTGGTAAGCGTATTCGTTTGCAAAATGAACCGTTATACATTCAAAGTAAATATGATGTGGTGATGATGTAGTGTCGACAACTCAGGCAGTAACTATCAACAGATTATGTTGGCAAATTTTGGCTATCGCGCTGGTGCTTTTTGCACTGGTTGTGAGCCTTATTCGTGGTTTATTGCCCCATATTCCTGAAGTACGTACTGAGTTAATCCATTATCTTGAAAGTGAATACCAATTGCATGTGCAGATGGATAAACTGAGTGCAGAATGGCAAGCTTTTGGGCCAGCACTTACCGTTAATAATTTAGTCTTACCGCCACAAGATAACTTACCGATTACCGTTATCAGCGAAAATGTGCATATCAAACTCGATTTTTGGCAATCGCTTTTCACCTTGAGCCCACAGATTGAAACGGTAGTATTTGATGGCGTTAAAGTGGCGTTAAATCTTGATGAGTTAGCGGCTAGTGATGACCAGGCTACAGTGGGCGATAAAGCTAATCTTGATTGGTTATATGGTCTGTTACTAGAACAGCTGGGACATTTTTCAATTACCGACGCGTCTTTACAACTGGTGAGTAAACAACATGCTTATCAGCCGATTTTTATCGATAATCTGCTATGGCAAAACACGGCTAATCGTCACCAAGCGCAAGGTATTATCCACGTCGATCAGCTTAAGTCGGAGCAAGAGCAATTAACATTACGCATTGACCTTACAGGGGATGGTTATCAACCCGATACTGTAGCAGGCCAGCTTTATGTTACCGCAGACTCATTAGACCTAGGTGAATGGGCGTCAAGGCAGCATACCGCTCAAACAAACACTGATAATATTGAATTTCAAGGCGTGATAAACCTCGATGCGTGGATGACATTTGCTCATCGTCAAATTCGTGATGGCATATTGGTTTTTAAACCCAGCTGGTTACAATGGCACGATGCAGACACCCAGCAAAAATTTGCAATTAACTCAGGTTCATTGCTATGGACTCTACAACCCGATGGTTGGAAAATAGACAGCCACGATTTAGATTTATCGACCAATGATCAAACTTGGCCATCATTGACATTGGCAATTGGCACTCGCGAGGGTGACTTTTTTGGTTACGCTAACCAGATTATTCCAGCGAACTTAACCCCAATGTTGCCGCTAGTGCCCGATTTGGGTAAGCAGCAAGTGAATATTTGGCAACAACTCAACCCTCAAGGGCTAATTGGGCCGATTAGGCTGTATAAACCGGACGACAAACCCTTTATCGCCAAGGTCGAGTTACAGCAATTGCAGTGGCAACCTTATCTGTCAGTGCCTGGTATTAGCCCTATTGATGCTCAATTAACCTGGGCCAATAATCAACTCGAGTTTGCCTTGCCAGAGCAGGAGTATACGCTCGATTTTAGCGGTGATTTTGGTCAACCAATTGTGCTGCGCGGCAGCCCAATTATGGGGCGTTATAATGTCGAACAACAACGCTTAACAGTACCTAATATTGAATTTATTAATGATGATATTGCCCTGCAAGCAGGTTTGAATCTTGAGTTTTCCCAGCAGACACATATGGGTTTAGCTGCTCATGTCACTATTAATGATGTCTCTCATCTTGGGCGGTATTTTCCATTAATGGCGATGAGCCCCAATTTAATCAACTACCTAAATGACGGTTTAGTGGCTGGGAATATAAACGATGCACAAGTCGTTTGGCATGGTGCATTAGGCGATTATCCTTATCAAGATAGCAGTGGAGTATTTCAAGCTGGCTTTACCCTTGATAGCGGCATCTTTAAATTCCAACCAAATTGGCCTGCCGTTAGCTCGCTCACGCTTTCCGCATTATTTGAAAATGACATGATGGATTTGCATATTGATCAGGGCAAACTCGATAACGTGGTGGTGGACGGTGCGCGAGTTTCTATTCCACATCTTGGTAAAGAATCTTTATTAAGAGTAGAAGCAGATATCACCACCGATGCACAAGCCGCCACCAAAGTGATTAATGCCTCTTCATTGCGGGGTTCTGTTGGGGCAACGTTAGATGTGGTGCAAATTCAGCGAAATATTAATACCACATTAGATCTTTCCATTCCCTTATATAAAGGGGGTGGGCAATTGATTAAAGGCCAAGTCACACTTGATAATAACCCAGTGTTTATTAACTCGCCTGGTTTAGATTTACAGGCTGTGTCAGGGCAAGTGAGCTTTGTAAATCAATTGATTGAAGGTAAGAATATTAAGGCCAGATTATTTCAACAGCCGTTAACGTTTAGCGTAAAGACCGGTAAACACAACAGCAATTTAGCATTGAATGTCGATATGCGTGGCAAATGGGATCTTGATGCTCTGCCTGCCAGTTTACATAACCCAATGACGGAAACGTACCATGGGCAGCTAGACTGGAACGGCGGGCTAACCATGATTTTTGACCCCAGTGGTTACAGCTTACAAGTCTCTGCTAATTCCGATCTTATCGGTACGTCATTGGATTTACCGATGCCTTATCAAAAATCTGCAGACGAGCCCAGAAAGCTAAGTGCGGATCTTATTGGCGATAACAAACAATCATCATTGAGCATTAAACTGGGCAATGATCTGGAGTTTTGGGGAGGATTTAATGCTGATAGTGGCAGTCAGCTTGCCTATTATGATGTCATGATTGGTCGCCACTTTAGACTAGGTGACAACTTAAATAAGCAACAAGGACATCTACATTTAGACTTGCCAAAAGTGGATTTAGCGCAGTGGCTCCCGCTCATTAATCGCTTTAGTGCCACCTCAGAACCTGAAGTGATCACCTCATCGGTACGCGACCGCATCTTAACGGCTGCAGAGCTACCTGGCGCTACAGCACAACATAATGCCACCTCTTCGATTGAAGCTACAGCCCCCGCATTCCCTAAATTAGTCGGTATTCATGCCAACATCGCTCAATTAAATGTATTGGGGCAATCATTTGATAAATTGCATTTTGATGCTCAACCCACTGAACATGTGTGGCGCGTTGACGCTGATTCGCAGCAGTTTGAGGGACGTATCGATTTTTATCCTAACTGGCGCGATCAAGGCATCAAAGTGGTCGCGAAAAAGCTGCATTTATTCCCGGTAGTGAGTGGCCCTGAAACCGTTGCGTTAGCGCCAACGTCGATGCTAGAGAATCTGCCCACTTTAGCTGTAGATGTTGATGACTTTAGCGTTAATGATTTATCACTAGGTCACTTAGTGCTGCAAGGCTTACCACATAAACAAGGCTACCAATTTCAAACTGTTTCCATCACAAAACCGACGGTAGCATTACAGGCCAACGGTTTATGGTCTGTTGAAAATGGTATCGATAAAACCCTGTTTGAGGTTAATTTACAGGCTGACAAGTTTGATGACTTATCGACGATGTTAAAAATAAACCCGGGATTGCAAGATGCACCACTGGACCTATCTGGTCAGTTATCTTGGCAAGGCGCACCTTATCACTTCGCCCTCGACACCTTAAATGGCCAACTTAAGTTTGATTTGGGCAAAGGTCATTTATCGGAAATTAGTGATAAAGGTGCCCGAGTGTTTTCGTTATTTAGTTTAGATTCGTTGTTGCGCAAATTATCGTTAGATTTTTCGGACGTGTTTGGCGAAGGTTTATATTTCAATACATTTAACGGTAACTTGACGATTGATAATGGGGTGGTTAAAACCACTGATTCTGAAATGGATGCTATTGCTGGTAATATGCGAGTAAGAGGCTACACCGACTTAACCACCCAAAGCTTAAATTATGACATTCGTTTTGTGCCGCAACTTGCGTCAAGTGTGCCAACCGTGGTGTTATTGAGTACGAGTGCATGGACCCTAGGTTTAGGCGCGTTTGCCCTAACGAAAGTGTTAGAACCGGTTATTGAAGTTATCTCTGAAATTCGTTTCCGAGTCACCGGTACCATGGACAACCCGCAGCTAGAAGAGCTTGAGCGTAAGAGTAAAGAAATCGAAATACCTAAAGCAATTTTACCGCAAGCGGACGAGACCAGTGTAGAGACGACTATTGGAGCTAAAGCCAAAGCTAACTTAAATACTACAGCTAACGTAGAAACTAAAGCTAACATAGACAGTAAAGCAGAAAATAACGTTGAGGCAGATGTTCAGCGTGGCGATAACGCTCGTGAAGCGGAAGATAAATCGCTACCAAGAAGTTCGCCATCCACGCAACTTATGCCTGGTATCGATAATTTATCTGATGTAAATCAACCGTCAGCGACTGACACTGAAGTTGATCGAATGCGCAAAACTTTAGCCGAGCCAGCAACTAACGTCGTTATGCTACCAGGAGTGAGAAATGCAAATCAGCTTATTACAATGTCAAAGCAGTCGCGATGTCAAAGCCAATCTCGCGTTTGTCGACTCGCAGCTTAAAGACTTACCCCGCGAGGCCGATGAAGCGCAATTAGTGGTGTTGCCCGAGTGTTGTTTATTGTTTGGTGGCCATGAAAGCCAGCAACTTGAACATGCTGGCAACGAGCATCAAAGTGAGCTTAAAGATGCATTAGCTGCAATGGCAAAACAATACCAAGTGTATTTTATTGCCGGCACCATTCCCATGCGTGCAGATGATGGTAGAGTCTTTAGCCGCTGTTATTTTTTTGATGATCATGGCGTCACCCTAGGTCATTACGATAAACTGCATTTATTCGATGTTGAGGTGGCAGATGGCACCAAGACTTATCGTGAAAGTGATACCTTTCATCCCGGAGATAGCATTTGTGTCATAGACACCCCTTTTGGCAAAGTCGGCTTAGCCGTTTGTTACGATATCCGTTTTGGCGATATGTTTCGAGCGTTGCGTTTAGCGGGTGCAGACTATATTGCGTTACCTTCTGCTTTTACCAAAGTCACTGGTGAAGCGCATTGGCAGGTGTTATTACAAGCCCGAGCTATTGAAACTCAATGTTATTTGTTGGGGGCGGGCCAATGGGGACAACATAACCAGGGCAGTCGAGAAACATGGGGTCACAGTATGATCGTCGACCCATGGGGCCGAGTGATTGCAGAGCAAGCCACTGAATGCGGCTGGGTACAAGCTAAAGTCGATTTAACGGAACTACGACGTATTCGTCAACAAATGCCAGTGATAGGCCATAATCGATTTATAGAACCGCAGTTGAAATAACACTGGTTGAAATAACACTGGCTTAAATAATACTGGTTTAAATAACACTGAACGAGCCTGACAGAAACCAAATTCGCAGTACGCGTTACCAATTAAAAAAGAGAGTTTTAATGCCATTTTTAACCCAAGTAGAGCAGAGTTTATTGCAAGATGGATTAACCTTAGATGGACTGCAAGGTTACTTAAATACCATTCATCAACACAATATCGATTTTTCAGACCTGTATTTCCAAGCTTGTCGTCATGAGTCTTGGGTATTAGAAGATGGCATTGTAAAAGAAGGCAGCTTTCACATTGAACGTGGAGTAGGTGTGCGCGCTATTACCGGCGAAAAAACCGGTTTTGCTTATGCTGACGAAATCACCCCAGCAGCTTTAGATGCAGCAGCAAAAGCTGCCCGCGGAATTGCCAGTGCTGGTGAGCAACATAAAGTACAAGCTTTTAAGCGCCAAACAGCCCATAAATTGTATGACAGTGCTGACCCAATAGCTGCTATGGACGAAGTGAAGAAAATCGATTTATTAAAGCAAGCCGATGCTTATATTCGTAGCCTCGACAGCCGTATTATTCAAGTCGTCGTAAGTTTATCGGGCGTACATGAAGAAATATTGATAGCCGCCAGTGACGGCACATTAGCAGCAGATATTCGTCCATTAGTGCGCTTTAACTGTAGTGTTATCTTAGAAGACAAAGGTAAGCGCGAACGTGGCAGTGCTGGTGGCGGTGGTCGTCACGATTACAGCGCCTTTTTAGCCACCGATGAAGCTGGCTTACCGCAGAGTTTTGAGTTTGCCCGCGAAGCGGTACGCCAAGCTCAAGTTAATGTACACGCTATTGATGCACCTGCCGGTGAAATGACCGTGGTGTTAGGTAATGGTTGGCCTGGTGTTTTATTGCATGAGGCAGTTGGCCATGGCTTAGAAGGCGACTTTAACCGTAAAGGCAGCAGTGCATTTAGCGGTAAAATGGGCCAGCAGGTGGCGTCTACCTTAGTGACCATCGTGGATGACGGCACCTTAGAAAATCGTCGCGGTTCATTAAGCATCGATGATGAAGGCGTGCCAAGCCAAAAAACCACCTTAATTGAGAACGGTATTTTAAAAGGTTACATGCAAGACAAGTTAAATGCCCGCTTAATGGGGCAAGAGCCTACAGGTAACGGTCGCCGTGAATCTTATGCGCATTTACCTATGCCGCGCATGACCAATACCTATATGAATGCAGGTGAGTCAAATCCAGCCGACATTATTAAGTCGGTTAAAAAAGGCATTTACGCGCCTAACTTTGGTGGCGGACAGGTCGACATTACTTCAGGTAAGTTTGTGTTCTCGGCTTCTGAAGCCTATTTGATTGAAGACGGTGAAGTGACTCAGGCGATTAAAGGCGCGACCTTAATTGGTAATGGCCCTGAAGCTATGGGACTCATTTCAATGGTAGGTAATGACTTAGCCTTAGATAAAGGTGTTGGCGTGTGCGGTAAAGACGGACAAAGCGTGCCCGTTGGTGTGGGTCAGCCTACTCTAAAAATTGATCGCCTAACGGTTGGTGGCACCGCTTAACACTAACGTTTACTGTATTGGTCACTCACTGAGTGTTTATGCTCAGTGAGTTATGGTGATCTACACTGTGATCACTATCTTATGTGAGTGAATATGCACGTTATGATCTAGTGGCTGTGATAATAACGGAATTACGTTATAATTCATCAAGGAATTAGAGTATTAACTCTAGAGGTGTTTATGGTTGCACAACGTCATATCAGTACATATTGTCGCAGACGAGTGAACTTTACTCTGTGTTTCAGTGTTTTATTTGTCCATCTTAGTGTTTTTGCTGAACCCGTTACCTTTAGTCATGCTTGGCAGCAATTGGCGCAAGTGAGTGATCAGCTTCAAGCTAAAGCTCAGCTAGTCAACCGCGCCAAAGCGGAAGAGGATGCCGGTGATGCGTTAAATTACCCATCGCTTAATATTGCTGGCAGCTATACTCGCCTCGAAAAACCTATCGAACTTGATTTACGTGACTTAAATCCATTAGCGACTCTCGACACAAGTACATTACCAGCAGCTCTTAGTAGTGCATTAGCTGAAATCCCAGGCTCTCTCTTTGTCACTCCTTTTACCGAACAAGATGTGTTTCGTGCCAGTTTACAAGCCATGTGGCCCATTTATACCGGTGGTAAAATTACTGCAGCCCAAGGAATACATGCTGCCCAAGTTTCAGAGAGAGAACAAGAGTTTGCCCTAGCTCAGCGTGAGTTATTTCTTCAGTTAGTTGATCGCTACTACGCAGTATCGGTGACAAAAACCTTAGTAGATACCCAAAAGCAGCTGGTGGACTCGTTAACTTTGCATGTGAGTCATGCCCAAAAATTAGAACAACAAGGCCAAATAGCCAAAGTTGAACGCTTAAATGCCCAGGTCGCATTAGAAAATGCCAAAGTCAACTGGGGCAAAACCAAGCGTCAATACGAAATGACCGAAATTGCGCTAGCAAGAATGTTACATATACCGTCGGTCGATCCTATTTCCGCACTGTTTTTACTCGAACAACAACCTTCATTGCCCCGTCTTAGCCAGCTGACATTAACTCAGCATCCGGCGTTAAAACTACTCGAAGCTAAAGAAGCTCAAGCCAATGATTTAGTCGACTTAGAAAAGGGCAGTTACTACCCCACGGTGTATTTATACGGCAACTACACCTTGTATGAAGATGACAGCTTATTTTCTCAAGTAGAGCCGGACTGGATGGTGGGTGTTGGTATGAGCATACCGCTTATTAGCCGTGATGGTCGCAGTGGAAAAGTGCTCGCGGCGAAAAGTGCTTTACTGCAAGCGCGTTACACCAAAGCACAAACCAAACAAGATTTAAGTTTGTTGATTGATCAGAGTTATCGGCAAATGCTGCAAGCTAAAGAAGAAGCGGATGCGCTGGATGTGTCATTAGCATTGGCGACCGAGAATTTACGATTGCGAGAGTTGTCCTTTAACCAAGGCTTATCCACTTCAATTGACCGAATCGATGCCGAGTTGAGCTTAACTGCAGTGAAAACTCAGCAATTAGGTGCAAAATATCGTTATATGCAAGCCTATGCCAAAGTGATGGCCATTAGTGGTCAAGTAGATGAATTTATTAACCGAACTCAACTTCAAGGGGCTGCTTATGCGGGCTAACAAGATTATTGCAGTGGTCGCATTCGTGCTAGTTATATTATTGTTAGGGTACGGTGTCATGCTAGCTTTTACGCCTCAACCGACAGTGTTGCAAGGGCAAATAGAAGCTCGTGAATATAATATCTCGTCTAAAGTTCCTGGCCGAGTTGAGCAAGTTTTGGTTCGCAAAGGCGACCAAGTCAATGTGAATGATATTTTGTTTGCCATCAGCAGCCCAGAATTAGATGCTAAGTTACTGCAGGCTCAAGGCGGCCTTGAAGCGGCAACGGCTATGCAGCAACAAGCTAAAAATGGCGCAAGGCAGCAACAAGTTACCGCAGCTAAAGAACAGTGGTTAAAAGCCAAGGCTGCAACCGAACTTAGCCTAAAAACTTACCAACGAATTGAAAACTTATTTGATGAAGGTGTTGTCGCACGGCAAAAGCGCGATGAAGCTTATACCCAATGGCAAGCGGCAAAATATACCGAGCAAGCAGCTTACGCTATGTATCAAATGGCAAATGAAGGCGCGCGGGTTGAAACTAAAGCCGCAGCCGCAGGAAAAACTCGTATGGCAGAAGGTGCGGTTAACGAGGTCAATGCCATTTTAGCCGACAGCCAAATGCGCTCACCTAAAAAAGCGGAGGTGAGTGAAGTATTATTACAAGCAGGTGAGCTTGCGCCGAGTGGTTTTCCGGTGGTAAGCATTATTGATATGAGTGATGCGTGGGCCGTATTACAAGTTCGAGAAGATTTATTGAAGCTATTTAAACAAGATCAAACCGTCATGTTAGATATTCCAGCACTACAGCAGCAAGTCGAATTTACCGTTTCGCACGTTAGTGTTATGGGTAATTTTGCCACTTGGCGCTCGACAGAGAGCGGCCATGACTTTGATATGCGTACCTTTGAAGTTGAACTGACACCTAAGCAAAAGATTGTCGATTTACGAGTTGGTATGTCGGTATTGTTTCGTGCCGACAAGCTTGCCGAACATTAATAAGGCTTGCTGATGAGGCATTTATTCAGGCGAGAATGTAAAGCGTTGTGGAATTCACCATGGCAACTTGCCTTGGTGAGCTATATTCCGCTAATTAGCGTGATCGCACTTTGGTGGTTATTTAGTGCGGGGTTGCCAAGGCAGCTCCCCGTTGCCGTGGTTGACTTAGATAACAGCCAAATTAGCCGCATGCTAACAAGGCAATTATCGGCCAATGCCGTGATTGCACCACGTTCATTTGCCAATGAAGCTGCGGCGATTGAAGCTATGCGTCAAGCGCAAGTATACGGGCTAGTTATTTTACCTTACCAGCTCAGAAAAGATTTACTCACATCAAAACAACCCACTATTGATATTCGCTATAACAGCCAATTTTTGTTAGTAGGTAAGTTATTATCCAGCCAGTTACAACTCAGCCTTGCTGAGGGGTTAACGCATATTGGCGAGGAGAGCCTATTACTTAAAGGCGCAAATAAAGCCACCGTTGATGTGAGTTTAACGCCTATTAGTAACCAAACGACGGCGTTATTTAACCGAAATAATAACTATGTTGGTTTTTTAGTCCCGCCTATATTAATTGCATTATGGCAATTACTGTCGATGTTCGTATTTGTTAATAGTGTTAATGCGGAGCTTATTCCTCAAGGTGAACGCTATTATTTAGCCCGAAACATTTGGCCAAAAGTGTGGGTTAAAGTGTTATTTTATAGTCCGATCATGCTCGTTCATAGTGGCTTTATTTTAGTGTGGTTATACCACTATTTAGCTTTGCCCGTGTCGGGTTCGCTATGGTTATTGCTATTGGCACAGGCATTCATGCTCATGGCATTGTGGTTGTTAGTGTTGGTTATTTTTATGATTATGCGTGACAGTGCTCGCACGGTCAGTTTCTGTACCGCATTATTTGCTCCAGCATTTGCGTTTATGGGAATAACCTTTCCCGTAAACGATATGCCCTTATTGGCTAAATGGTGGCGGTTGGTGATGCCATCGAGTCACTATATAGACTCTCATATCAGCGTCGTCAGTTATGGTGTTGGCTTGCCGCAAGTATTGACTCAAATCAGTTCTTATTGGGGCTTTTTACTGTTATTGCCTTTGCTTTATGTGCTGGGCCGCCACGCGCAGAAAATACCGCCACAGGGTCATGTTAGTCACCCGGTTACTCTGGAGGTCAACCGATGAACTTCTGGCAATTAATCGTAGCAGAATGCAAAGCTATATTGGCTGACAAAGCGATTGTGATGACGCTATTTGGTGGAGTGTTATTTTACTCGGTTCTGTATCCGTTACCGTATTTGAATCAGGTGCCGACAGAGCAAAAGGTCGTGGTGGTAGATCACGATAATTCGTCACTCAGTAGGTTGGTGACTCGCCACGCAGATGCCAGTGCTAAGATAAAAATACTCGCTAAGGTAAGCAGTATTGAGCAAGCACAAATGTGGATCGATCAAGGTAAAGCTCACGGCTTACTGGTTATTCCGGCTAACTTTAGACGCGATTTGTTGTTAGGCAAGGGTGCAACATTAAGTTACGGCGGCGATGCGAGTTACTTTCTGATTTATTCAGCCGTAGTAGAAGGCTTAGTGTCAGCCGGTATAGATGCCAGTAAACAAGTGCAGTTAATTGGTTTATTGGCTCGGGGCCAAAACCCCCAACTTGCCCAGCAAGCTGTTAATTCTATTAATATTAATTCAGTTCCAGCGTTTAACCCCAGTTTAGGTTACACACCGTATGTGGTGCCGGGATTATTTTTATTAATTCTGCATCAAACCTTATTAATTGGCACCGGTATTTTGGGCGCAGGCCAATGGCGCAAACCCGGTTATTGGCAGCAAGTACGTCCAGTAACCTTGGTGCTTGCACGGTTAAGTGTGTTTATGATGATTTACGCGCTATTTAGTAGTTTCTATTTAGGTTTTTGTTTTTATTGGTACAAAGTAAGCGTGGTGGCTACGGTGATTGAAGTTGGGCTATTTATGTTGCCCTTTCTATTAGCCACGGGATCGTTAGGTATTTATCTTAGCAGTTTATTTAATCGTCGAGAATTACCTACCCAATTGTATTTACTGGTGTCGATGCCGATTTTATTTGTGTCAGGGTTTGTGTGGCCGATTGCATTAATTCCAGAACCATTGGTATTAGCATCTCAAGTTATTCCAGCTGTTCCAGCGATTATGGGGATGCTCGAGTTAAATCAATTAGGAGCTGGTTGGTCGGCGGTAATGCCTAAATGGTTACAATTGTGGGGCTTGTTTGCAGTATTCGTCACGATGGCCATAGTCGCCATTGGGCGGAAACAGAAAAATGTTGATGTTGCATCATAAATCACCCATAGAAGTTAGCCAGGTTCTATCATATCGAAATAAGGTTATAGCTAGGTTTGTCACTGAGTAAAAAAATAGACAGTTATCTTCTCGATAGACCTGTCTATTTCATTTGTTTTATGGGGTTTATTGTTGACTGATAAAGGGCAACCGTGACGGTTTCTTGGTCAGAGTCCAATTACATCATTCCGTTTTGGGCATTGTTTAAAGCGGCCTCTAAACGTTTAACGTTATGTTGGTATATCTCGCTGTGATCGACTTTTGCAGCATATTTAAAATCAGCTAATGCGCCTAAATTGTCATTATTCAGTAATTTCATTACACCACGATTATTATAGGCATAAGCCCGAACCGTCATTGATGGAATCGCCACTTGGGTACGAGCACTTTTCACGGCTGCACTACAGGCTTTTTGGGCTTTTTCCATATCAGCTAATTGCACATATCCAGCGCATAAGTTCACGTTGCGAGAATAGTCATCCACGGCGAACTTACTTGCAGACAAAGTAGCGGTTAAGCCTGCTTCAACATCACCAGACTGCAATGCGTTAACACCAGGCACATCTTCCACTAATACCATTTTGTAGGCATTACTTTTGATCTGTTGACCTTGCTCATCAGCCATTACGCTAGTCGATGCTGTCAGTACTAATGTGGCACAAATTAGGCCATTAACGATGCTCTTTTTCATGATGTAGCTCCTTTAAACGTTTGTGTAGCGCCGCGCTACAGGTGAACTTTAGTCAAAACGACTAGCGTCGACAAACGATAAAAAACGCATTAATGGGTTAAAAAAATTCACTTATGGGGAGGTGTGATAGTTTTGTTTAATTAATGGCCGCGGCAATTAACGTCGATGTGTTTCATGACATGGTCATCCAACGATTTTCTTTAACCTCCACAATTTTCATTGAACCTGAAACCTTAACGACTTACACATTCTTTTATAAACAGTCTTCAACGGTATCAAGGGATTTAATACTGATAGTGTGTAAGCCATATTGATATGATTCAAAGTCTATTTATACTGTCTGCGTCTGCACTGCTTAAGATTTTAATGTCTTTACATCAATAAGATAGGGCATGTAGGATTATAATTGATACTTAATTAAAGACGGCCAGAAACTATTGGTAATGATCACTGATTTTTAGCCCAAAATGTGGCTGATAATGCTAATAGTATATTTAGGATTAATGATTATGTTTATTGAAGCCTCTAAATTTTCTTTTGTGAAAGAGCTTGAAGCTAATTGGGAAATAATTCGAGATGAATTTCTTGCACTACCAAATGACTCGTTTGACCCATGGGTTCAACAACAAATGCATGGTCAAGGCTGGAGTGTCTTCGGCTTGTATGCGCTTGGGAATCGTGTTGAAGGTGCATGCGTTAAATGTCCTCAAACAGCGAAACTCGTTGAAAACATCGGCGGCATTTCTCTCGCTGGTTTTTCGCTACTAGCCCCCCATACGCATATAACACCACATGTCGGTTGGGCCAATAATGTATATCGTTTACATCTTGGATTAGTGGTGCCACCTGACTGCAGGCTTCGTGTTGCCAGCGAAACCCGTTATTGGGAAGAAGGTAAATGTTTAATATTTGATGATACTGCTGAACATGAAGCTTGGAACGATTCTGCTCAATATCGTGGCACATTAATGTTGGATTTTCTTCGGTCGGATATTTGTTCCTTCACAGAAGATATGGTGCCAGACGACGTTCGGCAATACGCTGAACAGCTATTGAAACGATAATAAACAGTGTAATAAATTCATTATCAATCTAATTATTAATGACTTTCATCATGGAAACTTTTGAGGATCCAATCGATCAGTAATTGCACTTCTGGTCGCTGTTGTTCATTGGTGTGGCGGATCAAATAATAGCGATCATGGCTAAAAAGTGGAGGAGGAAATAATGGTAGAAGGGTGCCATTATCGAACCATGCTTGGCTGATGGGTAATGGAATGAGTGCAATGCCTAATCCTTGTTCTGCAGCGCGGGCGACACTGAACATACTGTCTAGTTGAATTATCTGCTTAGGCTGAAATGCATCAAAGCCAACATTTTCGGCCCATTGATGCCAAGCGTAAGGTCGAGCTTTATGCAATATTAATGGCACCTTAGTTAATGCTTTAAAACCTTGTGAAGACAATTCAGCATGCAGTTGTGCATTACACGCAGGGATATAAGTGATTGGAAATAAATCATACACATCGGCATTCGTTTGTTGTTTACCAGAGAGCATAATGGATACATCAGTGTGCTTAATTGTATCGCTACGCGACTTAATGGTTTCGAGCTTAAGATTGATGGTGGGATATTTAGATGACCAACCAATGAGTTTAGGCATAAACAGTTCACTGGCAAAGAATTCTGGCATTGAAATACTGACTTCGAGCATTCTGTCTGACTGGTTAAATTCACTGACTGTGTTGACTAATTGCTGCATGACCGGCTCGATGGCCTGGTAAAAGCGTGCGCCCACTTCGGTCAATGTCACCGCGCGGGTTTGACGAATAAACAAGCTCTGGTTTAGTGATTCTTCTAACTGTTTAATCTGATGACTTACCGCCGAAGGGGTTAGATACAATCTTTTAGCGGTATCTTTAAAACTTAAGCATTCAGCAGCGACGCAAAAACAACGTAGGCCGCGCATGGAGGTGTGTAAAGGGATCATTCAATTCTCAACAAGGACAGTTTATCAACTCACTTCCCCTTGATGATAATCAATTATGATGACATCTGTAATGCATGCGGGTCGACTACTGAGTAATAGTTTAGTGAGACTAGGAGCTATTCTTGAAG
Organism: Shewanella sp. TB7-MNA-CIBAN-0143; assembly: GCF_040310065.1. NCBI lineage: Bacteria > Pseudomonadati > Pseudomonadota > Gammaproteobacteria > Alteromonadales > Shewanellaceae > Shewanella > Shewanella sp. TB7-MNA-CIBAN-0143. The sequence goes on from NZ_JBEOPL010000010.1 coordinate 85,690, forward strand.
AGAAAGCAAGGATTAGACCAGTAGTTAAAATCTAATTTAAACATAGTGTTAACTAATTTTATAAAAATTGATTGAGTTGCTCTGGTGCTGAATAAACCTTGTTCGCACCAATTTGGTGCTAACTGATGTTACGTTATCTCAACTGAGATAACGAAATGGATTAATAGATAGGTAGGTAAGCAGGGCTAGCGCTTAATTAATATGTCTAATTAGAAGTACAGTGTTTCTTGCTTGGTGCCATCGATAAAAATGTCGCATTTATCTGCAGTGCTCGATTTTGCTGATTGAACAATGCTAGCAACAATACCAAAGCTTCCACCTTGATCTCCGAGTACCGAACCAAAGTAACAATCACCTTTAAATTTCATATCTTTAAAGTTTGCATTAAGATTTTGGGTAGGCGTCATTGGCGGGAATCGACCCTGCATGATCGGGTCACCATTAGCGGTCAATAGCAGTTTATTATTTGCTTTATCATACGATCCGCCAAGCACGAAAGTTTGGTCATTGACGACAACCGTTTTGTTTTGAGCCACGATTGGTGGTTTAGCGGCACAAGCGGTGAGTAGTACACCTGCAGTTATAGTAAGAAGTAGAGAAATTTTGCGCATTATTATTCCTTAGTATGCGTCGAGAGTCGTAAATCGGTCCCTCGTAATAGTAAACTAGCCCTGTTTACAGATGCTATTGATGGTATCGAAACGCATAATGTTGAGCACTATTTAAGGCGCGAACATAACGTCAGCTAGAAAAAATAGTTTTTATTTCAACAGCATATCAATTAAATACCGTATTGCACGTCTTATTGTACCAACATATTTGTGAATGCCAAGTATAAAAAAGCCTGCTGAAGTAGCAGGCTTGAAGGATCGATATATATTATAGGAGTGAGAATATTGAGCTTATGACAAGGTCACATCAAATATCAATTTAGTGACCACACCTTTAGGCGTAGTTGCTGTCAGTGTGACTTGGCTTGCGCCTGGTGTACCATTATTTTTCAAGGTAAATGAGGTTGATGTTCCTCCTGCTGAACTCTTGTTAGGTACGGTATAGCCAGAGAACTGCAATTCACCTTCGGTGTTAGTAACGGTTAAGGTTGTACCTGAAGGTAATATTTGATTGGCGCTATCAGTGATTACCACATCAAACTTTGCCGTTTCATCTAGTGCAATAGGTTGAACATCAGTGTCGTAATCATTAATCACGCTGCCATCTTGGCTAACGACAAAATTAGCTTCAGAGCCTGACATTGTTAATACTAATGCTTTACGGATATAAGTACTCATAGCCGTGCTATCACATAATGCACCTTGGCATTGTGGGCCGTTAAATTGACCGTCAGCTAATTGGTATGTGTTGCTCGCTTGAATATTAAAGTACGGTTCAGCTGAATCATGGGTGCGAGATTCGTTGTCATCTCTAAAGGCGTCTGGCAAGTCAACAAAACCACCGTCATGGTAAGTTTCTACATCCATGCCGTTGCCACTGCATGCTACTGACGTTGTGCCGCTTAAGCAGCCGTTAACCACGCCACCATCAGCATCGTCAAATACATTGTTGCCATTGGTATCGAAGAAGGTTTCGTGTCCTAGCGCATAAGCCATAATCGTTACACGATGGTCACTTACCCGTGGTGATGCCGATGTCCAAATGACGGAACATTTTCCGTTTTCTATGGAACACGATGGTTCAATTTGACCACCTTCAGCGGTAAAGTTGATGGTAGTGTCGTCTGGTGCAGGGTTTGCAAAACTGTCAGAGGCATAAGCTGTAATGGTAACTTGTTCGCCGTTGTAGTCGCCCGCTTCAGGGTTGCCATTTGATCTTGAAATACTAAAACCAAGCTGTTGTGGCAAGCCGGTATTGACGGTCAGCTGTTCTGATTGGCTGGTAATGATTTGGTTAGTGTCGGCGTCTGTGGTTGATGCCACCACTCTTACCGGGGTTGGAATGGTGCCAGCTTGCACTCGCACACTGACTAATCCCTAGGAATTGGTAATACTGCTGTCGGTCACTTCACCATTAGCAAACCGCAGACCGCCAACACTGGTGTCTAAGCTGAAATTAACCGTTTGTTGTGCTGCCGGCTGGCCATTAGCACTGGTGACTAAAAAGGTCACTAACGATGATTCTGTTGAACCGGTACCACCAGAACCTTTGATACGAATTTGGCTTGGATCAGCTGACACAAAGCTCACATTAGATAATGTTTGACGGGCTAAGGTAAAAGGCAAACTTGCATTTAAACTAGCGCCATTAACCGTTGCTGTCGCGATGATGATGTCATTACGTTCGCTGTTGCCACTGCAGCTGACATCTGAAAAGGTTGAGCTGGCAGAACCTGATAAGCTAGTAACAGGTGAATCAAGTGTGGCGTTGTCATTGGTAGAACAGTCAGAACTAAAGCTGATGCTGGTTGGGCTTTGTAAGCGTGTAAATGTGCCATCGGTGTTTTCGGTAACTAACGTAGCGCTAATCCCAAAGGTGCCACCGGCACTAATGCTATAACTACCATCAGTTGTTGCGACTAGCGTTGTCGCTAATTCACTTTCAACAAACTCACCATTAGCATTATACGAGCCCATCTTAACATTACCATTCGTGGCAATATCGTCAGACGCTAACACTTCAAAAGCGCTGCTGCTGGTAAGAGTACTACCTTGATATTCGGTGGTAGCAGTTAACAGGCTCGCACCTAACTCTGCCTCGGACGGTGTGTAGTTTAGCGTAGCAATACCTGAGGATTTTGTCAGTGCAGTTGCTGGCGCTAACGTAGCGCTACCGGCATTGAATGTCACAATTTGGTTAGCAATAGCTTGATTATTACTGTCAGTAAGCAAGGCATTGAGCTGAACTGTTTTATCAATATTAAAGCGGGTAATAGGGCCGGTAGCATCACTTATCGAAGCGGTTAATTTAATCGCTTCGACAGAGATACTGGTGTCATATTCTTTAAATTGATAATTGCGAGTCGCACTAACAGCATCTGCATCACTTGGAGAGTAAGTTGCGCTAAGCGTGCCAGCGTCGGTACTACTTGATGTGACCAGAGTTGTCGCAAGACCAGAAGATAAGGTTAACACCGTGGTAGGTGATATTGTTGCATTGGTGGTGCTAAAAGTAATGAGCGCTCCACTAACGTTAGTACTACCAATTTTGAGATGTGCAATGGCACAAAAGCTACCATCAAGATCAAAAATCAGTGAGTCAGTATTCTCATCACATTGGCCATTGACGATATTTTGATAGCTGACGGCAATACTATAATTACCACTCAGTGTGTCAGTATCGGTGCCGTCCGCGGCACCGTTACAACCGGTAAATAACAGCACTGAAGTTAGTAATAACAATAGTGTGCGAGTCATCATTTTTAGCCGCATTAGCAACATCCTTATTCTATTAAACAGACTATTTTTGAGATGGACCCTAGTCTTTTATTTCAGATCTTAAATACTTATATAGCTCTTTAGACGATTTTGATTCTGGGTTTTTAGCCAGTTCTTTATTCGCTTGGCGGATCAGTTGACGCATTTTTTGACGATCAAGTTGTGGGTGTAAATCCAGTAATACTTGGACTTCATCGTCGCCATTCGCTAATAAACGTTCACGCATTTTTTCAAAAATCTGTATTTGAGCGGCTTCATTATTGTTTTTGTTCAACACTTTATCCAGTGCTGCTTCAATAGGTTCATGCTCAAAGCCACGCATTAATTTACCAATGTATTGTAAATGGCGGCGATAGGCTTCAGTTTTTTGTTTAATCAGTTTTGTTTTTAGAATCGCATCATATAGAAATTCATCTAAACCCATTTTGTCTAATTGAGTTTTGCTCAGGGCCACTAAACGCATGCCAAGTGCTTGAGCATCCTCACTTTCTTTTTTAACGCCTGTTCTGCTGACATAGTTGTCATCATTATCATAGGGCTGCTGAAATAGCTCAGAATCGCCAACAATTTTCATAGTCATAAACCTCAAGTCAATATGCATTAATGATAGCATTTATTTGGCCTAGAATATGCAGAATTTATTGATGATCAACTGCGATATAAATGCGCGGTTATCAATCGCCAATTGAATTTGATATGCTAGCGTCAATTAGACTAATCAAAGAGTAAATTTGTGGCTTCTCATCCTTCTTCAGCGCCTAGCGCAACTGAACCAACACCTAGAATTGATTCTGAATTATCGGCGTTAAAAGACGCGGTATCTGTCGCATTAGAATATGCGAAAGAGTTAGGCACTTCGGCCGCTGAAGTGGCTATCAGCAAGCAGCAAGGTTTGTCGGTTTCAACCCGTGAAAAAGAAGTTGAAACCGTTGAGTTTAATAAAGACGGTGCGTTGGGCATTACCATTTACCGTGATGGTCGCAAAGGCAGTTCATCGACCTCAGACTTAAGCCCTGAAGCAATTCGTCAAGCGGTAAAAGCGGCCGATGGCATTGCAAAATATACCTCAGAAGATCCTTTTAGTGGCTTGGCTGATCCCGCTTTGATGGCGCAAGATATTCGCGATTTGGAGTTATATCATCCACAAGATATCGATGCTGAAGAGCTCGCACAGTTGGCCATTCGGGCAGAAGAAGCCAGTTTATCGGTTGATAGCCGTATACGTAACTCAGACGGCGCGAGTGCCAATGCTCATACTGCCGCTAGGGTTTATGGTAACAGTCATGGGTTTCTTAACGGCTATTGCAGCTCTCGCTACAGTTTAAGTTGTGTTGTAATAGGCCAAGAGTCTGATGGCAATATGCAGCGCGACTACGACTATACGGTTGCCCGTAAATATCATGATTTACTGTCACCTGAAGCGGTTGGTTTGCAAGCGGCAAACAAAACCTTAAGCCGTTTGGATGCCCGTAAAATAGCCACGGCGAAAATGCCAGTGTTATTTGCTCCTGAACTTGCCACAGGCTTAATGGGACATTTAATTGGCGCGATTAGTGGCAGTAGTATTTACCGTAAGTCGAGCTTCTTAATGGAAGCTCTGAATACTCAAATATTCCCAGACTGGTTTAGTATTGAAGAACAACCGCATTTAATTGGCGCACTGGCCAGTGCTAACTACGACAGTGAAGGCGTGGCAACCCAAGACCGTCGTATTATTGATCGTGGCCAACTAGAAACTTACTTACTAACCAGTTATTCGGCGCGTAAATTATCGATGACCAATACAGGCCATGCTGGTGGTATTTATAACTGGACCCTAAGCCATTCAAATCAAACCTTTGATGACTTGGTTAAAGCCATGAATACCGGCTTAATTGTTACGGAAGTGATGGGCCAAGGCGTTAATGGCGTTACTGGTGATTATTCACGTGGCGCGGCAGGTTTTTATGTTGAAAATGGCGAAGTGTTGTATCCAGTAGAAGAAATTACTATCGCGGGTAATTTAAAAGACATGTTTATGGGAATACAAGGCGTAGGTAAAGATCGCGATTTACGTTCATCAATCCGCACCGGCGGTATTTTACTGAGCGAGATGAAAATCGCGGGTAATTAACTCCTTTTGCTGAAAAATGCATTTATGGTTTAAATGCAAAAAGAATTAAAGCCTCTTATCTAATTGATTAAGAGGCTTTTTTTAACTTTAATTTGGCTCTTTACGCTTTATATCTTTACTTTACCTTTCTTGACAGTCGTTTACAGGCAAGGGTTGTCATAACTCTTGCAAATGTAACTAGATGGTTAATGGAGTAAATATGTTTAACAAAAAAATAAGTCGATTGATGATGGTGTCTGCAATGGGAGCCTTGTTACTAGGGTGTGGCTCAGACAGTGAAGAAAGCAGTGATGATGTCGCTTATGTGCAGTTTTATAATGCATCACCTAATAGCACATCGACTTCGTTAGTACTGGATGACTATTCATATACGGCGGTTGATTTTGCTGATGCAATGCCGCGCTATGCTTATAGTGCAGGGAGCACAGAACTGGAAATTTATGGTCAAGACGAAGATAGTGAAACGGTAACCGTTTACAGCGACACCGTTGATTTAGCGAGCGACTCGAACCATTTGTTTGTACTTTATGGTGATTATCACGATCCAGAACTATTGGATATTAACTATTCACGCGATGAAATGGACGAGTTAAATGCCGACGATGATAATGACTACAGCAAAATGGAAGTGCTAGTGGCTAACGTAGCGACTGATGAAGGTACTTTTGATACCTATATTTCACTTGATACCCAAACCATTGACCAAGCGGTGATGCTGGGTAATGTGCCGTATAGCAGTTACACCAGCGAACAGATATTCGATACTGATGATTATATTGTCTATCTGACCGAAACCGGCACTAAAAATGTGCTCTACACCACAGGTAGCATGAGTTTAACCTCCGAAACCGCCTATAAACTAATTATTCGTAACAGTTTTGGTGCAGGTGATATTAACGTCACTATCGACAGCATTGACTCAACTACAACGCCAGTCACTTACGCCGCGTTAGAGGCAACTGCCGATTACCGGGTGTTTAATGGTTTAGAAACGCAAAGCATTGATGTTGATATTGCCAGTAAGCAAGAAACACAATACTTGTATGGTATTTCACCCTTCACAGTAACGGATTACCAATCAACATCGTTTAATGATTATGGTATCACCACTAAAGATGCGACCAGTAAAGCCAAGTTGTTCGATAACTTGTTGGTAACGTTTAACCAAGATGAAGTGAAGTCTTTACTGATTTATCAGCAAGAAGACAGTTCTGTTAAAGGTATGGTGATCGAGCAAGACTTACGACCTCGAGCTTTTGAATATAAAGTCGATGTGGTGAATTTAGCTTACGATTATGATGACTTAACCGTGTATTTTGTCCGCGCTTCAGAAACCATTGAAACCGCCGAATATACCTTAACGGATTTAGATTTTGTCGAAAAACTCAGCCTGACATTGCCTGAAGATGATTATGAAATTAACATTGTTTACGAAGCCGATAATGGCACGCAAACCTTAGTTTATCAGTCTGATTCAATCAGCTTTGATGGCGACAGTAATTATACTTTTGTGCTGACTCCAGACAGTACAAGCGCTTTAGGTCATAGACTGACGTCATTACAGTAATATTAAGTTGAATTAACCGTGAGTTAAGCCACTGCTTATTAAACATAAAAAAGCCGATATCATCGATATCGGCTTTTCATTTAGCGCTTATAATCAAATAAACATACAAACTAATAAGTTATAATCTGAGCTGAGATTAATTAGTACGGTATCGACTAAGAATTTTACCCAAATCAGCTGATGCTTTTGCTAGATCTTTAACACCACTTGAAGACTGTTGCGATAAGCCTCTAATAATATTTGATTTCTGTCTTATGTCCGTCAGCTCTTTTGCAATGTCATTGGCCACTGCACTTTGTTCTTCTGACGATGTAGAAATTTGGAAACTCATGTCCATAATTGAATTCGCAGATTCAGAAATGGCATTAATATCGGTTCCAATATTAGTAATTAGATCGCTACTGGTTTGTGCTTGTTTGACAGTATCTTGAGTAATGCTGTCAATATTGAGTGTTTCACTTTGCAGTAATTCAATCATTTTATGAATTTCAACCGTCGCAGCTTGAGTACGACCCGCAAGGGTTCTTACTTCGTCGGCAACCACCGCAAAACCACGGCCCATTTCACCTGCACGTGCCGCTTCAATTGCTGCGTTTAATGCCAGTAAGTTGGTTTGATCTGAAATAGCATTAATGGTGGTGATGACTTCATTAATATTGGTCGCGTTAATTTTTAGGGTATTGACTGAGTTTGATGTTTGTTCAATGTAGGTCGATAACTGCTTAATTTCATTAATCGCACGCTTAGCTCGGTCATAACTCTGACGCGTATACTCTGAATCTTGTTCAACACGTTGAGTTGAATTTCGAGCGATATTAGAGACTTCAGCAGCTGATGCCGTCATTTCTTCCATCGCGGTAGCAACCGAGTCAAGTGAAGCATATTGTAAATCAATTTGTTCAGCGCTTTGTACTGCTTCATTGGCGAATGAGCTCGAGGTTGTTTGCAATGTATCGGCACTTTTCTTCACCGCGACAACGAGATCGGTTAATGTGTCCATGGCTTTATCAAGTGCGCAACCAATGGTGCCAAATTCATCACGACCAGGATGGAAGCCTAAACGAGAGGTTAAATCACCTTTAGCAATTTTTTCCGTGGTATCCCATAACACCCAAAGTGCACCGCCAAGGAACGTGGCCGTCCAATAAATCACTACTACAAAAGGCAATACCCATAAAAATGACATTAACAGTGATATCAAAGCAGCTTGTTTTGCGCTGGCTTCTTGTCCAGAAACAGATTCGCTCAGGGTATAATATTGGTCATCTAATGCATAAACGGCAGTAATAGTATCTCGTTGGCGTGAACTTGTTTGTGAACGTCCTGAGACTTGTAAACCTAATGTTGAAGCTTGTTCTAGTTGGCTCGTGGCATCAAGTGCTTGAACCATAGCTGCTGTTTTTTGCTCTAAAACCAGTAATGATTGCTGTTCTATATTTTCAATTTTATTAACGTAACTACTAATCGATACACTAGATAAAATAATCAGGAACAGTCCGAAAATAGCCCAGAACTTATCGTTAATGGACATTTTGATGAAAAGTTTATCGATATTTCTGAAATCAACTTGTTTCATGGTTTGCGCACCTAAACCGGTAAAGATAATAAATTCAAATACTAGATGAGCTTTTAGTATATTGATACTAAATAGTCAGCTTAATAATATTTTGTTGTGACCAACATGACATCGAGTCATGATCAATATCGACAATAACTCACATACCTTAAGTGATTTATTGGTTTTTATTCATGGTGTATTCAACATACTACGAGTGTTGGTGGTCAATGTTAGCGTAATAATCGGGTAAAAACCTTACATTTTCAAGATGATTCCATGACATGAATTAAAATATCAAACAGTATGTTGTCATTTTTTTATTTTTTTGAACAATAAGTGTTACAAAATCTATATTTTTTAACAACCACCCCGTCAACGCTTGTTTTTACGCTAAATGTTGTTTTAGTTGAGGTATTTTTGATTTTATTTATCATCGTTTTCTAATTAAAACAAAATTACTTGATAATCAATCAGATAGTAAATTTGTTTACCCCATTAATGTGATCAATGTTCTTTTTTCTGTAAACAAACTTTGGGACAATCGCCCCGCATATTACAAAAAAATAGCATTTATATTACAAAATATGGGGTTAAAAAATGAAAGGACTGACTAAACTAACGGCGGTTTCACTCGCAGTAGCCGCTGCAATGCCGATAATGGCAAATGCAGAGGTGTTAATTAGTGAATACGTTGAAGGTAGTTCAAACAACAAAGCGATTGAACTGTATAACAACAGTGACGTTGCAATTGATTTAACAGGCTACAAATTAGTACGTTACAAAGACGGTGACTCTGCAGCGCTTGATATGGTGGAATTAACTGACACTATTGCCGCTAAAAGTGTCAAAGTCATTTTGCATTCAAGTGCAGCGATTACCTTGCCAGCCTCAACCGACTCGATGACCGGTAACTTATACTTTAATGGTGGCGATGCTGTCGGCTTATTAAAAGACGGTGTGTTGGTTGATGTTGTTGGTGACATTCCAACACCAGCAGGTTGGGGGTTTGACACCACATTCCAGCGTAAATTAGACGCCTTAACTGCCAGCACCACTTATGATGCTAGCCAATGGGTCACATTAGATAAAGACACCTTTAGTGGTTTAGGCTCGCTTGATACCGCAGTAACACCAGAGCCAACAGTATTTACCTGTAATGGGGCCACACTGACCAACATTTATGATGTGCAAGGTGCAGGTGACTCTAGTCCATTAATTGCCGATGGTAGTTATGAATCGGCTAATGAAGTGACCATAAAAGGGATTGTTACTTCTAGAAGCGACAGTTTATACAAAGGCTTCTTTATTCAAGACATGCAAGGTGACAACTCACCTTATACTTCAGACGGCATTTTCGTCTACTTGAACGAAGCTGCACCAGATACTATTCAGCCAGGCACTGAAGTGTGTGTGCAAGGTAAAGTAAACGAGTATTACGGCTCGACTCAGATTAACCTTAAGGACGATCAAAAAATTGAAGTTGGCGCATTAGGTGAAGTGCCTCTAGCCAGTGCATTTTATGTTGCCGATGGCGAAACCCTAACGCAAGCATTAGAGCGTGTTGAAGGCATGAAAGTAGTATTAGATGCGGGTAGTGAGATGAAAATCACCCGTACCTTTAGCTACGATTATGACGGACGTCGTAACAATATGGTGTTGTCACATAAAGCGCCATTAATGAAACCAACTCAAGTATTTGAGCCAAACTCAGCAGATTCTATTGCACTGGCTCAAGCTAACGCGGTGAACCAGTTATTTGTTGAATCTGATTTCAAAGCGAAGGATGGTGAAGTACCTTATTTCCCAGAGTTTAACGCAGAAACGGGTTACATTCGTGTTGGAGATCAATTGACTAACCTTGAAGGTGTGATCGGTTATAGCTACAACGCATTCCGTATTTTACCGACCAACATGATTACTGCTGGCGATTTTATCCGTGTAAACGATCGTACCGATGCGCCTACAGTGGCAGATATGGGCGACATTCGTGTAGCGAGCTTTAACGTGTTGAACTTCTTTAATGACGTTGTTGGCGGTGATGCTAATCCATCAAACAGCAATCGTGGTGCATTAATCGAAGAAGAAATGGTGTTGCAGCGTACTAAAATAGTGAATGCGCTTGTCGCCATGAATGCTGATGTTGTTGGCTTAATGGAAATCGCTAACAATGGCTTTGGCGAGTTAAGTGCCATTCAAAACCTTGTAGATGCATTGAACGCAGAATTAACTGATGATCAAGCGTATCGCTTTGTTGAAATTGAAGATGCTGATAAGTATGAAGACAAATTCATCGGCAGTGATGCGATTACAGTTGGCATGTTATATCGCCCAGCCCGTATTACATTAGACGGCGCGGCAAAAGTGATTGCGACGCCAGAACAACATGCTGCAGAAGGTGCGCAAACCCGTGAGAAAGATGGAGTTGTTGAGCAAAGCCCGAGTTATGAAAAGTTCCAACGTCATAGCTTAGTGCAAACCTTTAGCATTAACGATGAAAAGTTAACTGTTGTGGTTAACCACTTAAAATCGAAAGGTTCAGGCTGTATTGAAGACTGGGCTGAATTTAACGAAAACGCTGAGCCAGCAGACTTGCAAGGAAAGTGTAATGCATTCCGTGTATCAGCAGCCAAAGTACTCGGTGAGTCACTAAAAGATGTTGCTGGTGATGTACTGGTTATTGGTGATTTAAATGCCTACGGCAAAGAAGATCCGGTAGCAGTATTAACTGATTACGATGCCTCAACTACAGATCATGTTATCCGCACTGCATCGTGGACTACCTTAAACGGTAAAGTGTACGAGCGTGAAGGCAGCGTGATAGATAAAGGTTATGGTTTAATTAACTTAAACACTCAAGCACATGGCGCAGCCACTTATTCATATAGTTACAGTGGTGAATTAGGTAATTTAGACCATGCTTTAGCCAATGAGAGTTTAGCGGCTAAGTTAGTCGGTATTGACGACTGGCACATTAACTCAGTTGAATCTAACCTGTTTGAATATGGTAGCAAGTACACCGGAGATCTGGTTAAAACTGAAAGTCCATTCTCAGCTTCAGACCATGATCCAGTGATTATTGCATTAAGCTATCCTGCGCCAGTAACGCCAACTCCTACGCCAACACCAGAGCCTGTTCAAGACAGTGATGGTGGTAGTTTAGGTTACTTTGCATTGATGTTATTAGGTGCTCTAGGCTTACGCCGTCGCAGTTAATTATTGTTAACTGCTCAAGCACTAATAAAAAAGGATGACTGTTAAGTCATCCTTTTTTTTGAATATAGAGTGAACGTTACACGATCAAATCATACTGCTCACGTAGCACTTTAATAATGTCCGCTTTCGGGTTGGCTGGTAATGGAATACTTGAACCAGTGACTTTTTCTGCAACACCAATATAAGTGCGCGATACATTCATCATCGCGTCTAATGGTAAGTCGTTGTCACGAGCAAGTGCTTCACGCTCTGGCATTCTGTCTTTATTTAGCAAAATGTCGGCATCGTCGAAATGGTTTAACAAGAACTGGCGGAAGCCTTCTTTTGAGTTTTCAACAATCTTGCCCTCGCGATAAGCGGCCCCGTCCCAAATGCGTGATGAGTCAGGCGTACCGACTTCATCCATGTAAATCAGTTTTGATTGACCATTTTTGTCATTGACGTAGCCAAACTCAAACTTAGTATCGACAAACACTTGATCAAGCTTTGCTAGTGCATCTGAAATCACTTTAAAGCCTTGCTTTAGCAAGGTTTCATACAAGTCGATATCTTGTGGTTTTTCAAATCCAAAGGCTTGGTAGTTGGCTTCAATATCGCTACGGCTAATGTTAACGTCATCTTGCGCAGGCACGCCCGGGATGCCGGTTAAGATACCTTTGGTTGACGGGGTGATCAGTAACTCTGGCAGTTTTTGATCTTTGCTTAACCCTTCTGGCAAGGTGATACCACAAAATACCCGTTCGCCTTTTGAATAAGCACGCCACATTGAGCCGGTAATGTATTGGCGACAAATCGCTTCGACTTTAATTGGGCGAGCTTTTTGCACTATCCATACAAAAGGGTGCGGAATATCTAGAATGTGGCTGTCAGCTAAACCATTTTCGGCGAATAAACCAAACCAATGATTTGAAATCGCATTCAGTGCAGCGCCTTTACCTGGAATACCCTGCAAGTTACCTTCGCCATGAAAAATACAATCGAACGCCGAGATCCTGTCGCTGATCACCATAATTGCTAGCGGAGTATCTTCAGGTACATCGTAACCTTTGTCGCGGATTAAGCGGCGACTGTCTGTGTCGGTTAACCAGTAAACACTGCGTACTTTGCCACTGTGGACAGGCTTGTCGGTACGGATAGGTAAATCATTGTTCACGGCAAGAACGGAATCGGCAAGATTCATGCGAGTGTTCCTTAGGTAGTAGGGTACATAGGTTTTTATGGCGGCTATTTTACCTGCATTCAAAGCGTTTGCACGATAAAAGGAGGGGTTGAAATAGGCTTTTTTGTTATGCGAACAATCAAGGGTAAGGTTAACCTTTCTTGATAAAGACTTTATTGGGTTATTCAGGCAGAATTCACGCCTTAATGATGTGATGGATAAACCAACGTGAACAGTGAACAAGAAAGCGCGAATGCCCGTTTAGGACTGATATTTGTTTCTATAGCAGTATTTTTCTGGGGTATTTTGCCTATAGCATTAAAGCTATCAGGTGGATTCATTACACCAGTTACTCTGACCTGGTTTCGGTTTGTCATGGCGTTAGTCGTGACCTTGTTAATTCAATGGCGCTTAGGTACATTACGTCAATTTGTCGGTTTACCTTCATTAGTATGGTTGAAATTGGTGCTCGCTGGCGTGCTGTTGATGTGCAATTACGTGTCGTTTGTTTATTCGTTGGGATATCTAGCTCCTGGTACTGCACAGCTTAACTTCCAAACCGCGCCTTTCTTCTTGGCATTTGGTGGGGTGTTGTTTTTCAAAGAGCGTTTTAATGCATTTCAGTTAAGTTGTTTTGCCACGCTTGGACTGGGCATGCTGATGTTTTTCCATCCGCAGCTCGATTTAAATCAAGCAAGTGATCATCAAGTGTTGGTTGGGATTATGATTGTGCAGTTTTCGGTGATGTCGTGGACCAGCTATGCTTTGTTACAAAAGTCGGTGAGCCAACGACTGTCACCCAGTAATGTACTGTTATTTATTTACGCATTAGGCATTGTGCTTATGGCGCCATTTAGTGACTTTAGTCAGTTTGAAGCTATGACGCTCGATCAATGGTGGATAGTACTTTTTTGCGGTGCCAATACTTTGATTGCGTATGGCTGTTTTGGTCAAGCAATGCAATATTGGCCCACGGCACAAGTCAGTGCCATGTTGGCATTAACACCGGTATTGAGTTTTACTGCGACAGAAGTTGTGGTCAATCTTGGTTGGTGGAGCGGAGTATTTGCCGGTGCCGATATTGATGTATTGTCATTTGCTGGCATCGTTATGATTGTGTGTTCGGTGTTTGCCGTGCAAATTGTCCCCTTGTATCAAAAGCGTAAGCAGGCCAAAGCGTTCAGGACTGTATTGTAACACTTTAGTGCAAACGGATTATCACTAGGGTCGCTTCGCTGCTAGGGCGGACTGCGTCCTGCTAGGAAATGGTAACAAGCGATAACAAGCGAACGCTGCGCTCACAGATAAAGCGGTCTAGCACCTAGGCTCTCGGCTTGTCATCTCTTAATCTCTCTCGTCACCGCTTGCTATCTCAGGAATAGGGACAGCTTCGCTGCTAAGATTTTATAGCATCTAGCCGCGCAGCGTCCTAGCAGCGTAGCGATCTAGGCTCTTGCTATAGTATCTAGCCGCGTAGCGACCTAGAACCTAGAAATAGTGATATTAAACAGGTAATCGCCACGTTAATGGATGTTAGTTATTTTTTAGACTTATTTTGTAGAATAGAGAATAGAGAGTAAAAGCGGAAAACAAAAATGGAGCCCTTAGGCTCCATTTTTTGTGTCATTCAACTGAATGATTAACCGTTGTCACGTGGCTTACGTGGACGACGCTCTGCACTTGCAGGGCGGTCACTAGCCGGACGATCACCCGCTGGGCGGTCAGTACGTGGACGGTCACTACGAGCACGATCACTACGTGGACGACGTGGAGCGCCTGCGCCGCGAGTCGTGTCAGCAAACACTTCATCACCCGCTTCACGAATGTTTAAAGGACGACCACACACACGCACTTTTCTTAGGTGTGAAAGGATGTCTTTAGGCATTCCGTCTGGTAAATCAACGGTTGTGACTTGATCAAACAATTGGATTTGACCAATGAAACGGCTATCGATGTTTGCTTCGTTAGCGATAGCGCCAACGATGTTACCTACACCAACACCATTTTCACGACCTACATCGATAACATAACGATTCATTTTAACGTCTGGGTTATCTTTTAAGCCTTCTGCATCGCCAAAGCTATTTGGTGCTGGACGGCTACTACGCTCGCCACGGTCACTGCGTTCACGACGTGGACGGTCGCTGCTACTATTGCGATCACCACGGTCACTACCACGATCACTACGTTCGTCACGTGAATCACGTTGACGTTCGGTAATCGTTGGTAACTGAAGTGGACGCTCTTGCTGTACTTGTTGTAACAATGCAGCAGCCAGTAAATCGGTATCAACTTCAAGCTGTTGACATAATTCAGCTACAGCGTTTTTCATGAAATCTAAGTCACCGTTAATGGTTTCTTGGATTTGCTCGCCTAAACGAGATAAACGACGCTCTGCAACTGATTCAGGGCTAGGCACTTTCATTGGAGAAATACGGCTGTTTGTAGCGCGTTCGATAGTGCGTAACATACGCATTTCACGATTGGTTACAAATAGGATTGCCATACCAGTACGACCAGCACGGCCTGTACGACCGATACGGTGAACATAGGCTTCTGAATCATAAGGAATATCGTAGTTTACTACGTGTCCAATACGTTCAACGTCTAGACCACGTGCTGCAACGTCAGTCGCGATTAAAATGTCTAACTTGCCGCGCTTAAGCTGCTCAACAGCACGCTCACGTGCTTGTTGATTCATGTCACCATGTAATGGAGATGAAGCATAACCACGGGCTTCTAATTTTTCTGCTAATTCAACACAGCTGTTACGGGTACGAACGAAGATGATAATACCTTCAGTATTTTCAACTTCTAAAACACGTACTAACGCTTCTAGTTTATTGTGTTGTGATACTTGCACATAACGTTGGTCGATAGACTCAACAGTTGTCTGGCTAGACGCTATGCTGATGTTCACTGGGTTTGTTAAGTGCTTAGCTGCAACGCGCTTAATTTGCTCAGGCATAGTGGCAGAGAATAATGCAAGTTGGCTGTCAGTAGGCTTGTGCTCTAATACCCATTCGATATCATCGATGAAGCCCATTTTTAGCATTTCATCGGCTTCGTCTAATACTAAGGCTTTTAGATTATCTAGCTTTAATGTGCCACGACGCATGTGATCCATTACACGACCAGGAGTACCAACAATCACTTGTGGTCCGCGCTTAAGGGCGTTTAATTGTTGTTGCATGCTTTGACCACCGTAAATCGGTAGTACGTGGAAGCCTTTCATGAATTTGGCATAACTACCAAATGCTTCGGCAACTTGAACCGCTAATTCGCGGGTTGGTGCTAACACTAAAATCTGTGGAGCATTGATTTTCATGTCGATTTTGTTTAGTAAAGGCAGGGCAAACGCGCCTGTTTTACCGGTACCGGTTTGTGCTTGACCGATAATATCTTTACCAGCCATAAGCGGGTCGATACTAGCAGCTTGAATAGGAGTTGGGTTTTCATAACCT
This sequence comes from Shewanella sp. TB7-MNA-CIBAN-0143, assembly GCF_040310065.1. Lineage (NCBI taxonomy): Bacteria > Pseudomonadati > Pseudomonadota > Gammaproteobacteria > Alteromonadales > Shewanellaceae > Shewanella > Shewanella sp. TB7-MNA-CIBAN-0143. The sequence goes on from NZ_JBEOPL010000010.1 coordinate 102,153, forward strand.
AACTCGTCAAGCGAACGCAACAAAGACTCAGACAGGCCGAGTTCGCGGAAAGTTCTTTCAGATGACATTGAGTTGTAGCCTTGTGGATGCGCACGAAGTTCGGAAGCTCGTGCTAAAGTTTCACAGACAGAAAATCAACCCCGTGTCGATTTCCCGCGCCGATAAGGGGGCGTATTATAGCAGCAACAATGCTAGTTGACCACGTAAAAACTGAAAATAAACATTAAATTGCCTATTCTAGTTTAAGATTGGCCTGATTCTTGATTTTTAAGATTTGTTAATTGGTTGAAAAATGAACATTTGTTGGCGTGAATTAGGCTGTTTATGGGGCCTTGGTCAGCTTATCGATGCTGAGCATTTGATATACTGTTTCAGCAACCGCCACAATAAAGTCGATGTCTAACGTGGCTATTGTGTCGTCGGCCGTATGATATTGCGCGTGGGGTGGTACGCCAAAATACACCCAGGAGTAGCCCGCTTTATGAAATGGATAGTGGTCTGAGGCTCTGAGCCAATCACTTTTTTTCATCCGCCCACTTAATAAATTTGTGTGATGAGTGCGAATACATAATTGGGTCTGTTGCATCAACAACGGTTTGATTGACTCAAAATTTGACAGATTTTTTTGCCCTTCCATGTAGATTGCTCTACGACGATCTGGGTGGCCTATCATGTCCAAGTTTACACTTAGCTCAATGTCCATCTGTGGGTATTGCTGCAATAACGTCACTAATTCATAGCTGCCATATAAGCCTGGTTCTTCAGCGTCGGTTGCCACAATCATCAAATTAACATCATCTAACGGCGGATTTTCCTGCCATTGGGCTGCAATTGCCATCATTCCGGCAATGCCTGAGGCATTATCATCAGCACCTGGATACATTTTATTGGCCGTTTGACCTAAGTGATCATAATGAGCGGTAATCACTCGCCATCGGTTTGAGCTATTTTTTGCCGCAATAGTGGCAATAATATTGACCCCAGAGACGGTCGAAAATTGATGTTGAAAACTAAACGGGACGGCAAAATTTGGCTGCCAGGGTTGTAAGCCCATCTCTGTAAATCGTGTGATTAAATACGCTTGAGTGAGGCGGGCTCCTTCAGAGTCAGTCTTGCGGCCTTGAAATTCAGTGGAACTCAGTGTGGTGATATCTTCAGTAATTTGGCTATGGGCGCTAGACCAAGAGGTGATAATAGCTGACGAGCATTGGCGAGGTGTTTGGCTGCAGGCATTGAGTAAGCAGCACAATAACATCATAGCCAATACCTTGAGGTGAATTTGAGTAGTAAACATAATGTGCTCTCCTCTTATTCACCTAAGGTTTGGTATTTTATCTCAGCTTGTTATTTGGCTTTTTTAGCCTTTACCCGTTTATTGTGAAGCGCCAGCATCGGCTTTAGGAATCTCGCGGTATGAGAATCTGGGTGCTCTGCTACTTCTTCTGGGCTGCCTGCGGCTAAAATCATGCCGCCGCCAGCACCACCTTCAGGGCCTAAATCGATAATCCAGTCTGCGGTTTTAATCACATCTAAATTATGCTCAATCACCACGACAGTGTTGCCATGAGACTTTAAGCGATGCAGTACTTCTAACAATAGTTGAATATCGGCAAAGTGAAGCCCTGTAGTGGGTTCATCTAAAATGTATAAGGTTTTACCTGTATCGCGTTTAGACAGCTCTTTGGCCAGTTTAACGCGCTGAGCTTCACCGCCAGATAAGGTTGTCGCGCTTTGCCCTAAGCGAATGTACGACAAGCCGACATCCATTAAGGTTTGCAATTTACGTGAAATAGATGGAATCGCATCAAAATAGCCACGAGCGTCTTCAACCGTCATTTGCAGCACTTCGTGAATGTTTTTGCCTTTGTATTTTACTTCTAAGGTTTCGCGGTTATAACGCTTACCTTTACACGAATCACAAGGCACATAAACATCAGGTAAAAAGTGCATTTCCACTTTAATTAACCCATCACCTTGGCAGGCTTCACAACGACCGCCCTTGACGTTAAACGAGAAGCGACCCACTTGATAACCACGGGTGCGCGATTCTTGTGTGCCAGCAAACAGTTCACGTATTGGGGTGAAAATACCCGTATAGGTGGCAGGGTTCGAGCGTGGCGTGCGGCCAATAGGACTTTGATCAATATCGACGACTTTGTCGCAATGATCCATGCCTTCAATACTTCTGTAAGGTGCAGGTTCATCTACGGTAGCGCCATTGAGCATCCTATGGGCAATTTTAAAGAAAGTGTCGTTAATCAGTGTCGATTTACCTGAACCCGATACGCCAGTAACACAGGTAAACAATCCAACTGGAATGGTTAAATCAACATCTCTTAGGTTATTACCCGATGCGCCAAATAACTCAATCACCTTTTTCGGATCGATAGGGGTGCGCTGGTCACTAATGTGTATTTGCTTTTTACCGGAAATATATTGGCCCGTAACCGACGCTTCACAGTTAAGAATATCTTCTAGCGTACCGTCACAAATGACTTCACCGCCATGTACGCCGGCACCTGGGCCAATATCGATAATGTGATCTGCTAAGCGAATCGCATCTTCATCGTGTTCAACCACAATCACGGTATTGCCTAAATCACGAAGATGGATCAGGGTTTGTAATAAACGTTCGTTATCGCGTTGATGCAAACCAATTGAAGGCTCATCAAGCACGTACATCACGCCCACTAAACCCGCTCCAATTTGGCTGGCTAGGCGAATACGTTGCGCCTCGCCACCCGATAAGGTTTCAGCTGAGCGCGACAAGCTTAAATAGTTAAGCCCCACATTGACCAAGAAGCCAAGGCGTTGACTGATCTCTTTTAAGATTTTCTCGGCAATTTGCGCACGTTGTCCTTCAAACACTACGGTGTCGAAGTATTGTTTAGCTTCGCCAATCGACCAAATGGTCAGTTGCGGTAGGTTTAACTCACCAATAAATACGTTACGGGCTTCTTCACGTAAGCGCGAACCACCACAACTATTACAAGGCTGCATATTAATAAATTTAGACAGCTCATCGCGTACCGAGTTACTTTCGGTTTCACGGTAACGGCGATCCATATTATTCAAAATGCCTTCAAACGGATGGTTACGGATCACAACATCGCCGCGGTCATTAATGTACTTAAAGGCAATGTTTTGTTTGCCAGAACCATATAAGACAATCTTTTTAACTTTGTCACTTAGTTCGGCATATGGCTTCTCAACATCAAACTTATAATGTTCGGCTAGAGAGCTGAGCATTTGGAAATAGTAAAAGTTGCGTCGGTCCCAGCCTCTAATCGCGCCGCCAGCTAACGATAGTTCATCATTAGCAATGACTCGTTCAGGGTCAAAAAACTGCTGCACACCTAAACCATCACAAGTTTGACAAGCACCGGCCGGATTGTTAAACGAGAAAATACGCGGCTCAAGTTCGGCCATCGAATAGCCACAATGCGGACACGCGAAATTAGCTGAAAATATCAGTTCTTCGGCTTTGCTATCGTCCATACTGGCAATTTTTGCAATGCCACCAGATAATTCTAAAGCGGTTTCAAACGACTCAGCCAAGCGCTGTTTCATGTCTTCGCGGACTTTGAAGCGATCGACAACCACTTCAATGGTATGTTTGATGTGTAAATCTAATGTTGGAGGATCGGTTAAGTCACATACTTCACCGTCAATACGGGCGCGGATGTAGCCTTGTGCCGATAAGCTTTCCAGTAACTTAACGTGCTCACCTTTACGGTCGTTAACCACTGGCGCAAGCAGCATTTGGCGGCTGTCTGCCGGCATCGCCAACACTTTATCCACCATTTGACTCACTGTTTGCGCTGACAACGGCTGATTATGCGTTGGGCAGCGAGGCTCGCCCACACGGGCAAACAACAAGCGTAAATAGTCATAGATTTCGGTAATGGTACCGACCGTAGATCGTGGATTGTGCGAGGTTGATTTTTGTTCAATTGAAATGGCAGGGCTAAGGCCTTCAATATGATCTACATCGGGTTTTTCCATTAAGCTCAAGAATTGACGCGCATACGCCGACAGCGATTCGACATAACGACGTTGGCCTTCTGCATACAAAGTATCAAAGGCTAATGATGATTTTCCTGAACCGGATAACCCAGTTATCACAATAAGTTTGTCACGGGGAATGGTTAGATTGATGTTCTTAAGATTGTGGGTTCGGGCACCGCGTATTTCAATTTTATCCATCTATATCACTCTATGACTTATGTAAAACAAAACAGCGATCAGTATCGCATAGTTTGTTGGGGGACTTCATATCAATTTTGACTATGTTGGTTTCATGGTACGCATAAAACTCAGCTAAAGTTTAACATGCGCAGATAAAACACCTTATATCAAAAACTGTGATTTCCTTTTGAGCTAATTTCTGGCGCTGTGATAATATGCGCACCTTATAATATTGTTGAATTACTTATCGAAGGGCAACAGCATGGCCAGTAATGGACTGTCGGGTATGGAGAAAAAGGTCGCATTTTCGTTAGCCAGTGTGTTTGGTTTACGAATGATGGGATTGTTTATGATTATGCCTGTCTTCGCGCTGTATGGTCAGCACCTTGAAGGCTTTTCACCGCTATGGGTGGGTATTGCCATTGGTGCTTACGGATTAACCCAGGCTTTTTTACAGATCCCAATGGGCATTTTGTCCGACAAATACGGACGTAAGCCGATTATTCTAGGTGGCTTGGTATTGTTTGCCATTGGTAGTTTAATTGCCGCATCATCGGATCACATTTACGGGGTAGTGTTTGGTCGCGCAGTCCAAGGTATGGGCGCAATAGCTGCCGCCGTGTTAGCGCTTGCCGCCGATTTAACTCGAGACGAGCAACGCACTAAAGTCATGGCGATTATCGGCATGTGTATTGGCTTTTCATTTGCCTTGTCATTATTGGTTGGGCCTATTGTGGCGCAATACATGGGCTTAACGGGGTTGTTTTTATTAACAGCAGTTCTGGCAGTATTGGGCATGTTAATTGTGCAGTTTTTTGTTCCCAATCCTATTAGCCAAGCGCCTAAAGGCGATACGGTCGCCACTCCGACAAAATTAAAGCGTATGTTGTTAGACCCGCAGTTATTTCGCCTAGATGCAGGTATTTTTATTCTGCACTTAGTGCTAACCGCGGTGTTTGTTGCATTGCCGCTCGATTTGGTGGATGCCGGTTTAGTCAAAGAAAAGCATTGGATGTTGTACTTCCCCGCTTTTGTTGGTGCATTTTTCTTAATGGTGCCGTTAATTATCATTGGGGTGAAACGCAACAACACCAAAACCATGTTCCAGTTGTCGTTAATGATCATGATGGTGTCACTTGCCGCGATGGGGCTGTATGCCGATAACCTTTGGGTGTTAAGTGGGGCTGTAGTACTATTTTTCACCGGCTTTAATTACCTTGAAGCATCATTGCCAAGTTTGATTGCTAAGTTTTGTCCTGTCGGCGATAAAGGTTCGGCTATGGGCGTGTATTCAACTAGTCAATTTTTAGGCGCATTTTGTGGCGGCATGTTAGGCGGCGGAGCTTATCAGCTCGTCGGCGCATCGGGAGTGTTTTTTGTCGCGCTAGGGCTAATGTGTGTGTGGTTATTTTTGACCCTCGGCATGCAAAAGCCTGTGTTATTGAAAAGCTATACTCTTGAAGCTACAGTAAAAGATAGAAGCGATGCACAAGATATGGCCAGTAAATTGTCACAGTTAATCGGTGTTGTAGAGGCCATTGTGGTGCTCGAAGAGAAAGTGGCTTATTTAAAGGTCGATGATAAATTCAATTTAAGCGAAGCGCGAGCTGTGTTAGGCTCTGTGAATTAGATCGTGTAGATCATTCAGCTTAGTATTCAGTTAAAGTAAACAGATAAAAATCTCAGGAGATTTCGATGGCTAGTCGTGGTGTGAATAAAGTGATTTTGGTCGGTAACTTAGGTAAAGACCCTGAGGTTCGTTACATGCCAAACGGCAATGCTGTTGCCAACTTTACTATAGCGACAAGTGAGTCGTGGAAAGACCAACAAGGTCAAATGCAAGAACGTACCGAGTGGCACAACATTGTTATGTATCGTCGTCTTGCGGAAATTGCTGGCGAGTACTTAAAGAAAGGCTCTAAAGTTTATTTAGAAGGCAAATTGCAAACCAGTAAGTGGCAAGATCAGACTACCGGTCAAGACCGTTATAAGACTGAAATCAACGCTATGGAAATGCAAATGTTAGACAGCCGCAACTCAGGTGATAATGCCGGTGGTGGTCAGTATCAAGGGCAAGGTCAAAGCTCTGGGCAAAACGCCGGACAAAATATGGGACAACAACAGTCTCGTCCTGCACCAGCACCTCAAGCTCGTCAGCCACAAGCGCAATACAATCAAACTGCGCCTGCTGCAGGTAATGAAGCTTACCAAGCTCAGCCTAATGCTGGCCAGCAAGGTGGTGGTTACCAGCAACAATCTGCGCCAGCGCAACAAGCTGCACCTGCTTATGCACCAAAGCCAGCCGCTGCACCTCAGGGTAATTTCCAACCACAAAATGCTCCTGCACAGCGTCCAGCACCACAGCCACAACAAAACTTCACTCCAGATTTAGATGAAGGCTGGGATGACGATATTCCGTTCTAATCTTCACTAGAGATTACATAATCCAATGTGTTGATTAAAACTTTTAAGGCCTGCTTTTGCAGGCCTTTTTGTTTTCTACGATAGAGAAGCAACGAGACTGACTCTGCCAGCAGTATCTTTATGGTGTAAATATCACTGTGGCAGTTTTAGGATATAAAATGTTTTATTCAATTAAAACAGAGTATTCATCAAGTGACTTATGACCTCTTGCCGTCAGAAAGCTCAACAACGCTTCGGGGCTACGGTTCAGTAAGCGTTCAATTGGAAATTCCACTGTTTCAATGACCTCAATGGCTTTTTCAAACTCGCCTAAGCTAAAAGCAACATGCGAGTCAGAACCCATAACGAGCAGTCCACCTGCTACTTTTACTGCATTAGCTATTTCAATACAGTTGCATGTACTGCCTTTTCTCGACGTCAAAAAAGAGGAGTTATTTATCTCTAGTGCCACGTTATGTTTGGCAGCGGCAGCGGCGACGCGCTTAATATCGATTGGATAAGCAGGGTTGCCTGGGTGAGTAATAATGTCGACATTACCACTTTCAATACAGTTGATGAGTGCTGTAGTGTGAGCCTCTTTAGTCGATGGTGGGAAAACGGGTTCATGGAACCCTGCCAACACAATATCGAGCTCTTTTAAATAATCACCAAAAAAATCAATCTCGCCATGTTCATTTTTGATATTCGCTTCAATGCCGCGCAGCACGCCAACACCGTCAACAATTCTAGGTAACACTCTCATATTTACAAAGTGCCAAAAATGGGGCGCATCAGCCATATCTGGGCCATGATCGGTAATGGCGAATAACTTGATACCTTTGGCTTTCGCAACACAAAGGTAATCATGGAAGGTACTATAAGCGTGAGTTGACGCTATAGTATGCGCGTGAATATCAACAAGGAATTTCATGGCGAGTCTCGTTCTCTGAATCAAAAACAGTAGGCATCAAGTCTACGCTGTTAACTGGGCTTTCTCTATGATCACTTTTGTTGATTACTTGCAGCAGGTATTGAGGCATATTGTCGAAGATGCCTTGGCGTTATACATGGCTGTTTTTCGGCATTTGTAGTGAGCCAATCGGCCGCACATGATATTAACGATGTTGTAAGGCATTTGATCTGAAATAGGCCGAATGTTGTCACTTTGCCTTACATATTCCACTTCTTAACCCGAGTTGAGGCTGAATAATGAGAGATGAGTTAAGAGCGAAAATTATTGCCGTGTGTGATAAAAAAATTGCGGCGAAAGGCGATAACGTCGGTTTGTCATTTTATGCATTTTTTGCCAACAAAAATGATAATCCTCAATTGCTGATGGAAGCGGCAACATGGTGGATTCAAACACACCAATTGGATCATTTTGTGAAGGCCCACAAAATTAAACAAATGATTCATAATGGCTTGTAATAGTCTGAATAAATTATGTGCGGCGGAGCAATACTGACCAATATTCAATAAGTAACCGATATATAGATTAAGTCATGCCTTAATGATTAAGCTTAATCGCTTAACGGGTTTTTAGATGACACAAGTCGTTTTTGAACGATCAATCAAAATTGTACTAATAGTTTTGACCGTTTTAATGTTATATTTTCACTCTTGAGTGACATTAACGATATTAAATGTCGTGCTTAATACCGATATAGTTAGCAGATATTTTTTGAAAAAAGCCGGAGGAATGAGTGGGAATAATTGGTCGACTGTTAGTTATTGGCGCCACTTTACTATTTTTTAGTGGCTGCGCTAGCACCTCAACAGCGGGTGATCCATTCGAAGCGGTTAATCGAAAAAGCTGGGACTTTAATTACCAGGTCATGGACAAATATGCTTTAAAACCAGCAGCAGAAGGCTATGAAACCATCCCTCAGCCGATCCGACAAGGTGTGACAAATCTGCTATCAAATCTAAGTGAACCTCTTTATGCAGTAAATAACCTTTTACAATGGAAAGTGACCGACAGCGGTAGCAGTGTTTTACGTTTTGTCGTCAACACCACAATCGGCCTTGTGGGTCTTTTTGATCCTGCTACCGATATGGGATTAGTGAAAAAAGAAGAAACATTTGCGCAAACCTTTGGTGTTTGGGGTATTGGCAATGGGCCTTTCATCATGTGGCCTGTTTATGGCGCCAGTACTGCACGTAATACCGTCGGCGATTTTGTTGATGTTTTTGTGTATCCCTTATCTATTCTGTCGTTTGAACAAAGGGCCGGAAAGTTTGTGTTGGAAGGTTTAGACAGTCGGATTGATTTTCAGCAATATGAACCCATATTAGACGGATCGTTAGATCCTTATGGCTATGTTAAAGATGTCTATTTGCAGCGAGATGCTCACTTGGTCAGTGACGGTAAAGTGGCTGAGACTGAATCTGACGAATTTGATCTAGAGTTTGATGACGAACTATTAGATGATGAGCTATTAAATGACGCACCTGCAGACGACAAATCAGACGATCACACTGATTACAAGGTAACGGACTAGCCAATGTCAAACATCAAAACGTTTTCATCTTGTACGAGTGAATTAAAAAATATTCGCGAATTTGTGGTAGATGCATGCCGCGATTTTCCTTTTAGCGAAGGTAAAGTCAATGAAATCGTATTGGCCGTTGATGAGGCTTGTGCCAATGTTATTCGTCATGGTTATCACATGTCGAAAAAGGGCTGTATAGAAATCGTGGTCAGCAGTGATGATGAGCATGCGCTATTTGTGATTAAAGATGTGTGTTCGCAGATTACTGACAAGCAATTAATACCGGCAGAAAATAATTTATGTAAACCAGGTGGATTAGGCCTTTGCCTCATTCATTATGTGGCTGAAAAAGTAAGACTTATCCCACATAAAGGCAAAGGTAATTGGTTAGAACTGACGGTTAAATTTGAGTGATATAAAATGAATATTGAAATTGAGACACATAACAATTACCAAGTGGTTAAGCTTTATGGCGAGGTCGATCTGAGCAACTCTCGCAGTATCAAACTCGACATCATAAAGTTAATTAAGAGTAAAAATAACATCATTGTCGATTTCACCCACCTGCAATATATCGATAGCTCAGGGATGGCTTCACTGGTTGAGGCCTTCAATGAAGCCAGAGAAAATGACACTGAATTTCATATCGTTGGTGCCAATGGTTCACCGCTTCAAGTACTGCAACTAACCCGTTTAAACACGGTGTTTAACTTAGCTGATTCAGTAAGTGCTGTGAGTAACAATGGTTAACCCTATCATTACTGTAGAGCATTTGTTTGCCCAATATGGCGATACCCATGTACTCAAAGACGTCAATTTAGAGGTCAACCCCGGCGAAATTCTGGTGGTGATGGGCGGATCTGGTTCTGGTAAAAGTACCTTGCTTAACCATATGCTTGGGCTTAAAACCCCTACGTCAGGCACTATCATGATTGATGGTGTGAATATTTTTACGGCTAAAAATAAGCAATTACGTAACTTACGCAAAAAAATGGGCGTGGCTTTCCAAGGCGGCGCACTACTGAGTTCATTAACGGTGGCAGATAATGTCAGGTTACCTTTAGAGCACAATACTTCATTGGATACCCAAACCATTGATATTATGGTGCGGATGAAGCTTGAATTAATGAACATGGCTGGAACCGGCCATCTAATGCCTTCGGAATTATCAGGCGGCATGCTAAAACGAGCAGGACTGGCTAGGGCCGTTATTATGGACCCTAAATTACTGTTTTTTGATGAACCTTCAGCAGGGCTTGATCCCACAACTGCAGTTGAACTTGACGAGCTTATTCTCACTTTGAGAGATGCCATGAACATGACTATCGTGGTGGTCACTCATGAGTTAGAAAGTGTGTTTAAAATTGCCGATCGCGTGGTGGTATTGTTTGCGGGTGAAGTGGTGGCGAATGGCACCGTTGATGAGATTAAAAACTCGCCAGATGAACGCATTCAAAACATGATCAACCGTCAACCGAACACTTACAGAGATGATGGTGAGGTTTATCTCAATCGTTTGTTAAATAAGGATGAAAAATAATGAATGCCTTGTTTAATTCAGTCAGTAACTTAGGTGCCGCAACGCGTAAAAATATTGAAAGTGTTGGCCTAGCAACATTATTTTTAATGCGTATCGTCAGCAGCCTATTCACTGGGCTGGTGTCATTTAAGCAAGTGATTAAGCAGATATATTTTATAGGTAATCGGTCTTTAATTGTCATTATTGTTGCCGCGCTCTTTACCGGTATGGTTGTGGCACTGCAGTTTTACGATACCTTAGTGCGATTTGGTTCAGTGGATTTATTGGGTTCGGCAGTTGCCTTGAGCCTGATTAAAGAATTAGGTCCGGTGATGACAGCATTAATGGTAATAGCACGAGTTGGCTCTGCGACCTGTTCAGAAATTGGTATTATGCGTAACGAGCAACAATTTGATGCGCTTGATTGCATGGCGATTAACAGTTACCGCTATGTGATGCTGCCAAGACTATTAGCGGCGTTGTTTTGTGTTCCTATGCTGACGGCCGTTTTTGACTTGGTGGGCATTGGCGGTGGCTATATCGTTGGAGTACACATTCAAGGAGAAAGTCCTGGTGCATATATTCAAGGTGTAATGGATACCATTAGCTTTAAAGATGTGCTGGTTGGTCAAATAAAGTCATTGGTATTTGGTTTGTTTATTATGTGGATACCTTTATATTACGGCTTTTATTTACACTTAAATCAAAAAAATATGGGCGCTGAAGGCGTCAGCAATGGCACCACTCAGGCGGTGGTAATGAGTGCAATTATTATGTTATTTAGTGACTATATCGTTAGCTCATTAGCGCTATAACTAGAGGTTTCAATGAAAAACAATTACGTCAATTTTCTCGTCGGCCTGTTTGTATTATTCGGGATTGGGGCCTTGGTATTTATGTCAATTACCATTGGTGGAGCATCGGTCACTAATAGTGGTAACTACACCTTAGTGGCTAAATTTGAAAATTCTTCAGGTTTAAAAGAAGGTGCCTTTGTCGAAATGTCAGGTGTACGTGTTGGATTAATTCAATCGATTAATTACGATCCTAAAGCGTATGAGTCAGTCGTTAAAATATCATTAGATAATGCGATTACCGTACCTGATGATTCGATAGCCTCTATTCGTACATCAGGTATTATTGGCGACAGATTTGTTAAAATATCTACCGGTGGTTCAGAAATAAACATGGCAGATGGTGAAGAGTTTATTGAAACAGAATCATCAATCAGCATCGAAGAGTTAATAAGCAAGTATATGTTTAGTCAGGATAAATAATGAAATCAATAATTTTTTTAATCATGATGCTAGTGATGCCGTCTCTAGCTTTGGCGGCACAAGAACCAACAGAACGCGTTAAATTAGGTGTGACAGATATCATTAGTATCGCATCAAATAGCGCCTTGTCAGTCGAACAGAAAAAAAAATCACTCAGTGATGTGATTGAAAAACACGTCGACATACAAGCCTCTGCACAACGAGTGTTAGGTAAGTATTGGAGACAGGCAAGCGATACCGAGAAACGTCAATTTATGGTGTTGTTAAAAGGCGTATTAGTCGATACCTATATTGTGTTGCTAGAACAGTATGATAATCAAACGGTTGATTACACCAATGAAACAATCAAGAAAAAGGTTTATGCATCGGTAGATACTGAAATTCATACCAAAGAAAATATCATTCCGGTTTCATATCAGCTTTATCAACGTAATAATGAATGGAAAATTTACGATTTTGTTGCTGAAGGTTTATCGATGATCCGTACCTTTAGTAATGACTATAAAAGTACTTTGAAAAAAAGCGGTGTCACTGGTTTGAATGAAGCCCTTGCTGCTAAATTAGCCCAAAAGTAAGGTTACCCTTGAATATTTATAGAGCATTAGCTAACAGCATTATTGATGAAACCTTATGGTTTAAAACCAATTTGGCAGTCACATTAAGTGAGTTTAATTATTACTTAATTAAAAAAAATGGCCAAGTCAGCTGTAATTTTTCATCCTTGTGTGATGAGCATTACACCCGGCTCTATCAACAATTTAAAGCATTGTCGTTACAACACAGTATTACGGAAATTGTGCCTCTAAAGGACGATGGAAAAATGTGTTGGGTACTGCCTTTTGGTAAAGAATCGAGCTTATTTGACTGTATCATTCTGCTTAATTTACCTGCAGGAACTGAATCGCATCATGTTAGCTCGTTGTATTTTAGGCTTTTGTACCAGCTAAAAAGCTTCCAGTTTTCCGAAGCGTCATCACAACTTAACGCTGCCCAGGTGTGGATCCGCGATGAGATAGAAGAAATTTCGCGCTTGCAGCAATTGATGTTGCCAGACAAAGGTATCGTACTTAGCTCTGTTAAAATGGCTTATACCTATAAAGCGATGAAAGGTGCTGGTGGTGATTATTTAGACATTGTCGACCTTGGTAAAAGTCGCCCGGATGTCCAGGGTGATATCGGAATGATTATTGCTGACGTATCGGGTCACGGCCCCGCCGCGGCAGTAGAAACCGCCATGATAGATGCCATCTTACGCACCTTTGAACCGAAAGATTTAAACAGTAGTTCTTCTGAAGTGCTTAATTATATCAATCAACATTTTTTCACTAAAAAGCCTCGTGGCAGCTTTTTAACCGCTACAGTAATGCGTTATAACTTCCAAGAGAAAGAACTTATTTATGCTAATGCAGGCCATCCTCACGCCTATTTGAAAAAAGCCAACAGGCTGGTTGCCTTAGATCAAGGTGGCATTCCTATAGGGGTACTGCGTGAGCAAAATTGGGATACCTACCGGGTTAGTGTTGATGTAGGTGATATCTTATTTGTGTATACCGATGTGGTCATCGAAACGCAAAATGCCCACAAAGAATTATTTGGTTTCGATCGTTTAGAAAAAGCCATCAGCGCAGCACCCGATGAACCCGAAGCTATGCTGGAGTATCTGGAGCAGCAAATGAAACAGTTTTGCGGTTTTTCAGAGTTTCAGGATGACTTAACCATGTGCGCAATCCAGTTTATCTAAGCTAATTGAGTATTTAATCATTGAGAAGATGAAGATTGGGATGACGATATCCCGTTCTAGGACATCTCCAGTCACAGGTTTAATCGTTTTTATCAATAACTAAAAAGCCCTGAGTTAACGCTCAGGGCTTTTTTTATCTCACTGGTTTGTTGGGCTATTAAGCGGTTAATGCTTCAGCTGGGCCGAAGAATTCATAATGAATTTGGCTTTCTGGTACACCTAAGCTGGTGGCGATGGCCAATGCTGCTTTCATAAAACCGGTAGGGCCAAGCAGGTAAAATTCTACATCACGGTCTGCAGGGAGTTGCTCTGCAATGATTGATGCATCAATAAACCCAGTGGCATGAGGCTGGCAATGTTGTTCTGGCTGGCTGTAAACATACAAAGGCTTGATGTGGTCATGTGTTGAGGCAAGTTGATCAACATGGTGTTTAAACGCATGGACATCACTATTTATGGCCGCATGAATAAAGCGAATATCGCGTCCTGAACCCGCTTCAGTATTGAGCATACTAATCGCAGGAGTAATACCGACACCGCCAGTCAATAATATTAACGGCTTAGTGTTTTTTCGTAAGATGAAATCGCCACTGGGTGCACGTAATTTCACTTTATCGCCTAACTGAATATTGTTATGTAAGTGATTTGAAACCACGCCATTAGGTTCACGCTTGACGCTAATTCTTAAGTAATCTTTGCCTGCCGCGTCAGATAGACTGTAGTTACGACGCATTGATACACCGTCGATATCATCAAATACTAAGGTCAAAAATTGCCCAGCATCAAATTTTGGTAAGCCTTTATTATCAAAAGGTTGAAAGTAGAATGAGGTAATCACTGAGCTTTCATCTACACGTTTGACTAAAATAAAGTCACGCTCGCCACGCCAACCACCTTGTTGTTGCTCTTTAGCTGTATAAATTGATTCTTCCGCCGCAATCAATATGTTGGCTAATTGGCCGTAAGCCTTGGTCCAAGCATCAATCACTTCATCTGTTGCAGCATCACCGAGTACGGCTTTAATGGCTTGTATTAAACAACTGCCAACAGCGTCATATTGTTCAGGTAAAATGCCTAATGCAACATGCTTTTGAACGATTTTACTAACGGCATCACTTAAATTGCCCAATTCATCAATATTGGCACCGTAAGCAATAACCGCATTTGCCAGTGCTTTAGGCTGAGTGCCTTTGGCTTGGTTAGTTTGATTGAAAAATGGTAATACTTCTGGATGCTGTGCAAACAGTAATGGATAAAAATGGCTGGTGATGTCATTAGCGTAAATTTGCAGAGCCGGAACGGTGGCTTTAATAATTTGAACAGTTGCAGTGTCTAACATTAATGATTTCCTTCTAGGGAGTAAAATAGCGATAAGCTTCAATCAATTACCTTGTCTACCCATACATTGCACAGAACACGCCAATATTTATCTAGCTGATTTAGCAGGTATAATTTTCATAAGGGTTAATTTGACCTAGATCAATATATATGTCAAATTAACCGAAATTGGGTTAATTTGACATATTATGAATATTGTTCCCTTTATCGACATTGTAGAAGACTTAAATCGTGACCTGATAAAATCGGAACGATACTTACGACTGATTTTAGCGATTCAGCGCGCTATACCATGTGACGTAGTGGCCTTGTTGAAACTTAAACATGACCATTTAGTCCCTGTGGCTGTTGTAGGGCTAAAGCAACAAGCCCTCGCGAGACAGTTTTCGATCAACCACCATCCACGCTTACAGCAAATTTTAGCTAACCCACATATTACCCGCTTTGATGCCGACTCAACACTGCCCGATCCCTACGACGGTTTAGTCGATGATGGTAGTGAACAATTGCACGTGCATGACTGCATGGGCAGTACCATTTATATCGACGGTAAAGCGTGGGGCGTTTTAACCTTAGATGCCATGAAAGCAGGTAGCTTTGATGCGCTTAACCCAACCGAAACCCGCGCTTATATTGCTGCTGTGGCCGCTGCGATTAGTACCAGTGAACATATTGAAGCATTAGAAGTGCAAGTTGAACGTAATCATCAAGTGGCGCAGTGCATGTTAGCGACTGCTGGACCGTCGAGTATTATTGGAAACAGTGTCGCAATTACGGATTTATTGTCTGAGATAAATACCGTTGCAGCCAGCGATCTATCGGTATTAATCACTGGCGAAACTGGCGTGGGTAAAGAGCTGGTTGCCAAAAGTATTCATCAGCAATCACGTCGCAGCGAGCAACTACTAGTACAAATTAACTGTGCTGCATTGCCAGAAAGCATCGTTGAAAGTGAATTATTTGGTCATGTAAAAGGCGCGTATTCTGGTGCGGTAAGTGACCGTCGCGGCCGCTTTGAATTGGCTGATGGTGGGACATTATTTTTAGATGAAGTGGGTGAGTTACCACTTGCGGTGCAAGCTAAGTTACTACGTGCGTTGCAAAACGGTGAAATTCAACGAGTCGGCAGCGATAATATTATCGTGGTGGATGTCAGAATTGTTGCCGCTACTAACCGTAATTTACAGTTAGAAGTCAAAGAAGGTCGCTTTAGGGCTGACTTATATCATCGCTTGAGTGTGTATCCTTTACCTGTGCCACCATTACGGGATCGTGGTAAAGACGTTATTTTACTGGCTGGCTATTTTTTAGAAAAAAACCAACATCAGCTTGGCGTCGCGAAACTGAGGTTACAGCAAACCGCCATTGATCAGTTAACCCAATACCATTGGCCTGGCAATGTGCGAGAGTTAGAACACTTACTCAGTCGAGCTGCGTTAAGGGCTATTAGCGAGCAAGGGCGTCATGCCAGTATCATTAGCATCAGTCGTGTTCATCTCGGTTCAGAGTTTGTTGTGAGCCATACAGTAGCACCAGCAATAGCCGAGGTTGATAATATCAGCGACAGTAATGCCGCAGCCGCATTATCGCAGGTGTTAACCCTTGGACTACGTGATTCAACCGATGAGTACCAACGACAAATAATACAGACGGTATTAGCGACCGAAAGAGGTAATTTAGCCGCTGTCGCCAGAAGTTTACAGCTGGATAGAAGCAACTTAATTCGCACAATGCGTCGTTTAGGACTTGATCCAAATGCGGCATATTAATCGTAAGGTATAAACCTAAAGTAGGTTGTGTGAATAGCCTGTAATCGAAAATATATTATCGATGAACAGAAATTTATTCCGACAAAAACAGGTCAATATAAGTTGGGTTAATTAGGGTCTTCTAAAGGATGGATGTTATGCAAAAACGTAATATAGGCAATATCGCATTGATCGTTGCCATCGTCTCTGTCGCGATTGCGGCTTTGATGGTGTTTGGCTCGTCATTGGGATTATGGGACCCGATTGTCGGCTTTATGGCCAGCCGTAATTACAATAATCTGTTGGGTTATGTGGTGGTCATTGTTTCTGTGCTGGCATTAGTTATCAGCTTTAGTGTTAAAAGTAGTGCTAAGCAAGACAGCAACGCTAAAGGCAAAGGCATATTAACCTCTACAATAGCGTTATTACTGGGCTTAGCTATATTGTCGCCGAGCATTATGGCGTTGGTTATCAAACCAGTGAAATACCCACCTATTCACGATATTACTACCAACACTCAATCACCACCGCAGTTTGAGTTTTTAACTGACAGCCGCATTGGGGCTAAAAATAGTTTGGTTTATGGCGGAGAAGAGATTGCCGCACAACAACGACAAGCCTTCCCTAATATCCAGCCTATAGCGTCAGACTTATCGGTAGAAGCGGCTTATGAAAAAGCATTAACTGTCGCTAAAGCCATGGGCTGGACCATTGTCGCTCAAGACCCAAAAGCACTGCGCTTTGAAAGTACGGCAACAACGCCTTTTTTCAATTTTGCAGATGATGTCGTTATCGTTGTGTCTACACTAGAACAGGGCAGTCGTATTGATTTACGCAGCGTGTCGCGGATTGGTATTGGCGATGCTGGTGTGAACGCAAAACGCATTCAAGAATTTAGTCAGCGGTTCTCTGAATAGCCTGAGTCTTGAATAAATTATGCAGCAGGTTTTAACCAATAAAAAGGAGCATAAAATGCTCCTTTTTATTAATGACGACAAAACGGTTAATTAACTTAAATGCTTAATCGAAGATACAGCTGCTAACGATTATTATGCTAAGTTTTGTGATGCGAGATATTTCTGACTTTAAATCAGCTTTTTAAATTAGCTCTTTAGCAGAACTGCCATTGTTTGTAACCATCAATCAGTCGGTATCGCGCTTGATGGATATGATGCGAAAGTACAAAGCTGTCTCTCTATTTTACTCGCTTAAAAAGCTATCAAAAAATACATAACAAACAGCGCTATATTGATGCTCTAATTGATATAGGATGCTTATCATTTAACTGCAGTAAGTCCCAAAGATTGCCGTACAGATCTTCAAAAACCGCCACTGTGCCGTAATCTTGCTCTTGAGGTGGGCGCACAAATTTAATCCCATCGAGTTGCATGCGGTTATAGTCGCGCCAAAAATCGTCGGTATTCAAAAAAAGAAAAACCCGTCCGCCGGCTTGGTTACCAATAAAATCATGCTGCTCCGGTTTAGATGCACGAGCTAGCAACAACGACACTCCGTTTGACCCCGGAGGCGACACCACAACCCAGCGTTTGTCTTGTTCTGCTTGATAGGTGTCTTCAATTAGATCAAACTTCAATTTATTAACATAAAAATCAATGGCTTCATCGTAATCATTCACCACTAGCGCGATGTGAACTATAGACTGTTTCATTATTATCCTTTGATAGCGTTGTAAATTAGCCAGTGAGTGAGCGTTGTAAATTAACTAGTGAGTTAATGCAAATTTACTGTGCCGTCGATTATGCATTAATTAACCAGAACTCGGGATAATAAACGCCTCGCAAACAGCCTTTTTCCTTGCTAACTGCGTTATTTTTTACATGAGAAGACTTGCAATAGGCCAGCTATTGACGGGTTAATTCGTTTTGTTAGTAAAACAAATGACAAGTTTGAGAGTGGTTAATGGCTAAGCTTAATATCTTTATCATTCTATTCTCATCTCTACCCCTAGTTCAGGTTAATTCGATAGGTATGGAGATATTGACGCATAAAAAAAGCCACAGCAATGAACTGTGGCTTACTGATACTAGCGAGTCAGTGAATTCTAAATCGATTAGTTCTTTTTAGAATATTTTGCAGCTTCTTCACCCGCTAAGCGACCGAAGGTGATGATGTCTGAAATGGCATTACCACCTAAGCGGTTAGCACCATGAACACCGCCAGTAACCTCACCAGCACCATACAAGCCTGGGATAACCTGCTTCTTAGCATTCATGACTTCAGCTTTAGTGTCGATCATCACGCCACCCATAGTGTGGTGAACACCAGGTGTGACTTCGATTGCGTAGTAGTTACCTTCGTTAAGTGCGCGCGGTAGGTTTGGACGCTCAAAATCAGTGTCTTTACCGCTACTCACTAAGCTGTTGTAACGCGCAACGGTTTCAGTAAGTGCTTTGCCGTCAATACCTTCCATTTTACCTAATTTAACTAGGCTATCTGCCGTTGGTGCAACACCTAAACCAATATACTTATCAATTTTTGACAGTGATTTACGCACAGAATCATCAAAAATCAAATAAGCTGATTTACCGGTTTGCGCTAAAATAGCGGCAGACGCTTTATCACGAGTAGTAATTTCGTTAACGAAACGCTTACCTTCACGGTTAACCAAAATCGCACCATTACCACGTACCGCTTCAGTGACCATTACGCCACCTTTAACAGATAGTGTTGGGTGAGCTTGGATATACTGCATGTCTTTCAATGCGCCACCCGCATTTTCTGCCACATCCAGTCCATCACCTACTGCACCAGGTTGGTTAGTAGAGATAAAGCCTTTTAGCGAAGGATCGAGTTTAGCGACACGTTCGTTATTTTTAGCAAAACCACCCGTTGCTAAGATTACCGCATCGGCTTTCACCCAGTAGTAACCTTTGTACATACCCTTAACCAGAATACCTTTAACAGTGCCTTTATCATCTTTAAGCACTTCAATGCCGCGAGTGTTCATGCGTAAGTCGATATTACGTTTCACTGCATTATCATAAAGTACTTGAACGACATGGGCACCAACACCAGCACCACCAGTTGGACGGTGTGCACGGTTAACAGATGCACCGCCCATCATGCCAACATCGGTTAAATCGGCGCCCATAGCGGTCATCCAATCAACAGAGTCTTTAGAGTGTGAGCTTAATACTTTAACTAATGCAGGGTCATTTATGTTTTGGCCACCTTTCATGGTGTCTTCGAACATTAACTCTGGGCTATCAGTAATTTTTTTGGCTTTTTGTTGATCAGTCCAAGCAGCGTTCATGCCACCTGCAGCCAACTTAGCATTACCGCCAATAACAGGCTCTTTCTCTATAAGAATGACTTTAGCACCACTATCTGTTGCAGATATTGCAGCAGAGAAACCTGCGCCGCCAGAACCGACAACCACTACGTCAACAGTGTCGTGTGGGGCGCTAGCAAGAGCAGCCTGACGTTCTGATTTGTCTTTGGCCAATTCAGCAATAGTCGGTTCGTCACGTAGCCATTTTTTAGCATAAGGCATGTTGAAATCGAAGCTGTGGCAAGAGTCACAGTACACCATCGATTTTTCGTGTGCGCTGTGGCATGAGGTACAAGCTACTTCGCCTGGGAAATGGGAAGCATGAGCATTGTAATGTTCATGTTTTGTGGTTTCAGCTACTTCAGCAAGTGTGCCATGGCAAGATACACATTGGGCATTTTCATAGGTTAAGCTGTCGTTTGACAGTTCACCATCTGGTGTATGACAGCTATCACACTCTTGGTTTTGTACATGGAATTCAGCTAAGTTATCAGCGGCAACAGCATTGCCCATTAGGCCTGCTGTGCCCATTAATGTAGCAATACAGACTGCAAGATTGATCTTTTTCATTTTTGCTCCCCCTTCTATACGTAATGACGGTTTATTCATTAACTATAGAAGCCTCTTATTGTTTTAGTTAGGCTGAAGTGAAACTGACTTCACTTCACTTTAAAAATACGGTCCAAATTAGCATCGAGTTGGTCAGCTATTATTTTCGCTCAATGTAATCTTTGCCTAAGGGGGCGCAATCAACAACCAGATAACCAGAATAGAGGGCAGAAATGACAACTCAATCACAAGCCTAAAAATGCGCTATGCAAACATGCATAGCTATAAAGGGGTATATGCAATTTTGCATAGCTTATGTAGAGGTAGATCACATCGAGTTAACATCATAAGAAAACGTACATAATGATTTGCTAATTCGGGTAATGCTGCACAGTTTCAAGTGGAGAAAATAGGTAATATCGCGGCATGAAAACTCTATTGCTATTACTTATCATCATCACTATGCCTGTGCTCGCGCAAGACAGCATTGTCTTTGGCGTACACTCAAAAACAGCGCCATTAGAGTGGCGTAATAACGGTGTTGATCAAGGCTTTAATATCGAGTTGATGGATAGAATTGGCCAGCTGACCAATAAGCGCATTATTGTACGTCGAAAGAGTTTTCAACAATTGGTAAAAGATGTTCATGATCCTGACAGCGATATCGATGTGATTACTGTGGTTAGCCCGGTGAACATGGATCGCAAGTTAGCTCAATCTGATCCTATATATGCAACCCATGCTAAAGCTTATACCTTGCAGGGTAAGGCGTTAATAAACAATTGGGCAGATCTTGTTGGTAAGCGGGTAGCTATTAAAAATGGTGCCTTTGTTGATGTGTTTTTATCTGACCATCTGCAAAATTTCGACCGCGTGGATGTTGATTTGTATGAAACCGGTTTTCAATTACTGATAAAAAACCAAGTCGACGTGGTTATTGCCGAGAGTTTTGTTGCGCGGCGCTTACTTCCGCTATATCCATCGGTACGCAGTTCCAGTGATGCGTTAATTTATGGTGCGTTTAATTTTGTCGCGAATGAGACAAAAACCGAACAGATGTACCAAATTAACGAGGCGCTTAGGCAGTTAAAATTATCGGGCGAATACGACAAACTGGTTAATAAATGGTTTGGCACCGGGCGTGAAAAAGTTGATTTAACCTCTTCCGAAAAGCGCATGTTTGCCCTCGCAATTTTAGTGGCGATTATGTCTGCTATTGGGATGATTTTCACCGGATTTATAAGCGCTAGTTTACGCCGTCATACTAAAGCGCTCGATGCCGAATTAATTCAACGAAAGCGGATTGAAGTTGAAATATCTGAATTGTCGCAACAGTTCCAATCCGTTCTCGATGGGCTTCCTAATGGCGTGACCATAGTAAACCAGGAACTCCAGCATTTATGGAGTAACGATAACAATATTCACCTGTTAGATTCAGATGGATTTTACTATGTCGACAACGATGTTTTTAAGCTTAAAGCCGCAGTATTGGAGGTGTTATCGACCCAAAAATCGCTTACTGCCGACATGCGGTATCAGCAGCAGTGTTGGCAATTACAAATTCATCCCATTGCCAACAATCAGGTGGTGATTCTACTTGAAGAATCAACCGAGCAGCATCGATTACGCCAAGCTAATGAAGAAGCCAGTCGTTTAGCTTCATTGGGAGAGTTGTCTGCGGGAATTGCCCATGAAATCAATAATCCAACCGGCCTTATTGTGCATGCTGTATCACTATTTACCGCGGCCATGAAAGACTTAACGCCTGCCGCTAAGCACTATCAGAAACAAAATCCTTTCTGGCTTATTGCTGGGCTAAATCCAGACATTGCGATAGAAGAGTTACAGTATAGTTGTGGCTCTATAGAAGAGGGTGCTAAACGTATCAGTCGAATTGTTAATGACCTAAAACGTTACGCCATGCCGCATATTGCCGATCAATATACCCGAGTGAGCTTAAATGATGTGGTTCAAGTGGCCCAGCGCCTCACCGCGAATCAAACAAAATCTCATCAGATCAGCACCCTGTTATGTGACCCTAGCCCTAGCATTACAGGCGATGCTCAACAGTTACATCAGGTGTTAATTAACCTCATTCAAAATGCGTGTAATGCTTGCTCAACCCAGCCCGGGATAATAGTGATAGACACACATGTTGCAAACAATATGGCCATCTTGAGTATCCAAGATAATGGCTGCGGGATGGGCAGTGCCACATTAAAGCGTATTACCGAACCCTTTTTTACCACTAGGCGCAACGAAGGTGGTAGCGGCTTAGGGTTATCGGTGTGCAGTAAAATAATTAAAGAACATCAAGGCGAAATGCAGATTCAGTCTACCTTAGGCAAAGGCACGCAAATTCGACTTATTTTTGCATTAGCACAACAGGATTAGCCCATGAAACTAGCCAGAAATATTCTGTTAATCGACGACGAAGCAGCATGGTTACGCACACTCGCGATAACTCTGAACCGTCTAGTTCCCGAAGCTGAAATTGACACTTGTGTCGACAGTCGCCAGGTGAGTAGTCGCTTACAGGTTGGCGACTATGCGCTAGTGCTAGTCGATCTCACCATGCCATTTCACTCCGGTGAAGAGTTATTAGCGATGATCCGCAGTGATTTCCCTAACACTCGAGTCATTATAGTGACAGGGGTAAATGAGGTTGATACAGCAGTTCGTTGCATTAAAAATGGTGCTTATGACTACTTTATCAAAACAGACAATGTCGATGAACTTGCTCGTACAGTTCGCCGCGCACTTGAAGTAGTCGGGCTTGAAAGAAACTACCTTTACATCAAAGAGAAATTTTTAAGCCGAACCTTAGATAATCCGCATGCATTCAATAACATGTTAACTTGCGAGCCACAGCTATTAGATCAGTTTCGTTATCTTGAAGCCGTATCGTGTAGCCCTGAACCCTTGTTAATTTATGGCGCCAGTGGAACCGGTAAAAGCGAGTTTGCTCAATCTTGCCATGCACTTTATAGCCCTAATGAACCCTTCGTTAGTATTAATCTTGCGGGTATTAGTTGCGAGTCATTTGAGCAAAAAATGTGTGGCCAACTGTATCATCACAATAATGGCGAGCTAGAAGCGGTTGCAGGTTTATTGCATCAAGTGGGCAGTGGGATACTCTATCTTAACGACATTGGCACGCTACCACTGGATGCCCAAATTAAGTTATTAGCGCTGTTAGAAAGCAAACAATATTACCCTTTAGGTAGCGACACTGCCTATCCGGTAAAATGTAAGTTTGTGGTATCAACTCAAGATGATTTACTCAAACTTCATCAAGCAGGTAAGTTTAGGAGCGATCTACTCTATCGTTTACGGGCACATAAAATTAAATTACCGCTGTTAGCTGAGCGGCAGTTAGATATTGCTATGTTGATCAATCATTTCATCGCCCTTGCCGCAGCAGAAATGAATCTGCCTGCGCCGATTCAACCAAGCGACTTAGCGTCAAAACTCGCCAGTTACAACTTTCCCGGTAATCTACATGAACTTAAAGGAATGGTCTTTGATGCTGTAAGCCGCAGCGATGGCATAGCGCTTAACACCTCTGCTTTTATGGAAGCCATTAATGAACACAAGTCATTGACTGCAACGCCGCAAGACCGAATTATCTTTCCCAAACAACTGCCCACCATTGCACAGATGAACCAAGCGTTAATGGACGAAGCCATGAGCCGTACCGCTAATAACCAAACTGCAGCAGCGCAAATACTGGGTATCAGCCAAAGTGCATTAAGTAGGCGGCTTAAAGGACATTAGTGCTGAGCATGATGGAATTTAGTTAATATGTATAAATAGCGGCGACTGAGTGCAGGTCTTGTTAATCTGTTTCTCGCTGAGATTTTCTTGTAACGCTGCATTAGATGTTTCGAATATCTAAGCACTGAATACTAGCTTCTAGTTACTGGCTTTCTGTCACTTGTTATTGATTTCAATCATATTTTTTTCTTTAAATTTTAACATGTTATTCGATTTACATCCTTGTGCATCTTCCCTACCTAAAGGGCAGGGCGAGAGTTCAGTAAATAATGCTGTATTAACACTAAATATGCCTTTCTCTTTGGTTAGCATGCCTTTTTTCTTTAAGCTTCCCAGCATTAAGTCTAACTTTATGACGCTAATATGTAATATATCAGCAATTTCTTCTCGAGTTAGCTTTATATCAATGGTAAGCCACATTGATATAAATGGTGTCTTTAAAGCAACGATAATATCAAATAGAAACTTAATCAGTTTATCTTCCGGTGACGATGTTAATAAGAAAATAGCCAATGCGGTTTGTCTTTCTGTAAAATAGTTGGCATCAAACATAAAGCGTGTAAAAAGCTCAATATCATTCTTTATTAAGTTTTTAATCAAAGATTTATCGACAATAATTATCTCACTGTCGCGAGCGACTTTAATACTTTTACAACAAGTACAATTATTCTCTAATAGTAAATGATAATCAGTCAGTCTGTTGGGTATGATGACATTAACAAATTTAGGCTTAGTATAGTTATTGGTTCTTTTTATATAAAATAATAATCCAGTATTTAAATAAATAAAATTATTAAGAAGAATGCTTTTAGGTATTAGTTCACCTTTGCTCAAGGTTTTTATCTCACCATTTTTTTTAATGAAACTCATGATGTCAGGTTTAACTATATCTGGAAAGAATATAGTAGATTTTCCTTTCATTTCAGAACTTAAGGACATAACTAGAGCCATATCAACATACCTTAATGTTTAATTTCATTACGTGATTTACCAATCGAATACTTGACAGTATAAACCCAAAAAGTATTTAACAAGTTTCAATTCTATGCATATTTATATTGTGCGGTATTTATCACATATTTGTTTAAGTTGTGATGGATGGTAAGTAATTTAAATTAGTTTTGTTTTCTGTTAAGTCAATCACACGTTATTTACCATTGTTTATACCCATATATAGGTATTTTGGCGGATGGTTTGATTAAATTAGCTCAAGAAGTTTGCAGATGATAACGGAATGTTAAGTAGGGCCAGCTAGTTAGTGTTGTTTGGTTTAAACCTCGATAACAACAAATAAGCTTTCGATTATATTTTCTACAACAAACATAGTAACTGACGTTAAAAAGTAATTATTCACAGGTAATGACATGAAAGTAAAAAATTCAGATTTAAGGAGGTATTTAACAATGAGATCTCTCTATCAACTTGCCATGCTCATTGGCTGTGGACTCTTAGTAATGCAAAGTGCTCATGCATTACCGTGGGACGATTTAACAGCAGAAAAATTAGAAACTACGCTACAACAAAAGTTTGATGAAGGAAAGTATTCTCCTAAAGGGGCCGACTCTTGCCTTATGTGTCATAAAAAAAATGAACAGGTGATGGACTTATTTAAAGGCACTCACGGAAAGGTCATTTCAGAGGCATCTCCAATGGCGGGCTTACAGTGTGAGGCATGCCATGGTCCACAAGGTAATCATAATCGCGGTGGTAAAGAACCGATGATAGCCTTTGGTAAAAACAGCAAACTATCTGCTCCAACCCAAAATACTGTTTGCCAAGGTTGCCATAATGACCCTAAACAAATGGCGTGGCATACCAGTACTCATAACTTAGAAGAAATTGCTTGTAGTGATTGCCATACCATTCATACCGCGAAAGACCCCGCACTAGATAAATTGACCGTAAATAACACATGTACCTCATGCCATACCCAACAAAAAGCGGATATGAACAAGCGCTCATCGCATCCAATGAAGTGGGACCAAATGACCTGTATTGATTGTCATTCCCCTCACGGCTCAATGAGCGAAAGCGCACTCAATAAACCAACGGTAAATGACACTTGTTATAGCTGTCATGCCGAGAAACGCGGGCCTTTCTTATGGGAGCATGCGCCAGTAACAGAAAATTGTATTACTTGTCATAACCCTCATGGCAGTGTCAATGACAATATGCTTGAAAGCCGAGCACCACAATTATGTCAGCAATGTCATGCCAATGACGGTCATGCTAGCCGTGTTGTCCCAGAACCTGGTATTGATTCATTTGGTGGCGGCAAAAGTTGTTTGAATTGTCATAGCAAAATTCATGGTTCTAATCATCCTGCTGGCAGTTTGCTACAACGTTAATGGAGAGCAAGTTTATGTCATTTAAATTGAATCTGATCACCATATCCATGATAGCCATGTCATCACCTGTTATGGCTGCTAATTTTGCAGTTGGTAACGCAAACATGGATTCGGTGAATACAAAAAATTATGAGTGTAATCGTTGTATAAGTTCTGCGGGGTACCAAGGTGAGGTAACGCTTGCTGCGGGTTATAACGACATTAATGATATTCATGCGGCTAATGCCTTAGGTACTGACAATAACGGCGGTATTGCGGCAGTGAGTGGAAATATCAAATACCAAGGTGAGTCAGGCTATGAAGCGAAGATTCAAGCTTATCAGTTAGGTATGGATAATGGTTTTGCTCATCTATCTGGCGGTCAAGCTGGCTTGTATGAATTTAACTTAGATATTGATTCTATCAAAACCTATCAAGCTGGCGATGTTCAAAGTTCGCTTTGGCACAACAACGGTATGTTGATGCCTAGTGACAGTCTTAATGAATTTGACCTAAATCAACAACGTGAAAAAGTCGGTTTAGGGTTTGAATTTGATCAAGATTTCTATGGTGTATTTGTTAAATATAGCCAAGAAGATAAAACGGGTTACAAGTCTAGTAGTCTCGTATCACCCAGCCCAATAAATTTTGGTTTACCGACAGATTCTACCACTCAACAATTGGATGCTGGCATCCACTTGTCGGGTGATAACTGGTTAACTGAACTGAGCTACTTTGGCAGCTATTATGAAAACAACATCGACAATCTAAGCCTTCCATACGTTAATGACGTGTATTCGGCGACACCAGATAATCAAGCTCATCAAGTGTCGTTATCAGGTCAATATCAGCTCCACCGCACTGTGATGAATGGACGTATTGTCGCAGGACGTATGATCCAAGATGAAGATCTTATCCAAATGGCGGGTAATCCACTGCAAAATTGGGATGGTCAAATCGATACGCTAGACGGTCGTTTCGCTCTGACCTCAATGATAACTAATCGATTACGTTTAGGTGGCAGTATTGATTACACCAAGCGAGATAATCAAAGCTCTACCGCCGAGTTTGCTCAATATAACTTTAATAGTTTAACCGGCGCTTTTAGACAAAATACCCCTCGTGATTTGGAACGTAATACTTATAAAGTCAACGCAAGCTATCGCATCGCCAGCGGTTATCGCTTGCAAGCTGGTTATGATCGCAAAGACGTTGATCGTACTTTTAGTGACAGAGAACAAACCAATGACGATAACTTATGGATGAAGTTCAATGTTCGCGCATTAGATAACGTTAACGTTAATCTTAAAGTTGAGCATGCCAATCGCAGTGGATCTGAGTATGAAGCAAGCGACCTAACCTCATCTGAAAGCAACAGCTTATTGCGTAAATACTACTTAGCAGATCGTGACCGCAATGCACTCGAATTCAAGATTGTGCATAACCCAACTGATTGGATGAATCTGGGTATCACCACTCGTTATGCCAAAGACGAATATGACGATACTAAAATTGGATTAACTGAATCAGAAGATTACGGATATGACGTTAATGTAAATATTCAATTTAATCAGTATATAGATGGTTATGTGTTTGGGAGTCAGCAATGGATTAACTCTAATCAAGCAGGCAGTCAAAGCTTTAGTTCATCTGATTGGCAAGACGATATTGAAGATGAATTTATCAATATAGGTACGGGTTTAAGCTACAGCGGTTTAATGCAAGACCGTCTGATAGTAGGGATCGATTATCTATTCAGTAATTCCATTAGTGACACCCTAGTTCACAGCTACATTGGCTCTACAGATACGCGTAGCACTTACGGCGATTATTATTCATATAGTCACAGTGCCAGCATGTATGCAGATTATGCCCTAAGTGAGCAAATGGCACTTAAATTAACTTACCGCTATGAACGCTATTTCGATACTGATGCAGCTAACGTAGGGGTCAATGATATTGCAGGGATGATTACCTTGGGTGATATCAATCATAACTACAACGCACACCAAGTGATGTTGTCATTTAGCTATAAATTGCATTAAACGTATCGTAAATACTACGCGAGGATATAGAAATGGAACGTAGAAATTTCTTAAAAATGAGTGCAGCAATTGGCGCTGCAGCAACTATCACTGGGTGTGAAGATAGTGCGAAAAAAATCAATGTAGTACCACCAGAAGTACCAGAGAGTTCGCTTGAACAGCTTAACTGGTCTGCGTGCTTAGTAAACTGTGGTTCAAATTGTCCTATTAAAGTATTCAGTAAAGACGGTGTTATCACCAGAATTGAAACAGACCATGAAACAACTGATGAATATGGTGTAAACCATCAAGCTCGAGCCTGTCCTCGTGGACGTTCACTCCGTCAAAGAACCTATGCAACTGACCGACTACGTTCACCCATGAAACGCGTGGGTAAACGTGGTGAGGCAAAATTTGTCCCTATCAGTTGGGAGCAGGCTTATTCAGAGATAGGCACCAAATTACAAGCCATTAAAGATAACTACGGCCCTGAATCAATTTACATGCATTACGGTACAGGCGCTTACTATGGTTTCTCATCGAATACGGCAACTTGGGGGCGCTTGCTAAATTTAAATGGCGGTTTTTTAGACCACCATTGGGATTATTCATGGGCCGGTGTGTACCCAGCATGTATGGCCACTTATGGCGACCAGTGGGATAGCATTGGTGGTAGTTCGTTAAGCGAAATCGTTAACTCTGATTTATTTATTGGATTTGGTTTTAATCCAAATGAAACTCGCATGAGTGGTAGCGGCGAAGGCTATGATTTTGTTAAGTCTCTAGAGCATAATAACAAAAGTATCAAAGTCTGGATGATTGAACCTAGATACACAGATTCAATGCGTGGTAATGAAGATGAGTGGCTTGCAATTCGCCCAGGTACTGATGCTGCGTTAATTGAAGCTGTTATTTATCAGATGATAAGCAGTGGTTGGGTTGATCAACATGCCAAACCATTTTTAGATAAATATGCTGTGGGTTATGACGAAGCATCGTTAGTGAACACTAAAGCGTCTGTTATGCTAAATGCTGATCCTTTCATTGCTTCACACGCTGAATTTATCGACCCAGCACAAAACTACCATGATTATATTATGGGCCAAGGCATATTTGAGCTTGAAGGTGCAAAAACGCCAGCTTGGGCTGCCGTAGTCTGTGGAGTTCCAGCGAATAAAATTGAACAACTAGCCACCGCTATTATGGCCGCTGAAGCGCCCTATATTTCTGCAGGTGCGGGTATTAGCCGTCATGCAAACGGCGACCAAGCTACCAGAGCCGTTTATACCCTAGCCATTATGACCGGTAAAATTGGCCGCGCTGGTGTCAATAGTGGCGCAATGCCAACAAGTTATAGTTTCGGTGTTGCAGGTATGCCAACAGGCAGTAACCCTGTAGATGTGACCATTCCTGTTTATACATGGTCAGATGCCGTTGTACGTGGTGAAGACTTTAGCGGAACATCTGATGGCGTTCGCTTTACCGCAAGTGGTAGCCAAGAACTATTCGACAATAACCCAGCAAAATTAGGTACCAACATTAAAGCGATTATCAACTGTGCTGGTAATGCTTTAATCAATCAACATTCAGACAGTAACGGTACAGCCCAAATCCTCGAAGATGACAGCATGTGTGAACTGATTATTGTCAGTGATTGTTGGATGACATCTTCTGCTAAGTTTGCCGATTACCTACTGCCAGATAGTACATGGTTAGAATCAGTCGATTATGCCAACGATTCATATGCATCTGGTCAAATGGCCTATGCAACCTTTATGAGTACCTCATTAAAACCGCTAGGCGAATCACAATCTATGTATGAGATTTGTGCTGGTATTGCAAATGCGATGGGTAATGGCGCTGAATACACTGAAGGGCTTAACGGCCAACAATGGTGTGAAAAGCTTTATCAACAAACTAAGGCGATGAATACCGATGTTGATATGCCAGATACTTATGAAGAAGCTCAGAAAGTCGGGGTTTTCCGTAAATACATGTCTGCCTCTGTGGTTGCATTTGAGTCATATATTCAAGATCCAGTTGCGAATCCTAGACCGACAATTTCTGGGAAATTTGAGATTTTTTCAATATCTCTTGCACGTAAAGCGGCCACTTGGTCATTACCTACTGGAGACCAAATTACTCCTCTACCTCAATATGTGGTGACGTGGGACGGCTATCAAGATCAAGATACTATTGATGCTGGCTACCCATTACAGTTATGTGGTTACCATACCAAAGGTCGAACTCACTCAAGCTATCACAATGTGCCATGGCTTAGAGAAGCGGTAGAAGATGCAGTATGGATGAATCCGAAAGATGCCTCTTCTCGCGGTTTAGCTGATGGCGATATGGTTCATGTTTACAACGGTAGAGGAACAATTGAACTGCCTGTTAAACTCACTCCTCGGGTGACTCCTGGGGTCTGTTCTTTAGGGCAAGGTGCTTGGTATAAACCAGATGCGAGTGGAAAAGTAGGTCCATCTGGCCATGTTGTGGATATTGGCGGCTGTATTAATACACTGACAAAATATCATCCTTCCCCTGTATCAAAGGGAAATCCACAGCACACCAATCGTGTTCAGGTAGTCAAGGCTTGATAGGGGTATATTAAAATGACACAAGAAACTCAATTAGGATTTTATTTCGATAGCAGTAAATGCACTGGCTGTAAAACTTGCCATATAGCCTGTAAAGATCGAATGGTTGGCAAAACGCGCAGTAAAGATGATGTGACTAATCAAGGCGTATCAGCAATGCCTGGTATGTTATGGCGCCGGGTTTATGAATACGGTGGTGGTTCATGGGATCAAAATGGCGATGAAAGTTATAATCAAAATGTATTTGCTTATTATGCCTCTGTTGGTTGTAACCATTGTAACGAACCTGTGTGTGTAAAAGCTTGTCCGACTGGTGCTATGCATAAAAGAAAAGAAGACGGACTGGTACTGGTTCAAGAGTCGTTATGTATTGGCTGTGAAAGCTGCTCACGAGCTTGCCCATACGATGCGCCGCAGATTGATATTGAACGTAAAGTCATGACTAAATGTGATGGTTGTTTCGATAGACTAGCAGAAGGTAAAAAACCGATTTGTGTTGAGTCATGCCCTTTACGAGCACTGGACTTTGATACGATGGAAAACCTACGAGCTAAATACGGTAATGGCGATGGTCACTTTGCGCCACTACCTTCTGAATCGATTACCTCGCCTAACCTAATTGTTAAGGCATCAAAGAAGGCCCAACCTGTAGGTGCAAGTACGGGGCGGATCTTAAACGTTCGAGAAGTATAAATTATTGAATAGAGGGTGTAATCAGCGTATTACACCCTTCCATCCCAGTTAAATTTATAAGCAAATATGAACGATATGAACATTGAAAAGCTGCAAGACTTACAAGCCATTGCCAATGTATTGCATTCAGTGCTGACTATTTATCCAGAGTCGGATGTGATCAATACCTTTAAAGATCAAGATATTGTTGAAAATTGGCCTAACCTGTTAGCAACCGATAGCGATCATAAAGGATTAACATACCTAAAAGCTTATCTTGCTCAATGGAGCGGTAATGAGGCTGAGTTGATTAAGCTCAAGCTCGACTACGGCATGCTATTTTACGGTCCAGGTACACCTTTAGCCGCACCGTGGGGGTCTGCTTATACCAGTTCTTCACAGTTACTTAATGATTTTAGTACCGTTACGTTAAAACAGTTTTATGCTACTAACGACATCAATATCGACATGAGAACCAACGAGCCTCTCGATCATATTGGGTTAATATTAGCGGTACTGTCATTTTTATTGACCAAAGCGATGGCAGAACCTCAAAATCCGTACTTTCAAAAAGCGATCAATGAATTACTCGAACAACATTTACTGCCTTGGGCTTATCGATGTTTAGAGCTAGCCTATTCCTATGCTGAAACAGATTATTACAGAGCGTTTGCTATTTTAGCCAAAGAATATCTTTTGTACCTGGAACAAATATTTGATCTTCACCCCAAACGAATCGCAATTTATCGATAGGGTAATCTCTATGGCATTTCTTCAAGCATTAGTACAACAGTGGCACAAAGCCGATTTGGGTTATAGCTTGTTGTTAAATTTTCAGCATTCAGAAGACATAATGCAACTGTTTAATGGCGCGACTGATATCAAGACCGTGGCTAATTTAATCGCTGCGTTAGTCTATAGTGAGGGCGAACCTAGATGGTTAACAAGCGAAAGTCACGATTTTGAAAAACCGCTAAAAAATGAGTTAGTTTTTAGGTGTGTATTAATAAGCTGCCAACTTATATTTATAAAAGTATCTCAAAGAATTAATTTAAACCAAGCGGAAAGACTTATTCTTACCTTATCGAATGTATGGGTTAACCAGAAACGCGATGATCAAAGTAGTAGTGAGTTGATCGAACTGATTAAAAAAATCTACACTCAGGTATATTCTATCGATCTAGCAAGTAGAAGCGTGATTAAAAACATGAAGTAATCTAATTAGCCAGTATTACTATAGATAATTTATTTAACTAATATTTTAACTTTTTTTCTATAAAAATACTGTCTTTACTCAAGTAATACTTAATTTTTTCGCGATGGCAAGATTTACGATTAAAACAAAATTCATAAATTACTCAAACAAACTGAGTTTTAGATCATCTCAATCACTCTTCGTTACTTAATTATTAGCGTTGAAGTGCATGCAATTAGAAGCTGACTCATAGAGTTGATTCATTTTATAAAAAATAGGAAATAGAAAATTATGGAATTTTTACGAACTGATGATAGTTACTTTGTTAATTTACCAGGCTATCAGTTTACACCTAATTACCTATTAGTGGACGATAGTGAAGGAGGCCAGTTACGGATTCATTATCTTGATGAAGGAGACAAAGATGCTGCGCCAATATTATTACTACATGGAGAACCTTCATGGAGTTTTTTATATCGTAAAATGATCCCGATCCTTGTTGCAGCAGGTCATCGAGTTATTGTCCCAGATCTTATTGGATTTGGCCGTTCAGATAAACCAAGTCAACGTTCTGATTATACCTATCAACGTCATGTAGATTGGATAAAATCATTCGTTTTACAACTTGAATTAACCAACATTACTTTGGTATGCCAAGACTGGGGCGGCTTAATCGGGCTGCGTATGGCAGCTGAAGATATTCCGCGCTATACCGGTATTGTTGCAGCAAACACCATGTTACCCACAGGTGATGAAGAAACTAATGATGCATTTATGCAATGGTTTAATTACTCGCAAGAAGTAGTACATTTCCCTACAGGACAGATGATAAATGGTGCATCTGTTTCAAATTTATCAGATGACGTTATTGCTGCATATGACGCGCCATTCCCTGATGAAACATACAAAGCTGGTGCTCGTGAATTTCCCTTGTTAGTGCCTATTACGCCTGATGATCCAGCAACACTGAAAAACCGTGCAGCATGGAAAGTATTATCTCAATGGGAAAAACCTTTTTTGACAGCGTTTAGCGACTCAGATCCTATCACCGCTGGCGGAGATAAAATGATGCAACAAATAATACCGGGTGCAAAAGGGCAAAAACATACAACGATTATCAATGCTGGTCATTACTTACAAGAAGAGCAAGGTGAGGTGCTAGCCGAGGTTGTGGTTAAGTTTATTGCTGATAATCGTTAACGCGCCCTTTAGCCAAGTTCGATAACTGCTTAGTAATAATAATGGTATCCATTATTAACATGCTTATCTCGATGGCTATATGTTCTGTAGAGGGCATATAGCTGCTATTTATCATGATTAGCTTATGGTTTTATTGAACCATATTGATGTTTAATGCTAACATTTTATCTCTGTATTCAATTTCACTATTTATTCCCACCTTAACCTCTCCTAAACCCGTCCATCAGTATGCTTGTTCCAATATGGTGTAATACACACGTTTGGAGATGCAGTTGATGATGGTAAAACCGACCTTACGAAAGGCGATGCTGGCACTGATGGGCATAAGCCTGTTGGGCTGTAGCGCTGTCGATAATGTCAATTACGCCGACCGAGCCAGTCAAGCTGAGGCAGATACAGGCCAACGTTTGATTGAGCCGTTATTGGCAGCATCAAATACCCAAGATGCGCCGACGTAATCGGTAGCGCAATTAACGGATTTAGATAAATCGTATATTATAATGTGATGATAATTATATTATCATCAGGTGTTAACTTAATTCGATTGTACTGTAAGGTAATCGGCCTATAATGAGGGGTATCTTGACGCCGTACTAGGTTATGGGATCGCCGCAATGAAATACCGCACACATTTATTTTCTCTTCGTATCGGGCATGCACTCCGAGAGTCTTTAAAAGACGCTTCCTACAATGCCAATGCATTCACTAAAGATTTATTAGCCGGCTTAACCGTTGGCATTATTGCTATTCCATTAGCAATGGCGCTTGCGATTGCCATAGGGGTCGCGCCGCAATACGGGTTATATACTGCCATTATTGCTGGGTTTGTTATTCCGCTCACCGGTGGCTCGCGTTACAGCGTGTCTGGCCCTACCGCCGCGTTTGTGGTGATCCTTTATCCCATAGTGCATCAATATGGTTTGTCAGGGTTATTGCTTGCCAGCCTGTTATCCGGACTAATGTTGATTATCATGGCGTTGTTTCGCTTAGGCCGTTTTATTCAATATATTCCCGAGTCGGTCACGTTGGGTTTTACCGGTGGTATTGCTGTTGTTATCGCAGTATTACAAGTGAAGGATTTTTTTGGTCTAACTATTAGCGAAATGCCAGAAAGTTTTGTCGGTAAGGTGGCTACCTTGGTTCAAGAAATACCAGGGTTTTCTTGGCCAACATTGCTGGTGGGATTAAGCACCTTAGTAGTGTTTATTCTGTGGCCTAAACTCAAGTTGGCGGTACCCGCACATCTTCCTGCCGTGGTTGTTGCGAGCATTGTGGCGCTGGTACTAAATCAACTCGGTTTTCATGTGGCGACAATTGGTTCTACGTTCAGCTTTACCTTAGCCGACGGCTCAATCGGGGCGGGCATTCCCTCTATGCTGCCTGACTTTGAATGGCCTTGGCTTCGCGCGCAATCCGGTGAAGTGCCATTGGTACTAAGCTGGCAATTGGTGAGTGATTTATTGTCTGCGGCCTTTGCGATTGCCAT
The DNA here is from genome assembly GCF_040310065.1 of Shewanella sp. TB7-MNA-CIBAN-0143. Lineage (NCBI taxonomy): Bacteria > Pseudomonadati > Pseudomonadota > Gammaproteobacteria > Alteromonadales > Shewanellaceae > Shewanella > Shewanella sp. TB7-MNA-CIBAN-0143. The sequence goes on from NZ_JBEOPL010000010.1 coordinate 137,981, forward strand.
GTTAGGCGCCATTGAATCGCTACTGTGTGCAGTGGTGCTAGACGGCATGTCAGGTAAAAAACACAGCGCCAATAGCGAATTACTTGGCCAAGGTATCGGTAATATTATCGCGCCATTTTTTGGCGGTATTACCGCGACCGCTGCAATCGCACGTTCGGCGGCTAACTATAAGTCGGGTGCGGTAAGCCCAATCGCGGCCATGATCCATGCGGTGGTGGTATTAGTGTCTTTATTATCGCTCAGTACTGTTTTAGCTTATATCCCCATGGCGGGCATGTCGGCGCTGCTTATCATGGTGGCATGGAACATGAGCGAAGCTCCCAAGATTGTCCATCTGGTTAAAAAATCCCCTGCCAGCGAAGTGTTAGTGTTGATGGTGTGTTTGTTACTGACTATATTCTTCGATATGGTCATTGCGATCAGTGCTGGGATCATTTTGGCGTCGTTATTATTCATGAAACAAGTGGCCGACATGACCAAGGTGCAAGACATTAGCGAGCAGAAAAAGCACGTGCATGTTGAGTTACCGCCGCGTTGGAAAGTGTTTAAAATCAATGGACCATTATTTTTTGCTGCCGCCGACAGTGTCTTTGGCGAGTTGGCGCATTTGAGTGGCGACCAAGATGGGGTGGTGTTGTATTTTGATGGGGTATCGCTTTTAGATTCTGGTGGTGTCTCGGCGCTGTATAAGTTTATTGCTAAATGTAAGCATGATAATACTCGGGTATTGTTGGCCGATTTTCAATTTCAGCCACTTAAAACCTTAGCCAAAGCAGGCTTTAAGCCTGACGGCGTGCAGTGCGTGACGTATTCAACCTTGGCAGGTGCGCTAGACGATGTGGTGGCTGGAGCTTAAAAACACCATAAAGGCTGACAAACCAGTATGGTGTTTTCGATAAACTAGCTGCGATAACGTTTTGTCAGTTATTGGGCTGGTTTAGCCACTTCAATATAATGCCAGGAGTCTGCAATGTGCAGCCTTGCTGAAGTCACACGTTTATTCCGCTCGACATTAATGTGGTTAGTTTGCTCTGACCACAACTCTTGCAGGGCGGTCATCTTAAGATAAAAACCGTCCATATTAATGGTGATCGGCGTTTCCTGATAAACCCACAAATACTTGCCCTGTAACTCGGTGCCAACATAGGTCAGCGTTAACGGATGTTGCTGCTGATCCTGCATCGAAAACGTCGAAATAGCATAATAAGCAAACGCTTCACGGCCAACGGGATCGCCGATCAGATCGGTACTTTTATCGATCACTTGTTGGGCTGCGTGTTCAGCATCGTGTAAATAAAACCGATGCTGGACTTCTAGCATGCCGCTCCGCTGATTAAATACAATACTGGTGTAAGCTTCTTTTTGCTGGTGGGCCGTGACATTGCCCGCCAGCAAACTTAACGCGATAGCCATGAATCCTGCATAAAATGATAGACGCATTATTTTTTCTTCACTTTTATTTCAGGCTCTTTCAGGGCTTCTTTATTGTCATGCATAATGTCGCGATACTTATTGCCCTTACGTTCCTCTTCTTTAAAGGCTTCAATGCGTGAGGGAATAATTTGCCTTGGGTAATAGTTGTTTTCAATATCGACATCGGCTGTTTCGCCGCGACGATCAACCACGGCAGACACTAAGATTTTGTCTTTGTCGGTAACAATGAGCTTACTGACTTCAAACGGTGAACGGCGCCAAATTTCTGCAGGCAGCACCAATGACTCGGTATCACCATTTTCAAACGTGAGTTCGAGTAAAATTGGCATCACTAAGCCACCTAAATTGGCAAAGTTAAACACATAATAGTTTTTATCTTCTTTGAGTGCGCGTGCGAGTGTTTGTTGCTCCCACGGGTCTAGCTCGGCGTGTTTTTTGTTGTACTTGTTGCGTTCTTTATTGGTCACGCTAAATTGATCATATTGGTCATGATAATCAACGTTATCTGAATTAAGTTCTACCCAGGTTTTTAGGCCACTTTGTTGGTTACGCTCAACCGAATAAGGCATGGGTTTGTCTTTATAATCTTGGCGACGACGATCAAAATCAATATCAGGATTATTGCTGTCTAAGCGCAGTTTATAAATGCGATCTAGCGAGATATCAACATGATCAGTGGTGTAAAACTAGCCACGGAAAAACCAATCTAAGTCGACGCCAGAGGCTTCTTCCATGGTGCGGAAAAAGTCGCTTGGAGTAGGGCGCTTGTTCATCCAGCGACGGCTGTACTCTTGAAAGGCAAAATCGAATAGCTCACGGCCTAATACCACTTCACGTAAAATGTTGAGTGCCACAGCAGGTTTAATATAGGCGTTTGGACCAAGCTGTAACACGCTGTCTGACTGCGTCATCACCGGCACTTGCACGTTAGACTTCATGTACTCAATCACGTCACTTGGCTCACGCCCCCACGGTAAATTAGGGTCCCATTCGCGGGTGGCTATGCCGTCTAAAAAGCTGTTTAAGCCTTCGTCCATCCACGTCCATTGGCGCTCGTCTGAGTTCACAATCATTGGGAAATAGTTATGGCCGACTTCGTGGATTACTACGCCGATTAAGAATTGTTTTTCCGACAAGGTATAAGTACGGCTTTCATCATCGTGCCAAATGGTGCGTGGACCATTAAAGCTGATCATCGGGTATTCCATGCCGCCAACAGGGCCGTTTACACTAATGGCCGCAGGGTAAGGATAATCGAAGGTAAAGCGCGAATAGACTTCAAGGGTGTGAATAACCGATGCAGTTGAATAACGCTGCCAAAGTTCTCCACCTTCTTTAGGATAAAACGACATTGCCATCACTTGTGGGTTCTGGCTGCCTTTTTGTTGGTAACCTTGAGCATCCCAAATAAATTTACGTGAAGATGCCCAAGCAAAGTCGCGTACGTTTTCAGCTTTAAAATGCCAGGTTTTATTGCTTTTAGCAGTGCTTGACTCGTTAGTAATTGCTTCGTCTTCTGAGACAATAAATACAGGCTTTTTGGCTGTTTTAGCTTTATCTAGACGGTTGATTTGTTCAGGTGATAACACCTTTTTGCTGTTTTGTAATACGCCAGTGGCTGTGACGATGTGGTCGCTGGGTACGGTCATACTGACATCGTAATTACCAAACTCGAGGGTAAACTCGCCGCTGCCTAAAAACTCTTTATTGTGCCACGCTTCGTAGTCGGAATAGCTGGCAACTCGCGGAAACCACTGCGCCAATAAGAAGATGTCATTACCGCCTTTACGCTTGTCGTCAGGGAAGTGCTCGTAACCCGAACGCGCGCCAACGGCGTCTTCTTCTAAAATGTTATAGCCATAATTAATGTGTAACTGCGTCGATTTATTGTGGCTTAACGGGGTGGGTAAATCGACGCGCATTTGGGCGCCGACAATAGTGTATTTTAAAGGCTTATTATTAGTGTCAGTAACAGCCGCTATTTGATAACCCAAGTTATTGTCAGCTAAAAATTGTTGGCGACGAAGATCACCTAAACTGATTTTGGCAAAGGCATTATCACCGTAAGTGTTGTTAGCACTAACACTACCATCCACGCCATTAAATGCGGCGCTGCGTTCAGATATCGAATCTGATTTAAAACGATTTTGTTCTAGCTGTAACCATAGATATTTGAGCGTATACGGTGAGTTGTTGTGATAAGTAATCACTTGCTTGCCTTGAATGCAACGCTTTTTTTCATCCAGAGTGACATCGATTTTATAATCAACTTGTTGTTGCCAGTAGTCTTTACCTGGTTCGCCAGCAGCATTGCGGTAATCGTTTGGTGTTGGAAGGCTCTCTTCAAGTTGACGAAACTTGTCTACAAAATGACCTTTGCTTTGGACAATTTCAGAAGCCGAACTGGTAATAATAACTGAACTGGTTAATGCCAGTAACAGCAGCTGACGATACACGCGCATAAATACTCCTTTGACGTCAGCAAGCTGATGCCAATAATCCCAAAATGATGATTTGTTATATTTTTTGTAGGCGGAGTGTAACTAAATTGACCCTGTTATGCAGTGATTAGAGTGTTACGAAGTTTTGCACCTTGCTGATGCCAATTCCGTATGGCATAACAACAGCAAGCGAGATTAATTGAAAATAGGCAGGAATTTTTGCAGGTTTTTATGACGGGCCTCGTCAGAGGTCAGTTCAGGTAATATTTTGTATTTACTCATAATCTGCTGATATTCGCCATTGGCTTTTAGCATGTCGATGCCGTTAGCAAAGGTTACAGCATAAGCTTTATTGTGTGGATTAAAGCCAACATATAAAGGCACCGGTTTGCCTATAGTGCCAGCGTAGCGAAGTTGCTTGGTTAAGTTTAATTGACTCGCGGTGTACTCAATGACATTTTTGTTGTCGATGATGACCGAATGACGTCCTTTTACCAGCCGAATAATATTCATCGCTAATGGATCTCTACCCGAGGCAAAGTAGGTATTAGAATGTGCAGCAAACCAAGCATCGAGCTCAACACCATAGTCATAGCCAGTGACGACAGCAGCTTGTTGAGTGCTATTAAGGTCGGTAATCTGCTCAAATGTTTCATTACTATCAACAAGAGTATAAAAGTCATTGCTGTTATAGCCGACAATCACATCAGCATTAATCAATTGGTTTTCCGCAATGGCGTTCGGCGTCAATGCCAGTACAGCATCAATGTTGTTTCTTTGCAGTTCAATCAGTGCGCGTTTATAAGGAAGAATCTGAAATTCAATCGGTTGGCCTTGGATTTCAAAAGCGCGACTTGTGAGTTCTACAACGTAGCCTGTTTGGTTGTTGCAGATATAAGGACACCAAATATCAGATGCGATACGGATAGGTGTAGCATGGGCGTGAATACTGAAAATAGACAGTAAAACGAACAGATACTTTAACAAGTATTTTGCTCCATGTGTTGAAGGGGCGGGTATATTAATGGTTTAAAGAGTATAGGCAATCTTTTTTGATTAAAAAAAATACTACTTTATGTTTTGCTAACAAACATGCCGATTTTGTGAACAGGTAACCGGTGCCAGTAACAGACTATTCATTATAGTTACATTTTAATAACAATTAACCAAGGTGATATTTTTATGGCAATTTTAAACAGAACATTTACTCATGTAGTGGTTGAGCAGCCTGGCGAACCCAGTGCGATGATCATGACTAAATCAACACTTGCGATGCCAACAGAAGGCCAGGTGACGATTAAGGTGTATGCCGCTGGAGTTAATGGGCCTGACATTAAACAGCGCGTTGGTGCTTATCCACCGCCAGCAGATGCCAGCCCGATTATCGGGCTAGAAGTGGCTGGTGAAATTGTTGCCGTGGCAGACGATGTTACCCAATGGAAAGTGGGCGATAAAGTGTGTGCCTTAGTGCCTGGTGGCGGTTATGCCGAATTAGTGAATACTTACGCAGCGCATTGTTTACCCATTCCTACCGGTTACAGTTTTGTGCAAGCTGCCGCGTTGCCAGAAACTTTTTTTACCGTGTGGGGTAACTTGTTTATTCGTGGTGGACTTAACGCGGGTGAAACGGTACTTATTCATGGCGGTTCTGGCGGTATCGGTACGACCGCAATTCAAATGGCGAGTCGTTTAGGCGCAACGGTATTTGCGACCTCTGGCAGTGCAGAGAAATGCCAATACTGTCTTGATCAAGGTGCTAGCGTAGCGATTAACTATAACGAGCAGCACTTTGTTGAGCCGATTTTAGAAGCAACAAATGGATTAGGCGTTAACGTGATTATGGATATTGCAGGTGGCGACTTTATTAACGAAAACCTCAAAGCGATTGCTACCGACGGACGTATGGTGTCGGTTGCCATGCAACGTGGTCCACAAGCAAACGTGGATATTTTCCGTATTATGGCTAAACGAGTGATTTGGACAGGGTCAACGTTACGACCACAAAGCGTGGCGAATAAAGCCCTTATTGCTCAAGGTTTGGCAGAGTTCGTATGGCCGTTATTAAATAGCGGCAAAATGAGCATTCCAATTGATAGTGTGTTCCCATTCTCGCAAGTGGTGCAAGCACATGAACTAATGGAGTCGGGCACACACAAAGGCAAGATAGTGTTAGATCTACAAGCTGATCCTCGTTAAGTAAATGAATACCCTTATCAATACACATATTACTATTGTGGTTTTAATCAGCGATATATTTTGATAAAAAACTTGAAGCTTGATGTTTTTAAGCTAAAGTCGTGATCACAAAGTGATTGGCCTGAAACGGGTTAATCACTTTTGTGAGGCGTTTATTTTGTGAGAAAAATGACGATAAAGTGTTAAAAATTGACGACAACCAACATTTTTATGCGATTACTCGAAAATTTCATCGTTTTAGGCATTGATTCTCAGAAATATTCTGTTTAAATACCCACACAAATACAGAACAGATAATCGTGGCGTAGTATGAAGATGTTATCTTCAATAATCCTGCATCATTTTTAGAATATGTGTTGATTAAGGGCGTTAGCATATATGTATAACACTGCAAAAAAACAACTTTGGTTTGGTGAATTAAGAACATCGAAAGGTAACACTATCGTCGTTCATGATAATCAATTGCCAGAAGCGTCACCAGGGCGAATTTTCATGTACAACACAATCCGTAATACGATTGTGGAGTACGTAGAAGACATCGTTAAAGTTAACTTACACGACTTAGACGAGCAACAAACAAAAGCCGCTATGGCTGAGTTTGGCGATGCTTGGAAGGTGGCACGTAGTGAGTTTATGGCAAAGCATCAGTTACGAATTGATTTATCAAAAGTACCCGATACAGCGCCACCGCGTAAGGCTAAACCGGCTCCAGAGCCAGATGAACCGATTAACGCCGATGATGACATTCCAGAATTTGATGATTCAGATGATGACAATGATAGCTTTGATGACATGGGTGATAGTGTAGACGATTAAACCTGCAGATAACATTGAGTCTCTGGCTCAGTGTATTGCGTGGTCTATGTTATTATCCTGCTTATATCTGCTATAGATTACTGACCACATAAGGAATAATTTATTATTCCTTATGTGGTTTATTCTTTGTCGAAACTGTCGACAATAATCGCACCCATGGACGCGGGCATCGCGATTAAAATAATCCGTTTTAACGCTAAAATTGGGTCGGTGATTAATGGCAATTTATCTAATGCCAATAGCACAATGCTGACCACCAATAACGTTAATATATACGCTGCAATTACCCGCAACAAAAATGCTCGTCTACGCTTAACAATATTTGCCTGAAACACACTCTGATAAGCAAACAGAGTAATAAATGCCAGCGACAATACCACCACCAATACCAAATTTAATGCAGGCAAACTGGCCGACAATCTCCATGCTTCTTCAGAAAATGCAATCGGCACTGACAGGGCAAAAGCCCCAACAGCAATTTGACCAATATCTTCGGCATTAAAATTGGATTTTACTGGCTGATTATTCTGCATCAAACTGATATCGAGTGATGTGGTGATAAACCTTGCCAGGTGTTACCCACACATCGCCGGGCAAGTCAGGTTGATTCGGCGAGTCGGGTAGCATTTGCGGTTCAATACACACAGCTTGATGATCGCTTAATACTCGCTGCTTTTTGCCTACAGTGCCCTGCAAAAAGTTTGCGCCGTAAACCTGCACCCCAGGCTGGTTAGTATAAACCGTCATATTACGGCCGCTATTCGGGCTGGCTAAACAACCAAATCGTTGTAAATCTGCACCGGGATTATCTAACACATAGCAATGGTCAAAACCCTTGGTGGCAGCTAATGCTGGGCGCTCGGTTTGTACCGACATCGGCGTGGCTTTTGCCATGTCTAAATCGCTACCTGCGGTAGGTTGCATTGCGGTAGGTACGCCAACATCATTCATTGTGAGGTACTTTTTAGCATCCACTTGTAAGGTATGCTGTGTATTAGTGTCGCTGCGATTACCGTCTAAATTAAAGTAGCTGTGTTGGGTTAAACTAATGGGACAGGCTTTATCTGTGCTGGCCAGCATTTCAATGTACAAGTTATTACCCACTAAACGGTAATCGAGTTGCACAGTACAATTGCCCGGAAATCCCATGTCGCCGTCAGGGCTTGTTAAGGTTAAGCGAACGCCATCACTTAAGGTACCGAGTTGCCACAATTTTCGATTAAAGCCCTCAACACCACCGTGCAAACAATTGCTCGCTTGATTTACGCTAAGTTGATATTGATGGCCATCATATTGGGTTTTACCATTGGCAATTCGATTGCTATAACGTCCTGCTATCGCGCCTAAATAGGCTTGTTGAGCCAAATAATCTTCGACATTGTCGCAGCCTAAGACGATATTTTTGCGTTCACCGTTACGATCTGGAGTCCATAATGATCGAATGATGCCGCCTAAACTTAATACTTCAAGTGCGATGATGCCATTATCAATTCTAACCCGTTCAATCTCACCACCACGGGGATCTTGCCAAGGTTCCAGCACACTAAAACGTACCATTTATGCCTCTCTAATCTGTAAATTGTTAACCGATGCGTCCTGCACCGCCACTTGCTGAACATAAGTATATTGTTGCTTCGATGCCAGTTTGCTTAAAATATTGGTTTTCAACCAGGTTAATCACCTCATCGGTGAGGTCATGATTAACCAGCGCCAATACGCAGCCATCGCTCATACGCACGCCGCCTTTCTCACCGATTAAAGTGGCAATCATACTCACTAAGGTGTCAATGTCGGCAGTGATAATGTCAAAATCATCGCGCATAGATGCTTGAGACTGTGCCATTAACTGACTAAAACGAGCAATATTGTTTTGTTGCAAAGCTCTGGCGGCATTACTCGTACGTTGATTTTCGGTGATAATATGGCGCGCTCGACGAAATTGGACATCGCTGAGTAAGTCTTTATCTGCTGTGAGTAAGCTTAATGATAAATCACGCAGAGAATCGAGACCAAGTAACTTGGTTATCTGATTACACTCTTGTTTGCGTTGCTCAAATTGTTGGGTAAAACCATGACGGTCTTGTTTTAAGTCGATTACGATTAAGCTGAGTTCTTCAGGTAATAGCACTGATTCGCTTTCTAATTCTAAGCAATCAATTAATAAGGCGTGATCAGGCTCTGCCATCGCGCTAATGATTTGGTCCATCATGCCGCAATCTAACAACATAAATTGGCTTTCACCACGCTGAGCCAATTGGGCAATAGCGATAGGTGATAAGTTTAACTGGCTGGCATAACTGATAGCAGTACCAAAAGCGATTTCAAGCGCTGCCGACGATGATAAACCTGCTCCTAGCGGCACGTCACCCACAATGGCTAAGTCTAAGCCTTTGGCTCGTAACCCCGATTGGTTCATGGCGGCGGTAACGCCTTTTAGATAGTGGCTCCAATCATCGCCTGCAGCAACGGGGCCTTCTTCACCAAAGTGCCATTGCTTAATTTCCCCAGGAAACGCCGTTGTTACAGCGCGAAATAAATTATCATCGCGATGCTTAACAGCAATAACAGTATGAAAATTAATTGCGGCGGGTAATGCGAGGCCTTCGTTATAGTCAGTATGCTCGCCCATAATGTTAACTCGCCCGGGCGCCTGGTATAAATCATCTGGCTTGGTGCCAAATGTACGAACAAATAATTTAGTCGCGCGTTGAGCAGGGTTTGACATACTTCAAAAAATCCAACAAAGGGTGACATGGAAAGACTTGTTACTTGAGTTATAGCATGACTTAACCGTGTCTGTAACTGAGATTTTTTTATCTGAAGCAAAATTGAAAATATGCGGTAGTAAACAAAAACGCCTAGAGAGTTATCTAGGCGTTTGCAATTGTTGATTAGTTTTATGATGGCAACTCAGATGTCGTTTCATTTATTGCCGATTGATTTGGCTTATCACTACTAGCAGCAACTGAACTTGGAACCAGTTCTGGTGGTGAATCGAGTAGCTCTTTAATCACATGGTCTACAAAACCAGCACCTGCAGCTTCATACAAGTTATACACAGTATTAACACCAGACTCTTTTAATGACTCGGCATCTTCAGCGTATTGCACAATCGCGCTAATTTTTCCTTCGTAATTAAGCTTTTGCAGTTGTTGCACTGCAAACAAATTACCCGCGTGATGTGGCATTGCCAATAGTACTAACTCTAAGTGTGGCGCTCGTTCAAGCTTGACCCAAAAGTCAGTATCGCTAGCGTCACCTTGCACAACATTACGGCCTTCATTTCGATGAAAATCAACCAATTCTTGTTTGTGTTCAATCCCTAAAATTTCGCCGGTGTATTTGGCGCGTAATTCATCATATGCCCCAGAACCAATACGGCCCATCCCCAAGATCAAAAAGCGTGGATTACCAATGCGGATTTGTCTGTCTTCAGGGTGTAATGGGTGGCGTTCGAGTTTGGTTAATTTAGACTGGAAACGCTGATAAATATTACTGACGTTATTATTAAACGGCGCTGCAAATAAAAAACTAATACTTAATGCCACAGCAATAATGATCAGCCATTCTGGTGGTAACCAACCTTTGTGTGCCGCGACTGCTGCTACGATTAAACCAAACTCACTGTAGTTACCTAAGTTAAACGAGGCGAGCAGCGAGGTTCGCGACCGCAGCTTAAAGCGAGTTAGCAGATAGACAAACATCAAAATTTTCACTGGAATTAGCGCAACTAAAATCGCCGCTAAACCAATATCGGCTAAGGTCGGCAATCCATTTAACCCAATAGTTAAGAAAAATGCGACTAAGAATAACTCTTTAAAGAAATAAATAGATTTGGCTAATTCAGATGATTTAGCATGCCCAGCGAGTAAAATACCCACAATCAATGCGCCTAAATCGGGTTTTAAACCGACGGCTTCAAATAACCATGCCCCCACCACTAATGCCATAACAAGGCCAAACAATACCAACATTTCGCCGTGTCCGACCCGATCAAATATTTTATAAATAAGCGGTCTTGCAAGCGGTAGTAATAACAATGCAAATGCCCAAACCGACGGGATGTTACCTTTAGAAATGGTTAAAAATATCACCGCGAAGATGTCTTGCATAATCAAGATACCAATCGCGACTCGGCCATAAAGCGACTGCATATCACCGCTATCTTCAAGCACTTTTACCGCAAATACGGTACTGGAAAAACTTAATGCAAAGGAAATTAGCATCAGTTGATTGAAGCTGTATCCGTCGAGCTGTTCAATGCCTAAAAAGCCCAATAACTTCAGTACTGGCACAAAAAATAGAATCGAACCAATTAAATGTAAGCTTGAACCCGCCCACACTTCGGCTTTAAACAGGCTTTTAAGGTCAAGTTTGAGACCAATAGAAAACAATAATAAGGTGACACCTAAGTCAGCAAGTTGCTGCAAAATAGGTAAGCTAGTGTCTTCAATGCCTAAGGTGAACAATACAAAACCAGCAGCAAGATAACCAATCAGTGGCGGTAAACCCACTCGGCTGACAAGCATTCCGCAAAGTAGGGTGATAATCAGGATAGCGGGTTCCATAAAGCGCCTTGAATGAGGGATACAAAATCTTATTGTATAAGAAAAAAGTTAACTTTCGATGACTTTAATAGCCTAAAAGCAAAAAACAGCATCTTTAGTGGCTAAAGATGCTGATTCACTGCATGTTTTTATCTGCTGGTTTGGCTATTAAATTTGGCTATTTAGCTAAAATAGTCAAGGTGATAGTTAGCGTAATAGCCTGTTGAATATAAAGGGTTCAGATAACAAAAAATAGCGTTAGCAAACGCATTAGCAATAGCATAAAAAGCAATTATTGCTAATCGATGGTTATCAAATTTATCCAACTTATTGCAATGTTTTTGCTACCCCTCTTTTATCCTAATCCACCCAGCACAACCTGTTGGATAATCATCATAACAAATAACACTAAGCTAATGCCTTGCCAAAATTTAACGGGTTCGCGGTCGATTAAGGGCGGTTTTGTTTGTGTTAAAAATACCTTACTGGGTTGGCGCAAGTCGGCAATAAATTCAGATAATACTTGAGGGCGGTGTAAGGGATTAATTTTTAATGCGCGTTGTAGGGCGTAGTCTACCCAATGTGGAGTGTTGGAGTTATCATCGATTAAAGTTCGGTAAATTAGTTTTCGTTGTGCAGCAATGCTGGTCGCTTGAGCTATCTTTGCGCTATAAGGGAATTTTCCAGATAGCATTTGATAGGTGATAACGGCCAAAGAATAAATATCAGACTGCTGTGTACCAACCTTACCTAAAAAATACTCAGGCGCAGAAAAGCGAATTGTGCCACGCATAGTTTCTTCTGTCGCAATATCAGTAACACCTGCTATGAAGGTCGAACCAAAATCAATAATTTTCACCGTATTAGATTTATCGATCATTATATTGTTTGGTCGCAAATCCTGGTGAATCATTTCTTGTCGATGAAAAGCCTGCAATCCCTTGGCAACTTGTTCAATAATGGCACGTACTTGTTCTAATGTGGGTTTAGGATTGTCTAACATCCATTGATTGAGCGAACAGCCTTCAATATATTCAGAAACAAGGTATAAATAATTACGTTTACGTTTAGGGATAATGGCTTTAGCAACATGGGGATTATTAATTCGTTTTGCTATCCACTCTTCAAGCATAAAACGTTCAAGGTAGTCATTATCATTACAGCCCTCTGTTGAGGGGGTTTTAATCACCACCGTTTGTTGGCTGTCATTATCCCTGGCCAAAAAAACATGACTCCGACTGCTAATATAAATTTCTCGTAGAATATCGTAACCATCAAATACCATCCTTGGTGCTAGTCTTGGCGGCAAAGGCAAGCTAGTCATTTGATGTACTTCATTTAGCTGGTAATCAGGTACATGGTCCACACGCACTATTTGAATGCTTAAGTTGTCATTACTGCCTAAATCTAGCGCTTGTTGAATAATGTTATGAGCGGCAATGTCTAAAGAGTCTGCGGTCGCTATTTGTTGGGTTATTTGCAATCCATTAATAAACTCATAAACACCATCGGTTGCTAAAACGAAAATATCGCCTTGTTCAATAGTGTGGTGTTGGTAATCAATTTCTAAGGTTTGCTCTATGCCAAGGGCACGGGTTAAGTAGGTCACATCTGTTGATAAAATGCGTCGATGATCTTCTGTTAACTGTTCGAGTTGCTGGTCTACTACGCTATAAACGCGTGTATCACCAGAATGAAAAATATGAGCAGAGTTAGATTTAAGGACTAAAGCACTAAAGGTACAAACATAACCTTTATCTTTATCAAAGCGGTACGAGCTATTACGTGTTTGGGCACAAAGCCAAGAATTAATCGATTGTACAACTTTTTGTACCGAGGATTTGACCGACCAAGAATCAGAGGTGCAATAATAATCTTCGAGAAAACAGGATACCGCGGCTTCACTTGCAACTTGACTCACCTTACTTGAACTTATGCCATCAGCCATCGCTAACACAATGCCTTTAGCGCTGAGTAGCGGTTCTTTAGGCACAATACTACCGATGAAATCCTGATTAACAGCTTTTATGCCTTTATTTGTTGCACCGCCAATACTGACGCTAAGCGGTTCACTCATTGTGGTATTTCCTAAGAGTTTAGTCAGCCAATAAAAATGACTTCACAATCAGCATTGTGAAGTCTTAAATCATGGCTGTAAATTTGCCTAACTAATCTTACGTTCAGGTGATGTTTTCACATGTGTGAAGTATAACGGCAAGCCAACCAAACATAGACCACCGACTAAATTGCCTAGTGCAGTTGGCAATTCATTCCATAACAAATAATCAGTAACAGTAAAGTCACCGCCCATGATCATAGAGAATGGAAATAAGAACATGTTGACAATGGAATGCTCAAAACCCATATAGAAGAACAACATAACAGGCATCCACATGGCCGCCATTTTGCTGCCAGCAGAGGTTGAAATCATCGCACCAACAACCCCCATAGAAACCATCCAGTTACACAACATGCCGCGAATAAAAATAGTTATCCAACCCATTAAACCATGTGATTGATAGCCTAAGGTTCGCGATTCACCTATTGTGCTCACCTTTGCAGCTATTGCACCACCATCAGTGGAATAACCATAGGTTAAGATAAAGGACATAAAGAAGGCGGTCATTAGAGCACCGGCAAAATTACCAACAAAAACTAAGCCCCAATTGCGCATAACGCCAGCAAAGGTGACACCTGGACGCTTATCTATAAGCGCTAAAGGGACTAAGGTGAATACTCCCGTTAATAAGTCAAACTTCATTAGGTATAACATAATGAAGCCCACTGGGAATAAAATTGCCCCAGCTAAAGGGCTATCGGTTTTTACGGCCACCGTAATGGCAAATATTGCAGCAAGACCTAAAATAGCGCCCGCCATAAAGGCTCGAATTAACGTATCTTTTGTCGACATGTAAACTTTTTGTTCACCAGCATCGACCATCTTGGTCACAAATTCACTAGGTTCTATATAAGCCATAAATTTTCCTGGTAATTAAAGTTAAAGGTTGATTAGGTATTAAGTTAACATTACTTCTGTAGTAGCAAAAACAGCGCCAGATAAGTAAGTAATTGTTTATATTTGTATTATTTAAAAAGTGTGTAGCCAATTGTTGTAAACTAATGTGTCTTTTGCACCATGAGTGATCACCACGCTTTGTAAGGTAAAAATTTACCGTTTAAGGTTAAAATTACGCGGTCGCCCTTAGGGTTTTCTTCTTTATCTACCGACATGGAGAAATCGATAGCACTCATAATTCCGTCACCAAATTTTTCTTGAATCACTTCTTTTAGGGTATCTCCATAAACACCCACCACTTCGTATAATCGATAAATGAGTGGATCTTGTGGAATAGCTTGGTCCCATTCTTTTGTTGGGTACTCCATCAATATTTTTTTTGCTTCAATGGGTAAACCAATAAACTCAACCAGTTTTGTCGCACACTCTTCAGAACAACTGTTCATACCTAAGCAAGCTGATGTTGCCCAAACCATTGACATGCCAACGGCGTCAGCAATGCTTTCCCAGGTGAGATCTTTTTCTTTTTTAATGGCAAATATAGCTTCGGTCACATCTAGTTTATTCATGTCTTTCTCCACGTTAGTTAATACCAATCAATTTTGAATTTCCGGATGAATCTGTGCGCTGAATTGGTGCGAATATACTGAGTAGTGCACAATTAAGACGAGTTAATGATTCTGGTTAATTCGATTTGTATTTAACATTGCGAGAACTATGCCAATCAATTTGTTTTTTTAATGCATTGTAATTTAATGATTTTTTATTTTTACTACTATTTACGTGATAACGATTTTTCGTTGATAACGATTTGTCGTTGCAGTTGTAACGATTTTTCGTGGTATGGCGCGATTATTGTATTCAGTCATCACTCCTGATTGTGAATGATTAAAATACAAAAAGAAGTTGTTATGTTAAATAACCTGTTTCTGAATGCCCCAAGTGCAATGATATTAGTTGATCCATTAAATAATAAAGTGCTGCAAGCCAATCTGCAGGCGATATCTTTATTTACGTTAAATAAAGGCAATTTATCTGATTATGCTGCAACAGAACTTTTTCCAAAGTGTGTTGATAAGCTTATTAATTTTACTCAAGAAATATTGGATCATGGTGCTGCTTGGTCGAGCGAATTAAGTATTCTTATCGAAAATGAAGTAACGTATTTAGATGTTGATGCGGTAAAAATAGAAGACAATATTTTACTAAATTGTCAAAATAGCAAGGTGACATTTGCCCGTCATTATCAGTCTATATGCGAAGCAAACTATCGAGCAGGTTTTGACCATTGGAATAAAAATGAAACCATTTTCGAAGAAATAGAAAGACAAAATCAGCTATTGTTAAAAGCAGTAGGAGATGGCATTTATGGCGTAGACGCTCAAGGTAATACGACTTTTGTGAATGAAGCCGCCGAAAAAATATTAGGCTGGGGTAAATCAGAATTAACCGGTAAAAATATGCATCAGGTTATTCACCATTCCCACCTTGATGGCAGCCAATACCATGCACAAGATTGCCCCATTTATGCTGCTTTTAATGATGGAGCGATACACAGTGTTGATATCGAATTTTTTTGGACTAAAGCGGGAACAGCCATCCCGGTTGAATATACCAGCACACCGTTGACTGATAATGGCCGATTAATTGGCGCAGTTGTTGTTTTTCGTGATATTACCGAACGTAAGAAAATTCAAAATGAATTGATCAATGCATTGGAACAAGTTGATGCACTAAAGCGGCGCCTAGAAATGGAAAAAGCTTATTTATTAGAAGAGCTTAATGCTGATTTTAATCATCATCAAATTATTGGACAAAGTACCAAAGTAAAACACATGGTGCATCAAATTGAGTTGGTGGGCCCTACCAATGCTAACGTATTAATTATTGGAGAATCCGGTACAGGTAAAGAATTGATTGCCCGTGCATTGCATGAAGTCAGCGCACGTAAAGCGAGGCCATTAATTAGAGTCAATTGTGCTGCCATTCCTGCTGAACTATTTGAGAGTGAATTTTTTGGACATGTTAAAGGGGCTTTCTCAGGGGCAATATCAGATAGAGTCGGCCGTTTTGAACTTGCTGATGGCGCCACTATATTTTTAGATGAAGTCGGTGAAATTCCATTACAACTGCAAGGCAAGTTATTAAGAGTATTACAAGAACAACAATTTGAACGAGTGGGCGAGTCGATAACACGTAATGTGGATATTAGAGTGATATCGGCAACCAATAAAGATTTAAAAAAACTAGTAGAGCAAAACAAATTCCGAGAAGATTTATACTACCGACTAAACGTTATCCCACTGCAGTCACCGCCTTTACGTGAACGTATTGATGACTTACCTTTACTCGTAAAGCATTTTCTCGATAAAGTCTGTCGACGTGTAAACCAACCACAACCAACAATCACGTTAGGTCAAATGCAAATTTTGCAGCAATATACTTGGCCCGGCAATATACGAGAACTCGAAAACATTATTGAGCGACAAATTATTTTAGCCAATAGTGACAAAGTTAATTTTGATTTTTTAATTACTCAAAGTACCGCTCTAACAGTCAACAGCAAAAGATCCCTAATTCATAACACAAGTGATAATACTGCTATTAACTCACCTAACCAATCGCAGTTATTCAGTGCCCAACAACATAAGTTGATGGAAAAGCAGAATTTAGTGAACGCGTTAATTCACTGCAAAGGCAAAATATATGCTAATGATGGCGCGGCTCAACTATTAGGGTTAAAACCAACAACATTAACATCAAAATTAAAACGCTATGACATTAATCGACAAAACTATATTGGCTAATTAAGCTCATTAATCAAAGGCTGATTTATTATCTTTAATGTATTCAATGTCGATTTTATTTAGGTTGTCTTTGGTTGTTGGTTTTGATGGGGGAGAGCCTAAAAATATCGCTATTTGAATAGAGTGGTGCATGAGAGTACGTAATCAGATTACTGCAATACGCGGACGGCATTAGCGGACTATATCAGGCCGCTAATGCCTTGGTTTACGTTACTTTGCTAACAGTATATCTAAATGAGCAGCAAAATCTTTTGGTCCCATAAAGCCGGTAACCCGCAAGTCTTCACGCTGCTCACCGTCGCTATTAAACATTAACAATGTCGGTAAACCTAACACGCCATAATGTTCTAAAAGGGTGATATCAATGTCATCGCTGGCAGTCACGTCAGCTTGCAATAACACCATTTGGTTCATACGCGTTTCCACGTCGGCATTTTTAAAGGTAATGGCTTCAAATTCTTTACACGCCACACACCAGTCGGCGTATAAATCTAACATCACCGTTTTACCGCTAATACTGGCTTTATCCAATTCAACTTCTAAGTCTTCCAGCGACTTAATACGGATAAAGTGATTGGCTTCGGTGTTGGTTTTGCCAGCAATACTGGTTTGGGTCATATTTGAGGATTGATGACCAAAGCTGCTCATTAATGCTTGGAAGCCATATGAGAAACTTGCCATCAAAGCCAGTAATAACAACACCCCACGGGTGCTTTGTTTCCAGTTAAATGCTGACAACCTGTTTTGATGCATTAAGTAAGCGATTAAGCTTATTGCCCATACTGACCAAAGTAAATCGGACACTAAACCAGGCCAAATACGGCCAATCATTACAATAGAAACTGAAATCAGCAAGAAGCCAAAGATGGTTTTAATAATGTCCATCCACGCTCCTGCGCGCGGTAAGATTTTGCCACCCGAAGTCCCAATCACTAATAACGGTAAACCCATGCCCATGCTGAGTACATACAGTGCTAAAAAGCCTTGCAGTAAGTCGCCAGACTGCGCCACGTAAATCAGCACGCCAGATAACGGCGCCGTGGTACAAGGCGAAGCGACTAAACCTGAAATCACCCCCATCATAAACACACCAATAAGGTTGCCACCTTTTTGATTGTTCGACATCGAGTTCATTTTTTCTTGCCACTTCGATGGCAGCTTTAAATCGTACATGCCAAACATCGATAAGCTCAGCAGCACAAACATCACCGCCAAGAAAATCAAAATAGCAGGGTGTTGTAATGCCGCTTGAAACTTAAGTCCGGCAGAGGCAACCACTAATCCTAATAATGAATAGGTAATGGCCATGCCTTGCACGTAGGCCATTGATAGGGTGAAGGCTTTAGCGGTAGAGAGTTTCTTGCCTTGACCAACAATAATGCCCGACAAAATAGGGTACATCGGAAACACACACGGTGTTAATGCTAAGCCAATACCTAAACCAAAGAAAATCACCAAGGTCCATAATAGGCTATCGTTTTGGAGCATTTGGTTTAACGTGTCTTGCTGAGTAATGGGTGCCGCTGGTGCATCGGTTGCCGTTGTTGATGCTTGCGCATCATCAGGTGCGCCAATCACTTTTTTACTGCTTAACGTGCCGTCATTTGCTTCAATCGCTGCTAACGTTACATCGTGCTTGGTTGGCGGATAACACAAGGTACCTTCTGCACAACCCATAAAGGTGACATGAAATACCGCATCGGCTTGCGCTTCTTTAAACGCAATAGGGATTTCAACAAACGAGTAAAACACCTCTTGGTCGCCAAAGTATTCGTCATGATGGTTTTTACCATGAGGTAATTCAATATCACCAATCACCGCACCGTCGACCGAAAACTGCAGCTTATCGCGATATAAATAATAGCCCTCTGCAATGACAAAATTTATTTTGAGCTGATTACCTTGTTGTTGGTAATCAAACACAAAAGCATCGTTAACCTTCATTAACTCAGGTTCGCTGCTTAAAAAGCTGAATTTATTACTCAATACATTAGCGCTGTGTGCTGCTGGCGCGAGTATCATTGATGACATCATTAACAATGATGTCAGGCATATGGCGACGAGTTTTTTCATGATGGTGAGTTGTCTTTTATCCATTGTAAATAAGGGCCAAAACCACCGGTAATTGGAGTGGCAATGAATTCTGGTACTTCATAAGGATGCATGGTGATCACGAGCTGTTCAATTGCATGGTAATCAATTGCCATGCATTTTATCTGTATTGGCACTTCGTGTGACTGACAAATGTTATTGTCCCAATAATAAATTGACTCAACGGCTTGGCCTATTTGTACACATGCCGCTAACTTTGCCTCTACTAATGCAGTCGCAATATTGGCTGCAATGTCAGCATCTGGGCAAGTGGTTAATATAAGTAGCAGTTCAGGTTTATACATAAGTTGTCTTAAAGTTTACTTAAGCTAATGCTGTTATCATGCACAAGGTCATCACAGTACGCTTTTTTAAACGCATTTTCATTAAACTGAGGTGATATTCGTGACGCGTCTTGAAAAGAGACCCGTTCACCCCCATTTAAGTTTCATCGGCAACAGTTTTTTTACAGGTCGCCACTCTGTTATCTTATAAGTAGTCACTCTATCAAAAAGCGATCCTTAGAGGCCAATATGTTTTTTATTTTATTGTTAATATTTGTTTTAATACCGGTTATTGAACTCAATGTACTCATTGAAGTTGCCAGCTCAATTGGTTCATGGACCACAGTCGCGTTAGTGTTATTTACCGCGGTTGTTGGAGTGTCATTGGTACGCAGCCAAGGCCTTAGTACTTTAATGAGTGTGCAACAAAAATTAGCCCGAGGTGAAGCTCCGGGGCAAGAAATTGTTGAAGGTATGATGTTGGCTGCCGCTGGGGTGTTATTGCTTATTCCTGGTTTTGTCACCGACTTTATTGGCTTAATTTTATTAACCCCATTTACCCGTGCTCCTATCGCGGCGTTTTTATACAAACGTATGCAACTTCGTGTTGTGGCTAATGGTGGTATTCCCCCTGGCTTTGGTGGCGGACAAAGTCCTTTTGGACAGTCCGGTCCATTTGCAGGGCAAAAGCCATTTGATCAACAGGGCAACACTTTCGACGGTGATTTTGAACGTAAAAATGATCGTCCACGTAGCCATCAAATTGAGGTAGTTGATCTTGATGATGACATTAAAAATGATCGTGATGATGATATTGAAGATGAGCGTCATGACGACAATCGCGACGATATTATAGATGTAGAGCCTATTAAGCCCAAAGATGACGACAAGCCGTCTTAATACGCACCACTTATGACACCATCTTAATACACATTATGGTAATACCAGCTTATTTAACAAGACCAAGTTTGATCTGTGATTTGCCGTGATGTGTAGAGCGTATTTTGTTAAGCGCCACGTTTAGCACTTGATCAAATATAACGTAAACAGCCGACTAATGCAGATGCATTACTTGGCTGTTTTTGTTTTTGCGCCTGTCTCGGAATCAGCTTGCCGCTGGAGTTGCTTATCTTGCTGAGCACCAAACCAAAATGCACTGATGATACTTAATCCCCAGTTGGCTAAAAATATCCAAGTGAGTATCGGCATGGTTGAGCTACTGTCGATGGCAACGTTGGATACCGCAGCATAAATGGAGGTTAAATCGTTGCCGATATTGCCTGCTAAAATTTGCTCCGCAATCACTTGTGCACGGCTAATAATTTGATCCATTATCACCACAATACACACCATACTGACACTGATAAATCCCCAGCCGAGTAGCTTTTTACCCAACCAAATCTGGCCACTGCCAGGGCAAACAATGCCAGAGAGCATGGCGGCGTAAATGGATTTTTTCATGTTAAACCAAGATTTATTGCAAGTAATATAGTGTTATTAATCCACTGACACAGATTAAAAAGCAAGTGTGGCTGCCATTATTAACACAGTTTAATATTCGCCAAGGCGAGAGGTTGGTTTATTAGTGTCGTCTTGCTCGCCGTCAGTGGCTAATGAGTTATCTGAACAAGGCACCGTGTGCTTAATCTCTTTTGGCTCACTAATTTGAGTAGCCAGGTAATAACAAGCTATCCCCATCAATGTATTCGCAATGGGTAACGCCAATAAAATCCCTTTCACTCCGCCAACATACGAGCCTAGCGCCGCCAGCGGTAACATTAATAACATTAAGCGGCACAAGTTAATCACCAGTGAACTCAACGGCCTATGGTAAGCGTTTAAGCTAGTGGCAACCATAATAACAATGGCAAGTGGCCCATAAGAGGCAGGCAACACCATAATATAAAAACTCAGCCACTCTATAACCAGTGGGTCGTGAGTAAACAGTCTTGCGATAGGTTCGGCATAAAAATACAGCGGAATAAACAAGATTGTTTGAAATACAAAAGCAAATCGCAACGACATCAATAAGGCTTTTTTGGCGCGTTCAGGTTGGCTGGCACCTAGGTTTTGGGCAATAAACGGCATTAAACTCGACGACAGCGCCATCACCACAATCAATAATACCGACTCAAGCCTAATTCCGGCGCCAAAGGCAGCCACACCCGCATGATCAATCCGTGCCAACATGGCCATTATAATGCCGTTGGCAATAGGATTTATTACATTCATTAACGCCGCTGGGCGGGCGATATGGGATAAGACTTTCCAATGTAAAATTAATCGACCCACATCAAACTCAGCAAACTGAACCAGTTTACGTTTGACAATAATCAAGTGGCCAGCAAATGACATTGCCACTACCCAAGAGAGTGTGGTCGCAATAGCAGCGCCTTGAATTTCTAAACGCGGAAAAGGGCCAATGCCGAAGATAAGTAACGGGTCGAGAACCAGGTTTATAATGGCGGCCAGCATCATAATTTTAGCCGGCGAGTGAGTGTCACCTGTGGCACGTAATGCTTGATTACCCACCATTAATAGCACCAAGGCAGGCGCACCTAAATACCAGTACCACATGTAGTCATTAATTAATGGCAAGCTGGCACCGTTAGCACCAAGCAAACTAAAAATAGGTTCAATAAACACACAGCCGAGTATCGACAAGCCCCAAATAATAAGCAGTGTCATGCACAAGGCATCAAATAAAAACACTCTGGATTCGGGCGCATGCCCAGATCCAATCAAACGACCAAGATTGGTAGACACACCCGCGCCAATGCCAATGCCGATACTGGTAATCACTAAGGTTACCGGAAACGTAAAGCTCACTGCTGCCAGTGCATCTGTACCCAACTGGCTAATAAAAAAAATGTCCACCAGACTGCCACCTAGAATGGTCATAATCCCAATCAGGTTAGGCAAAGTCATGTTAAGCAGTACACGACCAATAGGTGCGCTGAGCAACCCGTGTCTGTCTTTCATCTATTCTCAAACGTTTGGTGTTTCAAAGGAGCCGAATTCTATCAGGATTAGCATTGCTTTAATAAAACAGACGTAAAAAAAGTGCAATTATTTTTAAAATTCCCCTTGGATCTGTGACCAGTCACCCCCATATCACATGCATCAAGGGGGAAACCCTTATTTGTTAGTCAATAGCCTCGCTTTTTGGGCATCAAATCATTAGGAGAGTTCATAGATGAATATTCGTCCATTACATGACCGCGTTATCGTTAAACGCTTAGAAGTTGAATCTAAATCTGCAGGCGGTATCGTGCTTACAGGCAGCGCAGCAGAAAAATCAACTCGCGGTAAAATCCTTGCAGTAGGCAACGGTCGTATCTCAGAAAATGGCACAGTTACACCACTTGACGTTAAAGTGGGCGACGTAGTGATCTTCAATGAAGGTTACGGCGTGAAGAAAGAAAAAATTGACGGTGAAGAAGTGTTAATCCTGTCAGAAGCTGACCTGATGGCAGTCGTAGGCTAAGCCTCACGCATCAATCGACTTTCCAATTAATCATTAAATTTAAAGGAACATCAAAAAATGGCAGCAAAAGAAGTCTTATTTGGTAACGACGCACGCGTAAAAATGCTTGCAGGCGTTAACATCCTAGCCAACGCAGTTAAAGTAACCTTAGGCCCTAAAGGTCGTAACGTTGTTTTAGATAAAAGCTTTGGTTCGCCAATGATCACCAAAGATGGTGTGTCAGTTGCTAAAGAAATCGAACTAACAGACAAGTTCGAAAACATGGGCGCACAAATGGTTAAAGAAGTTGCTTCTAAAGCTAATGATGCTGCCGGTGACGGTACCACTACTGCAACAGTATTAGCACAAGCTATTGTTGTTGAAGGCCTAAAAGCAGTTGCAGCGGGTATGAACCCAATGGACCTTAAGCGCGGTATCGACAAAGCCGTTATCGCAGCCGTTGCTGAACTTAAACTACTTTCTCAAGAATGTTCAGACACTAAAGCGATTGCTCAAGTAGGTACAATTTCTGCTAACTCTGACGAGTCAATCGGCGACATCATTGCAACCGCAATGGAAAAAGTCGGTAAAGAAGGCGTTATCACCGTTGAAGAAGGCCAAGCGCTTGAAAACGAATTAGACGTTGTTGAAGGTATGCAGTTTGACCGTGGTTACTTATCACCATACTTCATCAACAAGCCAGAAACTGGCAGCATTGAATTAGACAGCCCATTCATTTTATTAGTAGACAAAAAAGTTTCTAATATCCGTGAATTGTTACCAATCCTTGAAGGTCTAGCTAAAACAGGTAAGCCATTGCTTATCGTTGCAGAAGACGTTGAAGGCGAAGCATTAGCGACACTCGTTGTGAACAACATGCGTGGCATCGTTAAAGTGGCTGCTGTTAAAGCTCCTGGTTTTGGCGACCGTCGTAAAGCAATGCTTCAAGACGTTGCTATCCTAACTGGCGGTACTGTTATCGCTGAAGAAATCGGTCTAGAACTTGAAAAAGCCACTCTAGAAGATTTAGGTACAGCTAAGCGCGTAATCATCACTAAAGATAACACTACAATCATCGATGGTAGTGGCGACCAAGTGCAAATTTCTGCACGTGTTTCGCAAATCAAACAACAAGTTGAAGATTCAACTTCAGACTACGACAAAGAAAAGCTTCAAGAGCGTATGGCTAAGTTAGCTGGCGGTGTTGCAGTAATCAAAGTTGGCGCAGCAACAGAAGTTGAAATGAAAGAGAAAAAAGCTCGCGTAGAAGATGCATTGCATGCAACTCGCGCAGCGGTTGAAGAAGGTGTGGTCGCCGGTGGTGGTGTTGCCCTTGTTCGCGTAGCAAGCAAAATTAAAGATGTTGAAGTATTGAACGAAGACCAAAAGCACGGTGTGGTAATTGCACTACGTGCTATGGAAGCGCCTTTACGTCAAATCGCAACTAACGCTGGTCAAGAAGCATCAGTTGTGGCTAACACTGTTAAAAACGGCGAAGGTAACTTCGGTTACAACGCGGGTAACGACACTTACGGTGACATGTTAGAAATGGGTATCCTAGACCCAACTAAAGTAACTCGTAGCGCACTACAGTTCGCCGCGTCTATCGCGGGCTTAATGATCACGACTGAAGCGATGATTGCTGAA
The DNA here is from genome assembly GCF_040310065.1 of Shewanella sp. TB7-MNA-CIBAN-0143. Classification (NCBI taxonomy): domain Bacteria; kingdom Pseudomonadati; phylum Pseudomonadota; class Gammaproteobacteria; order Alteromonadales; family Shewanellaceae; genus Shewanella; species Shewanella sp. TB7-MNA-CIBAN-0143. Next base: position 162,726 of record NZ_JBEOPL010000010.1, read on the forward strand.
GTACCACAAGATTCTGCACCAGATATGGGCGGAATGGGTGGTATGGGCGGAATGGGCGGCATGATGTAATCTAGCTAGTTAAAATCAGTTATAGCGGCGTTACTTTGCCACTCACGTAGAAAAACACTACGCTTCGTGACAAAAATCCTTGCTCTAAGCTGATTTTTCCTGCGTTAGATCAAGTGTTGTTTCAAGCCTAAAAGCTTAAAGCCAAATTTCTTGTAAAAGAATAGAGAAAGCCCCGATACCTAACAGTATCGGGGCTTTTTGTTTGGGTTAAATATGTTTACTGATTTAGGGGAAGATCATACTGCTTACCCATTTAGAACTAATTAACGGTTATATTAGAAAAATATGTTGGCATTTTCGACATAACTTTAGTCACTAGTTCGCTATTTTCATCTAATATGTTATTTTCAAAGTTAGCTATATTAATACGACCTTCATTGAAAGATCTTGATAGTAGTTTACATATTTCTCTGTCAACATAACCTTTTGAGTACAACCAAAGTTCAAAGCTATCTGATAAGCCAAGCTTTAAACTATTTTGTAAATGTTTAAGACCTTCTTCTAAATCTTCATTTTCATATTTACCATCACATAAATCAGCTAATGCACCTACAATTAACATTGCATCATAACCTAACGTGTTATCAGTATATTTAACAACTTGATCCATATTTACTTTCCGGGATTGTGTTCCTGCTTGGTATTTAACTTTTTGCTTATCCATAAAGTTAAATATTTCACTGTAACTTGCTCCTGATATCCATAAACATGACGACTCCGGTGTTTTTCAAGGTAGTTGGCACTCTTTACTTAAATTTTAAGCTGCATTTCTTGTTTCTGTTTCAGACTTCTTAT